>DLNB01000020.1 GCA_002479455.1 Acetothermia bacterium UBA7521
GCGGAGGACGCACCCGGAGAAGAAGATCGTCCCCGACCCGCCCGATCCCACCAGCACCTCCTCCTCGCCGAAGTGGGGGCCGAAGCTGCCGACCCACGGGACAAGGGGAGTACCACAGAACCCCGTCTCGCCCTCTTCTCGGCGCGCCCCGCACGCCCGCGGGCAAAGTCGGCACGGCGAGGCGAGCCCGTGGAGCCGCGCGGCCCGGTCGCGGAGTTCGGCCTCGGTCAGGTCAAGATAGGCGGGGTGCGCCATCGCTGGCTGAGGCCTGCCACCCCAGTTCGAGAAGAAGGTCGTAGAGCGTAGCCAAAGGAAGGCCCATCACGTTGAAGAAGTCACCCTCGATCCGGGAGACGAACGGAGCCGCCCCCCCCTGAATGGCGTACGCACCCGCCTTGTCGAGCACGGCCTCCCGCGCGAGGTAGCGCCGGATCTCATCGTCGGACAGGGACTTGAACTGAACGCGGGTCTCGACCAGCGCCTCTCGGGACTCACTCCCGGCGAGGAGGGCGAGGCCGGTGAAGACGGCGTGCCACCCGTCGCTCAAGGCGCGCAGGATGTTCCACGCTTCCCCGAGATCGCGCGGTTTGCCGTAGGACCTGCCATCTCGGAACACGCCCGTATCTGCGGCGATGACGAGTCCAGTCGGCCGGGCAGCCCTGACCTCCTGCGCCTTGCGGCGGGCGATCTGCAGCAGGTCCTGCGGCACAGCCACCTCGCCTTCGTCCACATCGGGGGGCATCACCTCGAACTCCGGGCAGAGGATCCTCAGGAGCTCGATCCGTCGTGGCGAGCCGGAGGCAAGGATCAGCCGTTGTCCTTCGGGCGTCGGGTGTCCATAATCCGCGATCATGGACATCATTTTCAGCGAGAGGTGCTTGGAGTACCACGCCGTGGGCCATCCCGAGGGACCGGCCCGGGTGCGGATGCTCCACCACTACCTCGCCCGTCTCGGGTACCCGTTCGAGGCCCCCCTGCCTGCGACGGACGAGGATCTCCTCTCCGTGCATACCCCCGAGCACGTGCGACGGGTCGGCACCGGCGAGTTTCACGACCCGGACTGCCCGGTCTATCCGAACATCGACCTCTACGCGCGCCTTGCGGCCGGGGGAGCGGTCCTCGCCCAGCGGCGCCGTGGGTTCTCCATCCTCCGTCCCCCGGGCCATCACGCCGGGGCGTCGTACCTGGGAGGGTTTTGCTACTACAACAATATCGCCGTCGCCGTGCGCCGGTCGGGGAAACGAACGTTGATCGTGGATATCGACGGACACCACGGGAACGGGACCGAGGCCATCTTTTACGGCGACCCGAACGTGACCTACGTGTCGTTGCACCGCATCTACAACTACCCCGGCACGGGGCATGAGTCGCGGGGGAACTGCCTGAACTACCCGCTGCCCCCACGATGTGGGAAGACCCTGTACGTGGAGACCCTGGAGCGGGCTTTGCACGAGGCTGGCGGAGGGTTTGGGGAGCTTGCCATCTCCGTTGGGTTTGACACGTATCGAGAGGACCCGTTGGCCTCGCTCGGACTCGACGTCGAGGCGTACTACGACGTTGGGTACGTGCTTGGGGACACCAAGCTCCCCACGTTCTGTGTGCTTGAGGGAGGCTACATCCCGGAGATCATGGGGCCGGCTGCCGAAGCGCTTCTTCAGGGACTGCAGGAGGGTTCATCCGTTTCGGGGCGGTAGACGGCCGGGCGAGTTCCTTATCCTGCTCCCACCGCAGAGGGGAGCAGCCTCGAACAGCCATCCTATTCCCGCAACCGGAAGCTCGGTGGGCGATTCTGATGCAGGGTGTGCGATTGCTACGCTGGAGGCGCGTGCGGTACAATGCGTTGCCATGCGCACTTTGATTGCACTCGCGGTTGTAGCCGCGGTTTCCATTCTCTCGTGGGGAACCCCCCTCAAGGTGTCGCTCCCGCCGGCGATGGGAGCTGTGCCGATTGTGATGGGAACGGCATGGGGGTTCTTCCAAGAGGAGGGAGTTGAGGTCGAGTTGATCCCGTTGCCGAGCCAGCGCGATCGGATGCTCGCGTTCCAGGCCGGCCAGGTGGACGTGATGGTCACGGATCTCACGGGAGCGCTCCTCCTCTTGTCGAGCGTCCCCAAGCAGGCGGTGATCGTGGGGACGGCGTATATCCCCAATTTGGCAGGTGATCATCTTGCGTTCATCACCCCCCCGACGTTCTCGAAGATCAAGACGTGGGACGAGCTTGTAGGTCGGATTCGCGGAGGGGGACGGGTCCAGATCGCTCTGCCGCGCCAGTCGGACCTCGAGTTCGTGGCCGATGAGCTGTTCCGGCAAGAGGGGCTCACCGTTCCTGCTGACCTGTACATAGGCCAGGACAACCTTCTTGACAACTCGACGTGGACCCTGCTGGGAATGGTGGCCGTGGGAGCCTTGCCTCAGCCCTACGTGGACTACATCCTGTCCTACAGCTACCCTGGCAAGCCGGCTCTTGAGGTGCTGAAGTGGGTCCCCGGGGGGAGCTTCCCGCCCGAGGTGTTCGTGGTTCGACGGCCGCTCATCGAGTCCCAACCCGAGGTTCTGGCCTCGTTCTTCAGTGCTCTGCGGCGTGCGGTGGACGGGTTGAACAGCGAGGACCGCGACGAAGTGGTGGCGACCGCCCTTCCGTTGGCGGTGAACCTGTTCTTCCCCGGCGGCGGTCCGCAAGAGGCTGCTGACCCCGAGGTTCGGGCCGAGATCGAGAAGGGCATTGCGGCGATCGTCATCCCCAACTTCTCTCCTCCGGAAGAACTCGACCCCGAGATGTACGAACGGGTCATGACGTGGGCGGTGGGGAAGAAGTACCTCCGTTCGCCGATCCCCTACGACACGGCGGTCGCTCCTCCTCCAGAATGATCGAAGTCGACGGCCTCACCCTCATCTACGGTCGCGGCGGGGCCGCCGTGCCCGCCGTGGCAGGCCTGTCCATGAAGGTGGACAGCTACGAGCTCGTGTCGGTGGTCGGGCCGTCGGGGTGCGGGAAGACCACGCTTCTGTTTGCCCTCGACGGGCTCCTTGCACCCACTGCGGGGCGGATCCGGGTCCACGGCGAAGAGGTTAGGAGCGTGCGCCGTGATGTGGCTCTTATCCTTCAGGATGCGGGGCTGCTCCCATGGAAGACGGTGCGGGCGAACGCAGAGCTCTCGCTGCGGATCCAGGGCCGAAAGAGCTCGGCGGGGAAGGTGTTGGCCGACCTCGGGCTGGCCGGGTTCGAGAAGCGGTTTCCGAGCGAGCTCTCGGAGGGGATGAAGCGACGGGTGGGGATCGCTCGGGCCCTTGCCCTCCAGCCGCGGGTGATGCTGATGGACGAGCCGACGGCGAACCTCGACTCCATTACCCGGGAACACATCCAGAACCTCATCCTCGGGCTGTGGTGGGAGATGGGGTTCACCGGGGTCCTCGTGACCCATGACATGGAGGAAGCGGTGTTCCTCGGAAAGCGGATCCTCGTCCTCTCGGCGCGGCCGGCGCGCGTGGTCGAGGTCATCGACAACCCGGGGATGGGTGAGCCAGGGTACCGGGGCACGTCGGAGTTCGTGGCCCAGGTCGCCCACCTGCGGCAGGTGTTGGGAGGCAACGGGTCATGAACCGGACGCTGCGGCTTTCCATGTACTACCTCCTCGCGATCGTGCTCGTGCTGCTGGTGTGGGCTGCGACGTCGTGGCTCCTGGAAGCGACGCGCGGTCGGGAGATCCTTCCCACCCCCTGGGTGACCTTTGCTGCGGCTGCAGCGAATTTCGGCACTCTGGCCAGTGCGTTCGGTAGCTCAGCCCTTCGATTCTTGATCGCCCTCGCCGTTGCGTTCCTCCTTGGGCTTCCTCTGGGGCTGGCGGTGGGGTTCGAGTCGAAGTTGGATCGTTACCTATCGCCCCTGATCTATCTCCTCTATCCGATGCCGCCGGTGGCGCTGCTTCTGTTCCTCTACCTTGCGTTCGGGCTCGGGGAGGTGGTGCGGTTGGTGGTGGTGGTGATGGCCCTGTTCTTCCAGGTCGTCGTCGCGGCCCAGGGTGCGGCGAAGTACGTCGTTCCATCCCACGTCACCGCGGTTCGCTCGGCTGGGGCGACACGGGGCCAGATCTATCGCCACGTCGTCCTGCCGGCGACCTTGCCCAGCGTTCTCACCGCGGCCCGGGTATCGGTGGGCCTCGGGATCACCATGCTCTACATCGCCGAGACGAAGCTGGGCCTGCTTCTGGGACCGAGAGCGGGATTGGGGAGGTTCATCGAGTACTACACGTTCCGGGGCGACATCTCGCTCGCCGGTGTAGTCGGGTTGGCCCTCCTCGGCCTCCTGTTCTACGCCGCGCTCGAACTGCTGGAGCGGTTTTTCTGCCGCTGGAAATTCGTGGGGGCGCGAGGTGGAGCTTAGGCGCGTTCTGTTTGTTCACAACCCGCGTCCAGGAGCGGCGACGGCGGTGGAACGAGGCCGTGCGTGGTGCAGGGCGAAGGGGATCGACGCCGAGATCTACGCGCAAGGCGCACCGGTCCCGGACAGCGTCGATCTCGTTGCCGCCGTGGGGGGCGACGGAACCCTCCTCTGGGCAGCAAGGCTTGTGTACCCGCGCGAGGTTCCGGTTCTCGGGGTGAACGCGGGGGGGCTGGGGTTCCTCGCTGCGTGCGATGCCGACCGGATCGCCGATGCGTTGGAAGAGGTGTCAGCAGGGGAGGGACGACTGGAGCGCCGGGCGCGGCTTCTTGCCCGTGGTCCCGGGTTCGCCCTCTCGGCGCTGAACGAGGTGGCCGTGGTCGGCTCGGATGGAGAGCGGTTCACCAAGCTCGATGTCGAGATCGACGGGGAACAGGCGCTGAAGGTCGAGGGCGACGGGCTGATCGTGTCCACCCCCACCGGAAGCACGGCGTACGCGCTCGCCGCTGGCGGTCCCGTTCTTCTGCCCACCGTCCCGGCTACGGTCCTCGTGCCCCTGGCCTCGCACCGGTTGGGGGGACGTCCGCTTGTCCTGCCGGAGGGAAGAGACGTATCGGTTCGCGCGCGGTGCCCAGCTCGGGTCTTTCTCGATGGGGAGCCTGTCCACGACCTGAAGGGAGGCGATGTGGTTCAGGTAAAACCCGCTCCCGCGGCAACGGTTCTTGTACGCCTGGCGGAGACCGGTTCGTTCTTCGCTCGGCTGCGGGATAAGCTCGGTTGGTCGGAGTGAAAAGGGGGAACGGTGCAGATCGAGAAGCTGCTCGATGGGGTTCTTGGGAAGCGGGTCGCCGACGACCTCGAGTTGATCGCGATCCAAAGTCGGGAGGAGCTGACCCGGTTCACGGATTGCCAGATCCACCAGAACGTAGCGGCCACGGACACGGGCGTCCATGTACGCGCGTGGGTGGACGGGAAGACAGGCGTTGTGCACACGAACGACCTCTCGCTGGACGGCCTTGCTCGTGCGGCCTCTGAAGCCGCGGCGATGGCTCGCGCTCAAACCCGGCCTGCGGGGTACACCCCGCCGGAGCCCCTCCCCGTGAAGGAAGTCCAGATGTGGGACGAGGCGACGTGGGCGGCCGACCCGTCAGAGCGCGCTCGGGTCGTGGCGCGGGTGGTGAAGGGGGCAGCGGCGGTGGGATTCAACGCCTCGGGGGCCCTTTCTACCGGAGGCGCCGAGATCTGGGTCCGCAGTACGCGCGGGGTCGCCGTCCACCACCGCACGTCCTCCGCTCGGTTCGTGACCGTGGTCCTCGGCAAGTCCGGCGGGTCGGGGTATGCCGAGTTCTCCAGTGCCCGGCTTGCCGAGTTCGCCCCCGAGGAGGCCGCAGAGCGAGCCCTCACGAAGGCCCAGGCGTCCGAGAAGCGGATTGCGGTTGAGCCCGGCGAGTATACGGTCGTGCTCGAGGAGCCCGCTGTGGCCACCCTCCTGGGGATGCTGTCCGGGATGGGGTTCTCCGCGCGGGCCCTTCTCGAGAAGCGAAGCTTCATGGATGGGAAGTTCGGCCAGAAGCTCGTGTCGGACCTTGTGACCGTGTACGACGACGGGCTGCACCCGAAGACGACGATAATGCCGTTCGACTTCGAAGGTATGCCCAAGAAGCGCGTCTACTTCTTCCGAAACGGGGTTGCCGAGGGTGTGGTCCACGACACGCGCACCGCGACCCTGATGAAGACGGAGAGCACCGGCCACGCCCTGCCGCCCCCTGCCTCGGGGTGGTCGCCGATCCCGATGCACCTCGTGATGGAGCCGGGGAACGCCGGCGCTGCCGACTTTCTGTCGGGCGTGAAGCGGGGGCTCCTCGTGACGCGGTTCCACTACGCCCGTCCCGTGGACCCGATGCGCGGCGTGATCACGATGATGACCCGTGACGGGACGTTCCTGATCGAAGACGGGAAGGTAGGCAGTGCCGTCGAGGACATGCGCATCACCGAGTCCGGGCTGCGGGCGCTGTCGAACGTCGAGGCGGTGGGCAAGGAGGGGCGGATCATCACCCACGGCGAGGGGTTCGGCGCGTACCTCGTGCCCAAGCTGCGGATCGGGAAGTTCACGTTCACCGGCCGCACGGAGCGAATGTGATGGCCACCCTCCACGAGCTTAAGGAGTACGTGCGCGAGATCGGCGAGCTGTATTCCGCCGTCGCCCTGTGCGCGTGGGATCAGCGGACCCACATGCCGGAGAAGGGCGCCGAGGCGCGGGCGAAGGTGTTGGGCCGGCTGGAGCGGATGGCGTTCGAGCGGGTGGTGTCCGATCGCATAGGCGAGCTCATCGCCGCCGCCGAGCGCGAGGGGGCGCGTTCCGAGGTGGACCAGGCCCTCATCCGGGTCTGGAAGCGCGACCACATGCGGCATCGCGCGATCCCCCCCGCTCTGTACCAGAAGTTCGTCGAGACCACCTCCCGCGCCGAGACGGTGTGGGAGAAGGCCAAGGCCGCGTCCGATTTCGCCCTGTTCCGTCCCCACCTCGCCGAGGTGGTCGACCTGATACGGGAGATGGCGAAGCTGATCGGGTACACGGAGAGTCCGTACGACGCCCTCGTCGACGAGTACGAGCCGGGGATGACCGTGTCCTCCCTGCGCCCCCTCCTCGCGAGCCTGCGCAAAGAACTGGTCGCGTTCCTCAAGGAGCTGTCCCGCGGCACGCCTCCCCAAACGCTGTCCGCCGGGACCTATCCCCTCGACCCCCAGCGTCAGTTCTGCCGTGAGGCGCTCGGGTGGATCGGGTACGACTTTGGGGCCGGGCGGCTCGACGATTCCGTTCACCCATTCACGATCGGCATCGGCGTGGGCGACGTGCGCGTCACGAACCGCTACCAGGAGGACGAGCCGTTCTCCGGTCTGTTCGGCGCCCTGCACGAGGGGGGGCACGCCCTGTACGGGCAGGGCAACGACCCTGCGTTGGCGTGGACCGGGCTCTCCGGCGGGGCTTCGTTCGGGATCCACGAGTCGCAGTCGCGGTTCTGGGAGAACCAGATCGGACGGAGCCTGGCGTTCTGGACGTACGCGCACCCGCACCTTATCCGCCACTTCCCGGGCCTGGCCCAGACGAAGCCGGAGGACGTGTGGCGGCACGTGAACCACGCTCAGCCGTCGCTGATTCGCGTCGAGGCCGATGAAGTCACGTACAACCTGCACATCTGCCTGCGGTTCGAGCTCGAGGTCGAGCTGATCGAGGGTCGAATCAGCGTGGATCAGCTTCCCGAACGGTGGAACCAGGCGACGGCGGACTACCTGGGCGTGACCCCTCCCGACGACCGGAGCGGCGTTCTGCAGGACGTGCACTGGTCGGGCGGGATGTTCGGCTACTTCGCGTCCTACACGCTGGGCAATCTGTACGGGGCCCAGATCGCCGAGACGGCGGAGCGGGAGATCCCGGGGTTTTGGGACAAGGTGCAGACCGGCCAGCTCGCCCCGATCCGCGAGTGGCTGCGGGAAAACGTGCACCGCCACGGTCGGGTGTACCTGCCTGAGGAGCTCGTGAAGCGGGTCACGGGGAGCGGGCTGTCGGCGGAGCCGTTCCTGCGCTACGTACGGGCGAAGTACGGCGAGGTGTACGGCCTGTAGCACCATTCGGGGGTTCTGTAGCGTCGCAGCTTGCCTGCCTGCTGCAGGCAGGTCTGCGACGGCCTTACCGGTAGCGTCGGACCCTGTGTCCGACGTGAGCCCTTGTGTCCGACGAGAGGCGTCGGGGATAAACCCCGACGCTACAGAAGAAAAGCCGAGGGGTTGCGTAGCGTCGCACCTTGTGTGCGACGGGGCGGGCCCACGATGGGCGCTCCCCTCAGACTTGCTCCATTCCGCGTTGCCACCTCATAGGGCTTCGATGGTTAGCCGGGTTCGTTTCGTGTTCCTATACTGAGGGCGGACACGGGTACAGGCCGGTGGGGACAAACGCCTGGGGTGGGGGTAACCCCGATCCTGCGTAGCGTGATGCGGGTCACCTAGACTGGGCACCGTGTCAAGAAGCCTCACGACTGAGGGGAAGATGAGCTTGATGAAGCCTACGGAAACGGGTTCCTGGCGCGCAGATGCCGGCCGGCCCGAGCTGGGCGAGGAGGTCGTGCGATGAGACGGTGCATGTTGCTTGCGGTGGCGGTCGCCCTCGCGGCGCCGGCGGTGGTAGCCCAGACGTTCAACAACATCGGGTTGCCTGACGACAACGTGGCCTCCGGTGCGGTGGTCCTGGCCCAGGTCATTCAGTTCACGGTCGCCACGGGGAACACGGTCACGATCAGCCAGATCATAGTCGAGAACACCGCGCCTGCGGGTCCTCCCCTGCCTGTTCTTGGAGAGCATGTGGAGTACATCGAGGTCCGCCGGAACACGGAGACCGGGCCGGTTCTCAAGAAAGAGACCAACACAACGGGCTTCCATACCACCCCAGCTACAGGTGCCAACCTCGCGGTCACCTCGAACAACACGTTTACAGCTGGCACCCATCGCCTGTACATCTTCGTCAAGCTGAAGTCTGGCGCGCCCCTGGAACGTGTTTTCGCGTTGGGTAACACGCGAGTTTGGGCTGGGATCAACCCAGCAGCGCCGACTGAGAAGACCGTCGTGACCCCGCCGGCTGCGGCGACGTTCACAGTGCGACTTCCGGCGGTCAGGTTCGACGGTACCGTTCCCGATGCGGACGTGTACCGCGGGCAGCGGTTCCTCGCCGGCCGCATTCTGGTGGACGCGACCGACCTCCCGTTCGAGACCACGATCTCCCAGGTTGTGCTCACGAACGTGGCGTTGGGCGGCACCAAGCTGACGGGCACGTACGTGGACAAGATCGAGGTCCGCCGGGCAAGCGACGACGCCCAGCTCGGCGTGACGAGCCAGGTCGGGACGCTCACCACAACCGGCGTGGTGATCACCACCTCGAACGCCAAGGCTGGTCCGTACAGCACCCTCTATCTCGAGATCTGGGTCACGCTGAAGCTGACCGCCCCGATGGGCCACAAGCTGCAGCTGGAGGCGGTCGTGCGTTGCGCGGGGAGAGACATCAAGGCCGACCCGCCCCCGCCTGGCCCTGTCTTCACCGTGAAGGAGCCGACGGGATTCGAGAAGGTGGAGAACCACAACCTTACCGGTGGCCGGGTGTTCTCCAACCAGCGGTTTCTTGCTCAGCGCATCGAGGTCGGCGACGACGATCTTGACCCCTACGATGTCACGGTCAACTCGCTCGTGGTGTGGAACATCTCCGCGGAGTCACCTCTCGCCGACGACCACATCGCCCGCATCGACGTCATCCGCGCCCGAGACGGCGCGGTGATGGGGTCGGTGACGAGCGCATCGGGGCTTCGGTCAGGCGGAGTACGTATCGCTACTGGCTCGAGCAACGTCGTCTCCGACGACACGAGCGAGGTCATCGAGCTGTGGGTGACGCTCGGTCCGGCGGTGCCCCTCGATCGGAAGGTGCAGTTGCAGACCGTCGTCTGGCACACCGAAGACTCGAAGATCTTCGGCAAGCCCGAGGCTCACGATGCTCCCCTGGAGGGCGCGGAATTCGTGACCGGGCCTGCCGGTGGGCAGGGGTTCGAGAGCGAGAAGCCGGTGACGCTTCCCGATCGAACGGTGTTCCAGGGGGTTCGGTTCCTCGCTCAACGGCTGGAACTCAAAGACAACGATGACGATCCGTACGACGTGGTCGTCAACTCGCTCATGATCCGCAATGCAGCTGCCAGTCCTCTTGCCGACCAGCACGTGGCGAAGATCGAGGTGCGTCGAAGGTCCGACGGAGCTTTGCTGGGCGAGTTGAGTGATCCAGTAGGACTGAGCCTGGCTGGGGTACGCGTGCCGGCCACGGCGAACAACATCGTCCCCGACGACACAACGGTCGAACTCGACATCTGGGTGACCCTGAAGGACACCGCTCCTGCGGGGCGCAAGCTGCAGCTGGAGTCGGTGGTGTGGCACTCGGAAGGGTTGCTTACCCACCACAAGACGGCGCTGCTCGGGACCGCCATGATCACGACCGCTATCGGCAAGCAGCCCACGGGTGTGAACTTCAGCTGGGCGCCCACTGCGCCAGAGGCAGGGGTGGATGTTATCTTCACCCCGGCGACCGGGATTGCCGATCCATCGGGGGACATCACGAAGGCCATCTTCCGGTGGGCGTTCGGCGACGGGAAGACGGTTCAGACCACGGGTTCGGCGGAGGTCAAGCACAAGTACGCGATCGGCGGTACGTTCCAGGTGACGCTGACCGTGACGGGAGAGGGAGGCCTGTCCAGCTCGAAGACGCTCACCGTGGACGTGGTGGGAAAGCAGCCCGTGGTGGACTTCGACCTTGCCCCAGACAATCCTGCTGTGGGGCAAGAGGTCGCGTTCGCCTCGAAAGTGACGGATCCCGCCACGCCCCCCCTCACCCCGTACACGTACGCATGGGCGTTCGGGGATGACGGCACCTCGACGGCGCAGAATCCGACACACACCTACACCGCGGCGGGCACGTACACCGTGGTTCTCTCGGTCACGAACAGCCGCGGGGAGGTCGGGAGGAAGGAGAAGTCCGTAACGGTGACCGCCACTCCGGTGAACCGGCGGCCGGTGGTCAGTGCGATTACACCGAACCCAGCGAATCCTCAGGCAGGTCAGGTGGTCACGTTTACGGCCACGGCCACCGATCCGGATGGCGACCCGATCACGGGGTACGAGTGGAAGCTGGGTGATGATACGGCTGTCACCACCGACACGAACGTCAAGAGCCACACCTTCGCCGCGAGCGGCGTGTTCCGGGTTCAGGCACGGGCCCGCGACGCGGGAGGATGGGGGGAATGGTTCGGACGGGATGTGACGGTGTTGCCGGCTGGCGGCGGGATTGGCACGCGGCTGCTGGATAACCCTGCGCGGACGCAGTGTCGGATTCAGCTCGTCCTGCCTGCGGGCGTAACCGAGGCCCGGATCCAGATCTTCGACATGCTCGGCCGCGAGGTGCGGCGGAGCGATGTGACAGGCACGCAGTTCACGTGGGATCTCAGAGACGGGAATGGGCGCTCGATCGCCGATGGGCTCTACTTCTACCGGATCACGGCCCTCGTGGACGGTGGGACGATCTCTTCGGAAGTCGGGAAGATCCTTGTGGTGCGCTGAGGAGGGGATGATGCGACGAGCGTTCGCGCTGTTGAGCGTGGCCTTGGTCGGGGCGGTGGCCCTGGGCCAGGGCTTGCCGAACCCGTTCGACGTGGGTCTGGGGGTTCGGGCGATGGGGTTCGGCGGGGCGTACATCGCCCTCGCTGAGGGAACAGAGGCCCTCCTTACCAACCCGGCCGGGCTTGCGGGGTCGAAGGGGATTCACGCGGATTCGAGCCTGTCGAGCGTCATGGGGCTGTACTCCGTGACATGGGTCGCGGGCGCGGCCCCGAACTTCGGCGCCGGGTTGGGGTACCTCGGGGTTGGGGGCATCACGGACCCAGAAGGCAATCCGCTGGCGTTCTCTCACTTGGCAGCGGTGGTCGGGGCGGGGTTCGATCTGACCGCCTTGAGGTTGTTCCCGTTCCCGGCATCGGGCGGGGCAACGGTCAAGTACCACCGGGTCCAGATTGCCGATGAGGCGGGGAGTGGCTTCGCTCTCGATGTGGGGCTCCTTGGGCAGATGACCACGCCGCTGGGACCGCTCCGGTTCGGGCTCGCGTTGCGCGAGCTGGGGTTCGGGCCCACGGTGGGCGAGGCTGGCGATGGGTGGTCTACGGACCTGGCGGCCGGGGTGGCGTTGGTGAACCCGCTCGGGTTTCTCATCGTTGCCGACTTGACGGCGGAGTACACCGCGCTGGGCGTGGGGTGGTCGGCGATGGGGTTGTTCGAGGTTCGCGCCGGCATGCGCCTCCAGGCAGGTCTGCAGTGGGCGTTCGGCCTCGGGGTGCAGTGGGGGATGTTCCTGATCGACTACGCGCTCCTCACGCACCCGGTTCTCTCGGCATCGCACCGGTTCGGGTTTGGCGCTCGGTTCTAGGAACAGACGCACGGGGTAAGCCGTCTCGGCGAACGGCAGCGAGCGGGTGCGCCGCATGGCTGCGGCTTTCTGTTGGAGGTCTGCGTAGCGCCGGACCCTGTATCCGACGCCGGATCGACGGCGACGAAAGGCCGTCGGGCATGAAGCCCGACGCTACAACGTCACGGTTTCGTAGCGTCGGACCCTGTGTCCGGCGCCACGAAAGCAGTGGAAGGGTCTGTGTGGCGTCGCACCTTGTGTGCGACGGCCTTCCCGCGGTCGGAACGGTGTCCCACACCTCACCTTCCATCGGGGACAAGCTCCGACGACGCGCTCGTCCCGAGGCTCTCGCGAACCCCTAGAACCGAACGGCGAGGGTCACACCCACGAACAGGGCATGCTTGGGTTCCCCTGCAGGGTTGATCTCAACGAGGTGGCCGGCCTCTGCGCTGAACCCCCACGCCTCGCCAAGGGATGTGGCTCCCATGGCCTTCAGCAGAGTGTCAAGAGGAAGACCGAGCTGGGCCTTGGTCTTCACGTCCAAGGTGGCGGCCTTCAGCTGCGCAGACGTCTCGACAGCGAGCGATCCGGTTCCCAGAGGCCAGGTGAGGCGATTGGTCACGACGGTCTGCGCGTCGCGCGGTTTCCAGGACAGGGTAAGGGTATCGCGCCACGTCGCGTCCTTCGGCTCCCAGGTCACCCGCAGCGTGGCCTCCTCTTTCTCCGTGGTCTCGGTCGGGTAGCGGGGGTGGGAGAGCATGGTCCAGGACCTGTCCCACTGCAGGGTGGTCCGAACCCCCTCCCAGCCCGTGTATTCCCAAGAGAACGAGAGCGCCAGCGTCTGGTCGGATCGCTCGGTCACGGGCCGGAAGCCCTGTCCGAGGGTGGCCTTAAGGCGGAGCACGGTCGGCGAGCGGGCGATGTCGGTCTCGACCCGGCCGGTCCAGCGCTGGTCGGTCGGGGTCATCTGAAGGTTCGCGGAGACCCGCGATGTGACCGTGCCGCCAGGGATGGTCCATGGTTTCCATCGTCCATCGGCCTGGATCGTGCGCGCATCGCTCCAGGTATCGGCGGCGAGGTGGTGACGCAACGTCTCTTGCCACGTTGCACTGAGTGAAACCCTGTCCAGCTCTGCTGCCCACTTCAGAACGGCGCGGAACGTCTCCTCGCCGGGTGCTCCGGTGGTCCGGAACGGGCGAGCCCAGGTCAGGTCTATGGTCCACCCTGGGCGGGGTTGGAGGGAGACGTTCGCCCCGAGCTGTCCTGCGGCGGCCAGCTCGGGGTGCCGCAGGGTTCCGCTGGTGGTGATCCCCCACGACCATGCTTGGGTTCGGTTCGATAGCCCGGCTTGCCAGCCCATGTCGAGTCGGTCGAATGGGGTCAGTCCGTCCCCGGTGAACGTGGGGGTTAGGGACAGGGAGGCTGTGGGGCCGTCGGACCAACGCCAATCGAGGCCGGTGGCGAGTTGGCCGCGGGGTTGGGTGGCGAGGTTGATCACATCCCATCTCCCGCGCAGCTCGAGGGTCGTTGTTCCGCCCCCCGTGTATCGGGCCGTCAGCCCCAGCCCGTGGCTGTCGGAGCGACCCGATCGGCCGATCTCCTCGTAGCCTGGGAGGCGACTGGAGACGCGCACGTCCCACTGCCAATCGCCTACGGTCTGGCTGAGGGAGAGGCTTCCGGAGACGCCGTACCGGGTGTGGTCGGCCGCGGAGATGTCGCGGAACCGAGCCAGGTCGCGGCCATCGATCTTGGTTCGGGATTGGAGGAACCGCTCGGCGCGGTCGGTCACGCGCCACAGGTCGAGCCGGAACGTCTCGTCCGCTGGGGTGGCAGCCCAGACCGCGCCTTGACCGGTGCCAACCGCGGTCAGCGGACCGGTCACGGCAGGCGCGATCTCTCCCTCCTGCCATAGCCCATCCTCGGCTGCGTACCAGAGCGCGCCATCGCGGAGAGCCAGCGCGTACACGGTCTTGCCGTAGGTAACCCACCCTACACCGACACCGCCCTTCAAAATGCGGATTCCACGATCGGACGCCATGTACACCTCTTCGCCCCGGGCAAGCAGATCGTGGACCGCGTCTGTTGCCTCGGGAACGGGGATCCACGCTCCGGCGATCAACAAGTATAGACCTGCGCTCGTACCGAGGTACACGAGGTCATCGGCCCACAGGAGGGAGGTGGGTCGGGCAGTCCCCGGCAGGGGCAGCGTATCCCACCGCTTCGGGTCTTCGGCGTCGGTGGGGCCAAACCAGGCCAGAACCTTGTCGGTCGCCGCGTACACGAGCCCCCCGCCGCGCGCGAGGGCGAGGACTTCGGCGCCGGGGAGGAGTTCGTTCTGGGTGATGCGGGTCCAGCTGCGAACGCGATCGAACGGGGTCGCCTCGGTGAGCTTCACCACGGTCAAGCCGGCGTCGGTGCCCACGAGAAGCTGACCGGTGAGGGGGAGGAGGGCGTAGGCCGCTCGGCCAGCCAAGCCGTGGGCGGACCCGTACCCGGCGAACGAACCGTCTTTGTACACGGTGATCCCGTTTTGATGCGCGAAGATGACGTACTGCCCATCCGCTGCCTGGGCGCTGGCAATGGCGTGGATCTGGTTCGGGGATGGGATTCGGGCGTTGTCGTCGGCGGGGAAGATGTTCTCCGATCCCGCGAGGCTCAGGCTGTAGGTCCAGCCGGCGATGTTCCCGGCCAAGGCCAACGCGGCCACGGTGTGGGTGTTGGGCATGGTGTGCGTGGTCGGTTGGGGCATGCCGAAGTCCATCGCCCGGTACAAGGCGAGCTTGAACCCATCCCAGCCGGGCACGTTCACGGTGAGGCCGAACAGGTTCCGCTCGTATTCAGTCGTTACGCCGAGACCGCCGCGCTGTCGCTCGAAATCCACCTTGAGCTCGTCGTCGGGGCCGAGCGCGGTGAACAGGAGGAGGATCCCGACCACGTAATCCACCGAGTAGTCCTTCTCTTGAGTGAGGCGCCGGCCGTTGAGGTACACGCGCTCCGAACCGGGGACGAGCGACGGCCCGAGCGCGAACGCGGTTCCTTCGCGCTGGTAGGCGAACGTTGCCCGCACAGCCCCGCCGGCGAAGAACGACGAGGGGAAGGAGATCCGGAGCACTCCGTCGGTTGGGATCAGTGTCCAGACGTAGTCGGCGAGGTCAGGATCGGTGGAGGGACGGAACTCGGTCTCCCCGGGCAGACGAATCCAGACTTCGACGGTACCCTCGACCACGTTCCGTTCGCCGAGGGCGAGGTAGCGCTGGCGCTGGGCGTTGGGGAGCGGGTAGGCATCCTCGTCGACACGTACGGCCAGAAACGGGGCGAGGCTGGCGAGAAAACGGGTTTCGAGATCGCTTTCCTCGACGAACGGATAGGTCTTGCGCTCGTTGCCGACGAGTCCGAGACGGGTGTTGTAGGCTTCGATCGCCTCCTGGATACGCCTCCGCGCCACTGCTGAGGGCGCAATGCGGAGGGCGAGGTCGTCGTGACCATCGCGCAGGACGAGGTACTCCCCTGCCGCAAGGGGGGTTACGAGCGCGGCCGCGAGATCCGGTTGCAGGTACCCGAGGCCCCAGTCGGTCAAGAAACTCCACAGGGCCGGAGTCCCGTCCACTTGAAGCCAGACCTTGGACATGCCCTCCACGAACTGGACCCGTAAGGGCCAGTAGGCAAAGCCTTCCACCGAGCGGAGGTACGGAGCGGCTCGCCATGGTTCATCGGGGTCGTTCACCGTGAACAGGCTCTCCCCTTGGCCCTGTTCTCCGCGGAATGTGCGGGATTCAGAGATGCCCTCGAGGCGTGTTACGAGCGCACTCAAGCTGACCCCATCGCCACCGTACACCACGCGTGCCCCGAGAACGCGTTTGTTGTAGACCCCGAGCCCTTCACCTTCCGTCCCCACCACGAATCGTCCCAGCTCTCCGGTCCACGGCGGGCGGTCCACCGTGAGGAGGAAGTCCTGAAACCCTACGTCGAGCTGGTCGTTGAAGCTCGCCTTGAGGGTGATGAAATCGAGGGCCTTTCCCTCGATCACAGCGCGGAGAGTCTGGGTCAGCGCGGGCTGTCCCGGGGTGAGGTTCTCCCCGGCGAGAAGATCGGCTGCTCCCAATCCCAGCCAGATCGTCCACGTCTTCTCCCCGCTCACCGTCAGGTTGAAGCTCGGGGTCTGTTGGGCCCAACCGGCGAAGCACAGGAGGAACACACACACTGGCAGGATTCTTCGCATCACAACCTCACGGTAAACGACACGTGAACTGCGGGAGGAAGCACGGAATGGAGCAAGATCGCCCAGTCGAGATCCCACGTGCTCCAACCCACAGAGCCTCCGAACGCGACGCCGCGGGCGCCGTATCCGGCCCGGATGAGCAGCCAGTCCAACCCGAACTCGGCGCCGATCGCGAACGCTGGGTCCGATCCAACACCGGTGAGGTCGAGGGCTACCGCTGCGATCAGTCCCTGCCCGCGCACGGGGAGCGCGAGGCCGACCTCCAGCTCGGTAGGCCAGGACTCGCTCGGGACGGGTGCCTGAGCGGCCACGTTCCGCCACACGGCCCCGACATGGATCGGTCCTCGCCAGAGGAGGGCAAGGTCGAGCGCTCCCCCGAGCCCGGGGACAGGAGAAACGGGGTGCAAGAAACGCATCCTCGCCCCGGCTCCCACCGGACCGAGCCGCACCCCGACTCCGAGAACAGCACCGGCGGTACGGAACGCAAGTCCGGGAGAGATGTCTCCCGCATCGAGGATGATGCCGGACGCGCCCACGCCGGACACGCTCACGGAAACCACCCCGAGATGGGCGGCGTCGAACACACTCCCATAAGCCGAGCGGATCTGAACACCCTCGATCCAAGGGAGCCCGGCGGGGTTCGTGAACAGCGCCTCCACGGAAGGCAGGGCTACCCCGGCTCCTCCCATCCCCGAGCGGCGCGTCCCGACGGCGAGGTCGAACAGGATATCCCCTCCCACGAACTCTTGCCCCAACGCTCCTAGTCCCACCGTTGCGGCGAGGACCAGCGTGAAGCAGATGCCCACCGTAGAGGGCGCAACGCGCGCCGAGGTACTCCGGGGCTCTGACTTGACCGCTCTCTGAAGGGCATGATCAGCTTGCAGACACACGATCTCGAACGGGGCGCGCGGTTCGCGAAGTTCGAAACCGTGCCACCGGCTTCTGCTGCGCAGGTTCCCGCGGAGGTCGACCGCGGAAGTCCGGCCGTCTCCACCCCATGTCGTCCGCAATCTCTCTGCACCCTCGGCGGTGAGACGGCACATTCGGACTGCGTATCGCCTGAACAGGTCGGTGAGCGATTTCATCGCTGAACCACCACCCGCACGGTCTCGGACTGGGCGCGATCGGTTACGACGAGGGCGAGGTACAGCCCGCTCGCCACCCGCTGGCCGCTCGACGTGACGAGGGGCCACCGCGCCTCTCCCGACGAGGGGGGCAGAAGCTGGGTGTAGAGGAGCCGCCCCGTGAGGTCGTAGAGGTGGAGGCTTGCCCACTGGGTCCCCACTGGGCAGCGATACGTGAACAGCGCCTCACGGGATACGGGGTTCGTGACGATGGCGAGGGTCGGCTTCTCCACCGGGGAGGGTTCGCCGATGAAACGGGCAGCGCCGGGCACATCCAACTTACCTGCTCCCCAGGCGTGGTTGGGCGCGGCTCCGACCTGGTGATCCGCCCGCGCTCCGGAGATCAGGGCATCCCTGATCTCGGACCAGGTCAGGTTGGGTTGGCGGGAGAGGAGGAGGGCCACGGCTCCCGTTACGTGGGGAGCCGCCATGCTGGTGCCGAGGAGCATGGTGTAGTCTCCTCCCGGCAGGGTGAGCCGTCCTGCCGGTGAAGCCTGGGCCGAGCGGGCAGAGGCGATCCACGCTCCCGGCGCGACCAGATCGGGCTTCATGCGGCCATCCCGGGTCGGACCGCGGGAGGAAAACACGGCGAGCGCCCCCACGTCTCCCTCGCCCGTCTGTTCTCCGTTCTGCGAGACCCAGCGGTTCTTCGTGACGTAGGCGCCGACCGTGATCACGCGCAGGGCGTTCCCGGGCTCGCTGATCGTGAAATTCGTATCTCCTTCTCGGAACTGGCCTGCAGCGGGGTCCTCCACCCATCCATCAACGTGCCCGCCGGCCAAGGTGGGGGTCAGGGTGATGGCCCAGGTCGATGCCGGTGAAACATCGGTGAGGACGAGGTAGATGCGACGATCCGCGGTGAGGGGATCAGGACTGGATGAGTTATCGAGCCAGACTCCCCCCGAAACAGTCGAGGCCCAACGCTGAGCCCCGGGGATGACGGTCACTGACTCGCCGCTTGGAGCGCGCACCTGGACCGAGAAGCTTGTCGTGCCGCTGTGCCAGAGGTGGACCGAGGCCGTGCTCTTCTCGACGTCGAGATGCCACGTAGTTGCCGACCCGACGGTGCCCCCGACGTGGATCTTGCGGTTCCCCTCGTTTCCCGCGGCCACCACCACCACCCGACCGGGGCGATCGATCAGGGCGTCGATCATCCGCTCGAAGAGAGAGTTTCCGTCGTGAGATCCGCTGTGGCCGCCGAGAGATAGGTTGACCACAGCCGGCTTGCCCAGAGCCTGCGCGGCCTCGAACACGAAGCGCACTCCGTCCACCACCGTGTCCTCGTAGAACGTCGTCTTCACGATAACGAGGTCGGCCTCGGGCGCTACTCCACGTAGGCCGGCGGTGCTTGACGAGCCGTCCCCCGCGGCGATCCCCGCCACGTGGGTTCCATGGCCCTGGGTGTCGCGAGTGGGAGGGAACCCGCTGGCGATCGCGTTCTCGATCTCTTGGCGGGAGAACGCGCGGCCGTAACGGGCCTCCGAGCCGTCCGTTGCGTCGCCCCACCAGTGCGGAAGCCCCGTCGCCCCGACTCCAGTCTGATCCCACAGCCACAGGATCCGCGACCCTTCCTCGAGTCCGTCCCCCGTGCGGTCTACGCGGAAGTCGCGATGGAGGATGTCGACTCCCGTATCCACGACACCGACAACCACGTTTTGGCCGGTGGTCCGAGGAGATCCGTACCAGAGGGCGGTTGCCCCGGTCTCGGGCACCGAGAGGTCGAGAGAGGGGTACACAGGCCGGCTGGCCTGGACGTAGACGACCTGGGGGTCGTCCGCGAGCGCCAGGAGGTCGCGGACCGCCACCTCGCCTGTGGCCAGCGTTCCGACGATCTGGTGGGGCCGGAACAGGAGGACTGACCTCGCCCCGTTGGCATCAGCCGTGAGGAGGAACACGCGAACGCGCTCTTCGCCCGCGACGTCGGTCGCGCCGAGCGCGACGAGGCCGGGCAGCACCTGCGGTGACAGAAGCTGGGTCGGCCCGCCCTCGACCTGCGCGTACGCGAACGCTCGCAACAGAGGGTCCAGCTTCTCTGGGCTGGCTAGAGCGGCAGCGCAGAACAGAAGACAAACGAAGACATACAGGAAACGAACCACAGCATGGCATTGTAGCCACCGGTTCTCGATCGAGCCAGGATCGTTGATCCCGGATGTGGGAGGGCTACAATGCATTGGTATGGACCGGCGTCCGATTCAGTCGCCCCGCACCCTGCGCAGCATCACGTTCCTCGTGATGCTCGTGATGATCGGGCTTCTCATTGCCCAGGCGTTCTGGCCCACCCAGCGCCGCCTGCTTGAGTTCACGTACTCCGACTTGTTGTTGCAGATCCAAACCGGGAACGTGGAGGAAGTCGTGATCCAGGGCTCCCGGATCGAAGGATCCCTCAAGGCCGGAGAGATCCGGGGGTTTGTGGTGCAGGGGCCGCCCGAGGGTTCCGCTCTGTACACCGAGCTCGCCCGGGAGATGGACGAGCGGGGCGTTGTGTACCAGTTCCAGGCTCCGGGAGGGGCGTCGTGGATCCTGCCCCTTCTCGCGTACTCGCTGCCCGTGGTCCTGCTGGTCGTGTTCTGGATGTACATGATGCGCCGCATGCAAGGTGGAAGTGCATTCACCTTCGGCCAGTCGCGGGCCAAGCTCGTGGCCAAGGAGTTCACCAAGGTCTCGTTCAAGGACGTGGCGGGCATCGACGAGGTGTTGGACGAGGTGCGGGAAATCGTGGATTACCTGCGGGACCCCGGCCGGTTCGTGCGTTTGGGGGCGAAGATCCCCAAGGGGATCCTCCTCGTCGGCCCGCCGGGGACGGGGAAGACGCTGCTCGCGCGGGCGATCGCCGGTGAGGCGGGGGTGCCGTTCTTCTCCATCTCCGGGTCCGACTTCGTGGAGATGTTCGTCGGCGTGGGCGCGGCCCGGGTGCGGGACATGTTCCAGAAAGCGAAGGCGAGCGCGCCATGCATCGTGTTCATCGACGAAATCGACGCCGTGGGCCGCAAGCGGGGCGCGGGCCTGGGAGGGGGACACGACGAGCGGGAACAGACGCTGAACCAGCTCCTCTCGGAGATGGACGGGTTCGAGGGGAACGCCGGCGTGATCGTGCTCGCCGCCACGAACCGCCCCGACGTGCTCGACCTCGCCCTCCTCCGGCCGGGGCGGTTCGACCGCAAGATCGCGGTGCCTACGCCGGATCTGCACGGGCGAGAGGCGATCCTCAAGGTGCACATCCGCGAGAAGAAGCTCTCCACCAACGTGGACCTCGCCCTCCTCGCCCGGCGCACGCCGGGATTCGTGGGAGCCGATCTCGAGAACCTGTGCAACGAGGCGGCGCTTCTCGCCGCGCGGCGGAACAAGGAGCGCATCGAGCTCGACGATTTCGACGAGGCTTTGGACCGCGTTCTTACCGGGCTTGCCCGCAAGGGGATGTACATTCGGGACGAGGAGAAGCTCCGCATCGCGCATCACGAGGCCGGGCACGCCCTTTTGATGAAACTCCTCCCCGACACCGGTCCGATTCACAAGGTGACGATCATTCCCCGGGGAACGGGCGCCCTTGGGTTTGCCCAACCCCTCCCCGAAGACCGGAGGCTGTGGTCGCGCACGCTCCTGCTCGATCACCTCGCGGTCATTCTTGGGGGGCGGGCGGCGGACGAACTCGTGTTCGGCGAGCAGACGACCGGGGCCTCGGATGACCTGAAGAGAGCGACGGAAATCGCGAAGCGGATGGTGGTCGAATGGGGGATGTCGGAGGCGCTGGGCCCGGTCAACGTGGCGGCAGATCGGGTGAACGTGTTCCTCGGCGAGGAGATCGTGCGCGGCGAAGATCACTCGGAGGAGCTGTCGTCAGCGGTGGACCGCGAGATCCGCGTCATCTCGACCCAAGCGTACGAACGGGCGAAGGCCCTTCTGGCACGCAACCGCGCGGCCCTCGACCGGCTGGCCCAGGAACTCCTCCGCCGCGAGTCGCTCGATGGGGACGACATTAACACTCTCCTCGCCGACCTCACCCTCGAACCGACGGGATGACCGGGTGGCGCCCTGCTGAGACGCGGCGGGAAGCGAACCGTTCGCGGTTGAACCCGGATCCTGTCCCGACAGCCGTAGGTCAGCGCCCCCCCTGGTCTGCGTTCCTCTGCGCCCTTCGTGACTTCGCGGTGGGGTTCGCGTGCTGCTGAGAGGCGCAGGATGACCGCCCCGAAGCGGGTGGCGATCCTCGGGGCCACGGGGTCCATCGGGACTCAGGCCCTCCAGGTCCTCCGCGATCTTCGTCGTGCCGGACACGCTTTTCAGGTTATAGCCCTCGCCGCGGGGAGGAACGTCGAGACGCTCGCCGCACGCGTTGTGGAGTTCGGCGTGCAGCACGTGGGTGCCGCGGGGCCGACGGAGGCGGACAGGTTGAGGCAGTTACTCCCCCCGATGACGGAGATCGTCCATGGGTCGGAGGGCCTGGCCCATCTGGCCTCGCTGCCCGATGTAGACCTCGTGTTGAACGCCGTCGTCGGAGCTGCCGGGCTTGGTCCGACCCTCGCCGCCCTCGACGCAGGGAAGACGCTCGCCCTCGCGAACAAGGAGTCGCTTGTCATCGGAGGGGAGCTTGTCCTCCGGGCGCGTCGGCAACCGGATCAGATCGTTCCCGTGGACTCCGAACACGCCGCTCTGTTCCAGATCCTGGAGGGAAGGCGGCCCGACGAAATTGAGCGTGCCTGGATCACGGCTTCGGGAGGCCCGTTTCGGGGTCGCTCTTTCGCTGACCTGTCCTCTGTGACCCCCGCCGAGGCGCTCGCCCACCCGGTGTGGCCGATGGGTCGGCGGATCAGCGTAGATTCGGCGACGCTTGCCAACAAGGCGTTCGAGGTGATCGAGGCCCGTCACCTGTTCTCCCTCTCCTGGGAGAGGATCGGCGTGCTAATTCACCCGCAGGCCCAGGTCCATGCCCTTGTCGAGTTCCTGGACGGTACGGTTCTCGCCCAGCTCGCTCCCCCCGACATGCGGATTCCCATTCAGTCCGCCCTCACTCGTCCCATCCGCTGCACTTCCCGCACCGAGCGGCTCTCTCTTCCCAAGCTCGACGTGTCGTTCGAGGCACTCGTTTCCGGGCGTTACCCCGCGTTCGATGCGGTTCTTGAAGCGGGGCAGAGAGGGGGGACCGCCCCGGCGGTGGCCAATGCCGCCGACGAGGTGCTCGTCGAGGCGTTTCTGCGCGGAGAGATCCCCTTCACAGCGATTGCGGAAGGGATAACGACGGTGCTTGCCGATCAGAGCTGTTTCCCCGTCCAGAACATGGCTGACGTCCTTGATGCCGACAACTGGGCACGGGAGGTGGCACGGGAGGTTGTGGCGCGGTGGACGCGCAACGTATAAACTAGATCGCCATGATTACCAGCAAGCGTTTGGGGTACGGAGTGTGTGTGTTGTACGAGCTTGCGATCCGCGAGGATGGCTACCACTCAGCGCGCGACGTCGCTGAAGGGTATCGTGTTCCCGAAGCGTTTGTGCGCAAGATCCTTCTCGATCTGCGGCGATCTGGTCTTGTTACTGCGCAGAAAGGACGTACCGGCGGCTACCGTCTCGCCCATGCCCCGAAGGCGATCAAGCTTGGGCAGCTCATCAAGGCCCTCGAGCCCGAGACCCCGAACCTCGTCTACGGTCGGCAGCGTGGTGGCGGCTTCGTCACGGGACAGGATTGCCCTGTGGGTCCGTTCTGGAAAGGACTTGAGACGAAATTCACCCAGGCCTTCGCCGAGAGCACGCTCGCTGATGTCGTGAACCAGTCTCGTGTGCGACCCAAGAAGCGCGCACCGGTGGCGAAGAAGGCTGCGCCTCGGGGCCGGAAGAAGGCCCGCAAGTAGCCGTGCCCACGGCCGGGGAAATCCGCGCCGTTCTCCATGAGGTCACGGATCCCGAGTTGGGGATCAACATCGTTGACCTGGGTCTCGTCTATGGGATCGAGGCTGACGGGAACCGGATCCACGTGACGATGACGCTCACCTCCACATCCTGTCCGTTTTCGTCTGTGTTGCAGGCGCAGGTCGAGTCGGCTCTCCGTGAGAGGTTCGTCGGTCATGAGGTGGAAGTCACTCTGGTGTGGGAGCCTCGCTGGACGCCGGAGCGGATGGCGGACGACGTGCGGCGCCGGCTTGGCACCCAGTGACCCGCGACCGGTGCGCCCTGTGCGGCGAGCGGGTGGGGGACCGTCGATGCCCAGCCCTCGACAAAAGCCTGTGCAGCCTGTGTTGCGGATCGCACCGCGGAAAAGTCGTTCGGTGCCCGTCGGATTGCACGTACGGCCGCCAGGCTGAGGAACGGCTGCGCGAGAAGCGGGCACAGGATCTAGAGCGGGCGTGGGCCCTCTGGTACCACAACCTCGCTTCCGCGGGGAGCGAGGGCCTCTGGCCTCACGTCGAGTTCCTCGCCGAAGCCCTGGCCACGCTTCTCCATCGGGGTCTGGCTACCGATCCCGAGGTCGAGGGGGCGCTCCGACACCTCGATCAGGTCCTGTCGCCGGTGGTCCTTGTCTCGACCCCCCCGTCTCCGTTGGGGCGCGCCTTGGCAGAGGAAGGGCTCCTTCCGCTCGTGAAGGAGGGGAAGGTCGACCGCGAGAAGCTGAGGAAGGTCGCGCGCGCGCTTTCCGATTGGCTTGCGGCCTACCGGTCCGACGATCCCCTTCGGTTCGTACGCGGTCTTCTTGGCCTGTTCCCGCCGCGGCCCCAACAGCCGCAAGGGCTCATCGTGCGTCCGCCAGGGACCGCGTGACCCCGAGAGCCCAGGCCAGACCCGCGTAGACGACGATCCCGAACGGCACGCCGGCGCCCACCGCGACCCACGGCCCGTGGGGGATGAGGAGCGGCCGGACGAGGATCAGTCCTCCCGCCATCCCCCCCACGGCGAGGAACAGCTGAAGGGTCTTTCGAACCGGGATCCATCCCGGGCACCGCCGCCACAGCAGAGCCCCGAGGAGCAGCGCGTTTACCCAACCCGCCACGCCGGTGGCGAGGGCAAGGCCGAACGTGCCCCAGATCCCCACCCACCACAGGTTGAGTCCGATGTTCACCGCGAGGGCCACGGCACCGGCGAGGACGGGCAGCAGGGGCCGGCCGAGGGCGAACCACGCCCGGGAGAACAGGTACACCAGCGCGTACGCCCACAGTCCGCTCAGGTAGGCGGCGAGCGTTGCGTAGGTGCGCGCCGTGTCGGCGGCGGCGAACGCGCCGCGTTCGAACAGAACAGTCAAGATCGGCGTCCCGAGGATGAGCAGGCCGGCGAGGGCCGGCAGGACAAGGGCGGCGGTGATGAGGAATCCCCGATCCAAGGCGCGTCGAAAGCCGTCGTCGTCCGCCTGGGCGGCAAGGCGGGCCAGCCAGGGCAGGGCCGCCGTGGTCACGGACACGGCGAGGATCCCCAGCGGGAGCTGGAACAGCCGCATCGCGTACTGGAGGGTGGCGATCGAGCCGGGGATCAAGTAGGACGCGAGGCGGTTGTCCACGAGCGTGTTCAGTTCGGCCACCACGAGCGCGCCGAGCGCGGGGAGAAGCCGCCACACCACCTCGCGGAGCGCGGGGTGGGGAGGCCAGATGCGCCACGGGCCGCGGATGATCCTCCGCAGCGGGGGCAGGAGGAGGAGCGTCATGCCCCCTCCCCCGAGGAGCGCGCCCAGGGCGAGGCCGAGGATCGGCGGGTGTACGAGCCGGGCCAGCGCCGCCGCGCCGAGGATCATCCCCACATTCAGCACAGCGGGGGCGAGCGCGGGTAGGAAGAACCGGCCGTGGGCGTTGAGGACCCCTCCCGCCAACGCGCCGACCGAGATGAACCCGATGAGCGGGAACAACCACCGGGCGAGGGTCACGCTCTGTTGCATCGTCTCCGGGTCGAATCCCGCGGCGAGCACCGGCAGATACGCTGGCGCGAACAGGGCACCCAGAACGCACAGAACGGGGAGGAGCATCAGGAGATACACGAGCGCGGAACGGGCGAGGGCCTCGCCTTCTCCCCTCTCCCGGGCCCGGGCGTACACGGGGAGGAACGCCGCGGCGAGCCCCCCCTCTCCGAGGACCTGACGGAGAGCTTGGGGGATGTACAGGGCGACGAGGAACGCGTCGTACCCCGCCGAAGCCCCGAACGCGTACGCGATCGCCGCGTCGCGGATGAGCCCGACGAGCCGCGACACGACGGTTCCGCCTGCTCCCCGGAACACGTCTCCAAGGAACGACCCTCCGCCGTCCGTCTTCAGACCGGGCGGAGAGCCGGGCGGCGTCTCGTGTTCAGGTAGGCGCTGGGAGTCCGTTGCGTCCCCCAACGCTGAGCTACGCGGCCGGCGTGACCGTCAGCTTGACGGTGGCGGTGATGTTCTCGTAGAGGAGGAGTTCTGCCTGGTGCTCGCCGAGCGTCTCCACGGTCTCCATGCGGATCCGATCGGGATCGAGCTTCACCCCGAACCGATCCTCGATCTCCTTGGCCACGTCCTGCGTCCGCACCGTGGCGTACAACTTGTCCGCGTCGTGCACGCGGCGGGTGAAGACGAACTCCGCGCCGGTCAGCTTGTCGGCCAGGGCGTGGGCCTGGGCGTGACGGTCCGCGAGCTCGGCCTCGTAGCGGGAGCGAAGCTGCCCGAACCGGGTCAGCTCGTGGGGCGTGGGGACCACGCCGAGTTTTCGGGGCAGGATGTAGTTGCGGGCGTAGCCATCTTTCACCTCGACGACGTCGCCGGGAATCCCCAACCCTGCCACCTCACGGGTCAACAAGACCTTCACCTAAAATCCCTCCTTATCGCTTGCCACGGCGTCCTCGCTACCCAATCCACCGCAGCAACGCGGAGTTCGCAGAGGTCCGGACCAGCCTCGGATCTGGACTGAACGCCAGAACCAGCTTTCCCCGCGCCTCAGCGGTGACGAGGTGCCTCACCTTGACCGGCCAATGGTAGAGGCACACTGTCGGAAGTTCAAACGCCGCTATACTTATTCTCGCTGAACCGAGCGAGGTGACGATGAACTTCGATCTCGAAGCGCTGCGGGCGGAACCCGGCCGCCCGTTCAACCTGAGCCGGGACGTGGACCTTCCAGACCTGGAGTGGCAAGGGGAGATCCTGCGCGTGTTGGGGCCGGTGCACGTGGCGGCCACCGCGATCTACCAGGAAGGGGAGTTTATTCTCAAGGTGGCCGTGCGAGGCCGGGTCCGTCGCACGTGCTCCCGGTGTCTGGTGGATCTGGTGGAAGACGTGGCGGAAGAGGGGGTGCCGGAGGTTCACCCCGCAGAGGTCGCGGAGCAGTACCTCGAGCTGCGGCCGTTCATCGAGGCCGGGCTGCGCCTCGGGCTCACGCCCAAGCCCCTCTGCACCCCGGACTGTCTGGGGATCTGCCCCGAGTGCGGGGCCGACCTCAACCGCGAGCGGCACCGCGAGGGCTGCCACGGACAGACGAAGCGGATCGACCCGCGGTTCGCGGTCTTGCGCCAGCTCCTCGACGAGCCACCTTCCGAACGATGACCGGTTGCCCGACGGACCGGGGAGTTGCGGAGCCAGTAGGGGCGCGGGTTCTGGGTGTGGATCCCGGTCTCTCCTCGACCGGGTATGCGGTGGTCGAGGGCTGGGGGCGGAGGTTCGCCGTGCTCGACGCGGGGACGATCCGCACCCATCCGGGGACCGTCCTGCCGGAGCGGCTGGGGCACATCCACGACGTGCTCGTCGAGACGATCGTTGCCTACGATCCGCAGGCGGTGGCGGTGGAGGAGGTGTTCCTGGCGCGGAACGCGCCGTCGGCGATGGGCACGGCCGAGGTGATCGGGATCGTGAAGCTCCTCGCCCGCGGCCGCGAGCTGCGCTGCTTCCCGCCGCGGCAGGTGAAGAAGTGGATCTGCGGGAACGGCTCCGCGCCCAAGGAGCAGATGCTGGCGATGGTGAAGGCTCTCGTGTCTGGCGACGGGGCGACGATGGCCAAGTGGTCCGATCACGCCGGCGACGCGGTGGCGCTCGCCCTGTGCGCGTTCTTCGAGGGCGGCCGATGACCGCGGCTGCTGGACGAAGACCTTATCCACCGCTGAGGCGCACAAGACGCAGACAACCATCTCCGGAATTGAGTCCAGGTTCCCGGGGTTCCGTAGCGTCGCAGCTTGTCTGCGACGAACGGCCGTCGGGGATGAACCCCGACGCTACGATCTTTTCTCTCTGCGATCTCCGCGTGCTCGGCCGTGCGAGCGGTGGCGCTCCTCGGGATCTGACGTGACGGTCTACGAGGCGCTGGGGATTGGGCAGGCTCCGGAGCGGCTCCTCGTGGTAGACGGCCACTCCGCCCTCTACCGCTCGTTCTACGCCGTCCCCGACCTCACTACTTCCCGCGGCGAGCCGGTGGGCGCGCTGTACGGTTTTCTGCGTACCCTGCTCAAGGTCCTCCGCGAGTACCCGTCCCGCTACGTGGTGGTGGCTCTCGATGCCAGCGGGGTCACGGTGCGTCACGAGGAGTATGTGGCGTACAAGGCGACGAGGAAGCCGACCCCCGAACCCCTCGCCGCGCAGATCCCCCGGGTGCCGGAACTCCTCGGGGCGTTCGGGATCTCGTGCCTCGTCATCCCCGGCTACGAGGCCGACGACGTGATGGCCACCTTGTCCTGGGAGGCGGAGCGCGCGGGAATCCCCGTCCTCCACCTCACGAGCGACAAGGACATGGCCCAGCTCGTGTCGAACAAGGTGAGGCTCCTCCGGCCGGGCCGCGGGCCGGCGGACCGGGTGACGGTCCTCGATCGGGACGGCGTACAGGAGAAGTTCGGCGTCCCGCCGGAGCGGGTCGGTGACCTCCTCGCCCTGGAGGGCGACGCGTCGGACAACGTGCCCGGGGTGAAGGGGATCGGCGAGAAGACGGCCCGCGAACTCCTTCGGGAGCACGGGTCGCTCGACGCCGTGCTCGCCGCGGCGGTCGGGATCCGCAACAAGCGCGTTGCCAACGCGCTGATCGCCCACCGGGCGGACGCGCTCCTGTCGCGGGAGCTTGTCACCCTGCGCGAGGTGCCCCTTCCCTTGTCGGTGGAGAGTTGTGCGCCCGGGCCGCTCGACCCGGAGCGGCTGCGCGCGGTGCTGGAGGGGCTCGAGTTCCGCACCATCCTCGCCGAGCTGTCCCTTGACCGTCCGGCGATGCCGGACGGGACGTACGAGGTCGTCACGAGCGAGGAGACGCTCGCTGCGGTGATCCAGACCCTGCGGCAGTCGGAGGAGTTCGCGCTCGACCTCGAGACGACGAGCACGGATCCCCTCGCCGCGGAGATCGTGGGGATCTCCGTCGCCACCGAGCCGGATCGGGCGTGGTACATCCCGGTCGGGCACGTGTATCCCGGCGCCCCGGCCCAGCTTCCGTTACACCGCGTCCTCGACGGGCTGCGGCCGCTCCTCGAGGGCGACACGCCGCGGGTCCTCGGACAGAACCTGAAGTACGACCTCCAGGTCCTCGCCTGTTACGGGGTCGAGGTTCGCGGGGGTGTCGCGTTCGACGCGATGATCGCCCACTGGCTCCTCTACCCTGATGCCCCGGCCCACGGCCTGGACGTCATCGCCCGCTCCGAGCTCGGGGTCCGCGTCCAGAGCTACAAAGAACTTCTGGCGATGGGAGGGGAGAAGCAAATCGCCGAGGTGCCCGTGGACCGCGCTGCTCGCTACGCCGGCGAGGACGCGGCCGTGGTGTGCCGGCTGCGGCCTGGGCTGACGGCCAAGCTCGAGGGTGCGGGGTTGGCGAAGCTGTTCGCCGAGGTGGAGATCCCGCTGGTCGAGGTCCTGCGGGCGATGGAGCGCCGCGGCGTGCTCCTCGACGTGGACGCCCTCTGCGCCCAGGGGAAGGAGCTTTCGCTGCTCATCGAGCGGGTGCGGGACGAGCTGTTTGCCCTTGCCGGCGGTCCGTTCAACCCCAACTCCACGCCCCAGGTGCGGGAGATCCTGTACGGGAAGCTGAAGCTCCCCGTGCTCGGCAGGCGGAAGACCGGCCCGGCGACCGATGCGTTCGTCCTCCGCGAGCTCTCCCAGCACCACGAGTTCCCGGGAAAGCTCGCCGCGTACCGCGAGCTGGAGAAGCTCCGCAACACGTACATCGAGAAGCTGCCCACCTACGTCCATCCCCGCACCGGGCGGGTCCACACGTCGTGGAACCAGACCGGCACTGCCACCGGCCGCCTGTCGTCCTCCGACCCGAACCTCCAGAGCATCCCCGCCGCGCACGAGGCGGGGGTGGACATCCGGAGCGCGTTCGTCGCCCCGCGTGGGCGAGTGCTGCTTGGGGCCGACTACTCCCAGATCGAGCTCCGCGTGCTCGCCCACATGGCTGGCGACGAGAACCTGATCGCGGCGTTCGAGCGGGGAGAGGACCTCCACCAGCGCACGGCAGCGACCCTGTTCGACGTCCCGCCGGAGCGGGTGGACGGGCGGATGCGGACGATCGCGAAGCGGGTCAACTTCGGGATCCTGTACGGGATCAGCCCGTACGGCCTGGCGCGCGACCTCGGGATTCCCCAGGCCGAGGCGAAGGGGCACATCGACCGGTTCTTCCACGCCTACCCCAAGGTCGGCCCGTTCCTGGAGGGGCTCGTCGCCGAGGCGCGGGAGACGGGCTACGCGCGGACCCTCCTCGGTCGTCGCCGGCCGGTCAACCTGGCGACGGAGCGGCTGCCGCTGGCCGGTGCGGGCGGGTACGAAGAGAGGAACGCGATCAACACCCCGATCCAGGGCTCGGCGGCCGACCTCATCAAGCTCGCCATGCTCCGGTTGCACGCGGCGTGGCGGGCGGGCGAACTACCGGCGGAGATGATCCTCCAGATCCACGACGAGCTCGTGTTCGAAACCGACGAGCGCGACGCCGACCGCGCCGCTCAAGTGGTGAAGGAGATCATGGAAGGGATTGCCGACCTCCGCGTCCCCCTCGCGGTCGACGTCACGGTCGGCCGCCACTGGGGCGAGATCTAGGCGTCCCCCTCTCCTTTCCTTTCCCCCCTTGGGGGGGAGAGAGCAGGGTGATGGGGCGCAGCGTCGGGCTTCATGCCCGACGGTCGTGGCATCTAAGGAAAAGCCGTCGCAGACAAGCTGCGACGCTACAGCCGTTACCAGCACACTCCCACACAAAGCGACCCCCCTTTTCGCTTCCAGATGGGAGAGAGGAAAGGTTGAATCGGGCGTAGCGTCGGGCTTCATGCCCGACGGCTGTTCGATCAGCGGATCACGGGCAACGGACCCCGGACGACGGACAACGGCACACGGCTCTTCACCTTGGATCCACGATCAGGAGCTTCGGGAAGAAGCCTCCGTAGAACCCGCGATCCCGCGTGAGCAG
>DLNB01000032.1 GCA_002479455.1 Acetothermia bacterium UBA7521
CCGCCGGCGACCCTCCCCGGGATGCCGACGATCGACAAGCCCGGCATCTACGTGTGGGGCGATGCGGAGAACAAGTGGCACATCACCGTCGCTGGCGACGCGGGTTGGAGCACACCGCGCAAGTTCGAGATCACCCTCGAGACCCGGGGGATGTTCTCGAACCGCGTGTTCACCCCCGCTGGGCCCACCCCGATCGTGACCACGTCGGGCGGGATCACCCGCGTTGCGTGGACCGGGACGATCGCCTCCGGGTGGGCGGACCTGGCGTTCGATCTGACGGGCGCTACGGCGATGAACCTCATCCTGTACCTCGACACCGACGGCGACGGCGTGGCGAAGCCGGCGAGCAGCGCGGCTCTCATCGTGTTCCTCAGGCAGTGCAAGGTGAACCCGCCGGGAGGCGGGAACCCGCTCGTCCTGTCGGCTCGGCCGGGCGCCACGGCGCTTCTGCCCTCGGCGAACTTCCGGGTCGGCGTGTGCACGGGGCGCGGCGTGTGGCCCGACTGTACCGTGGTCACCTGGGACATCGAGTACCTGGAGGAGGAGAAGGGCTGTCGCTAGGGCAGAGAAGGCATCTCCCGAGGCCCCGGTCGGTTCGCGGCCGGGGCTTCTCTTTCCCCGTTGCTGCGACCCGCTCCCGCGCCTTCCACCGCAGCGTCGGACCCTGTGTCCGACGCCACGGGTTCTGTAGCGTCGCACCTTGTGTCCGACGGGAGATCGTCGGCGACGAACGGACGGCCGTCGGGGATGAACCCCGACGCTACGACGGCGGGGTTGCGTAGCGTCGGACCTTGTGTCCGACGGATGTTTCGGCGAGCCCCCGGCCGCGCAGGATGTGCGTGGCGAACACGCTCCCGTCACAGATCCAGATGGATACGGATGGCCGCGCGCACCCGCTCCCGGATCGTCTCATCGTCAACCTCGCCATAGGGCGGTCCAAGACGCGCCTTCGAGATCGTGCGGATCTGGTGGGCGAGAACGATCGAATCCCAAGGCTGGCCCGCCACTCCCGCCTCAAGCAAAACCTCGCTCGGGTAGATCCGTCGTCCGGGTTTGCGCATGGTCAGCGGGAGCACCGTCACGATGGGCAGTACCTCGTTGACCGCCTCGCAGGATACCACGAGCACAGGGCGTTCTCCGGCCTGCTCGCTTCCCACCACGGGATCGAGCTTGGCGCGAAACAGCCGCCACTGAAAAGGGTTGGAGAACTTCACGGGATCAGCCGGGGATCATCCGGGTTGCTTCAGCATCAGCAGATAGGAAGGCCTGCTCTGTCTCCTCGACGTCGCGTAAGAAGAGAGGGTCGGCGGCTGCACAGCGGAATTCCTCTTTGAGTTTGACCGCTTGAACCTGCCTCACCCTCTGGGCGAGTGCTTCGGTCACGAACGCGCTCTGCGAGACAGCCCTCCCTTCTAGCACCAGGGATCGCACATCGGCCACGAGATCAGCCGGAAGTGTCAAGGTGACCTTCTTTCGCTTCCCCGTGGTTTGCGCCATCCCCACCACCTCCGTCTGGGTATGGTACACAAATATGGCTTCCACGCACGGCCGCCGGGGGTCACCTCTCCTGGACCTGTTCTTCATCCAAGGTCCGCGGTCCGCGCCCCTGCTGAGAGGGTTGCCAGTCATCCCTTCTCGCCCTCTCCCGCGCTTTCCACCGCAGCGTCGGACCCTGTGTCCGACGCCACGGGTTCTGGGAGATCGTCGGCGACGAACGGACGGCCGTCGGGGACAAGCCCCGACGCTACAACATCGCGGTTCTGTAGCGTCGGACCTTGTGTCCGACGTCGGCGTCGGGGATGAACCCCGACGCTACGAAGGATTGGATGGGACTGGGCGACAGCGGAACGAGACCGATTCTGAAGCGCTGACCTACGTTAGTTCACCTCGATGGGCACAAGCTCCTCTCCTTCGTGTCCGTGGTACCCTTTGTGGTAGATCGTGTCAGCCTTCTCTGCATCCTCGGCGGCAAGACGGGAGCCTTGTTCACCGCGGAGACGCAGAGATCGCAGAGGACCCCCGGAACCTCTCTGCCACTAAGGACACGAAGGACGACACGAAGGTCACGAAGAAGGATACGGGGTTCTTCTATTCCAGAACAGGAGCCTGAGGTTCTCCTGCGTGTACTTGGTGCCCCTTGTGGTAGGACTCGGGTTGCCTGTTCTCTGCGTCCTCCGCGCCTCTGCGGTGAACGGGTTTCGGCCCCCTCACCCTTCCCTCTCCCACCTCGGGGAGAGGGGAACCCCTGTTCACCGCGGAGACGCAGAGATCGCAGAGGACCCCCGAAACCTCTCGGCGACCAAGGGAACCGGGTTTTCTAACCCAAGGACCCCGGCTTCTTGCTCTTCTTCCCGTTCTTCGTGTTCGTGGTGTCCTTTGTGGTAGATCCTGTCGGCCTTCTTCACCTCTAACTTCATCGCTCTCCCCTGCCGGGAGAGAGGTGCGGCGACGGGTTGGTCTCCAGCCAGGGAGACGACGGTGATCCTGGGGCGGATCTATAATCCTGGTGATGAAGCAGCTTGCGGATACCTGCGAAGAGGCTCGGGCCGTCCAGATCGCCGTGCTCCAACGGATGGGGCCTTCGGGTCGAGCACGTCTGGTGGCGGAACTGAGCCACCGGGCCCGTGATCTGGTGGAGGAGGGCGTGCGGCTTCGCCATCCGGACTGGCCGTCGGGTCGTGTGCGACGGCAGGCGATCCGGCAGATGATCGGTTCCAGGCTGTATCGGGAGGTGTACGGCGAACGAGATCCCGATGACCGCTGATCAAGCCCTGGCACGGGTTCTCGATGCCCTTGAAGACGCGGGGATCGCCTACATGATCGTCGGGTCCTGGGCAAGCGGGGTGCACGGAGAGCCGCGGGCCACGCAGGACACCGACGTCGTGGTCCAGGCCTCAGAAGGTCCGTTCCGCGGGTTCCTCCAGATGCTGGGGCCGGACTTCTACACACCGGCCAAGGCGTGGGACGCGCTCGCATCAGGAAGGGCGACGAACGTGATCCACATCGAGACAGCGGTCAAGGTAGACCTCATCCCGGTGCGCGATCGGGCGTACTCGCGGCTGGAGTTCTCCCGGCGAGTGTCCGCCCGGATGTTGGGCAAGCTGCGGCCGTTCGCATCACCGGAGGATGCGCTGCTCTCCAAGCTCGAATGGGCACAGCGTGGTGGCGGGGAGCGGCATGTTGAGGATGCTATCGGTGTAGCGTCAGTGCAGGGGGAGGCGCTGGACTGGGCCTACGTACGGCAGTGGGGGGAGGTGCTGGGCATTGGCGAACTGGTGAGGCGTGTGGAGGACGCGGTAAGGGGGTGACTTCGGGAGCGGGGTCACGTCTTCATTCTTGGCGTCAACGTCCGACCCCGTTCACCGCAGAACGCAGAGGACCCCCGGAACCCGTCTGCCACTAAGGACACGAAGAACACCAAGGGATCTGGTGTTTCTAACCCAAGAGCCTCTGTTCCTTCCTCTCCTTCGTGTCCGTAGTGTCCTTGTATGTTGGTGGGGTGTTGGAGGAGGGGTAGAGTGGCTTTGTGGTAGAGCCTGTACGCCTCTTCCGTGTCTCTGCGCTGTTGGGTGGGGAGAGGAATGGGGGACGTGGATTCCTCATCTCACGAGCTTCAGCCGGCGGAGGTCCTCTTCGCTCCAGCCCCCGAACCAACTCGTCGGCCGTCAGACCCTCGGATCTGCCCCCAGATCTGAGGGGAGAAGCTCACGCCGAGAGGACTACCCGTTCGCCGTGAACAGCGGAACTTGGCTGCTCCAAGTCGCCCTCGATGATCCGGAGATCGGGGCCTTCTTCGATTGGGTCTCCGTGGCGGAGACGCGTGCGCAACGTGCCGAGCGCCCCATCACGGGCGTTGGCCATAGCCTCCTCCGGGGTCTCCCCGTCGGCGTGGACGCCGCGTAGACCCGGGCAGTACGCGTGGTACTTCCCATCGTCGGGCTCGACGATCACCGTTACCAAGAAGCGTCTGTGCATGCCGGAATCCCTCGAGATTGAATGGTAGCAGGTTGCCTGGATCAGGCAAGCCCGTGTTCGTTGTTCCCTCCCCCTTGATGGGGGAGGGTCAGGGAGAGGGTGACAGGACTTTGCCATTCATGCTCCCTCGCGCGATGGGCTGTGCAGGTAGTTGACCCGTGGAGGATGAATGCTCCATAATGGAGCCAATACGGAACCGAGGAGGGCCAATGGCTGTCAACCTGTCGATCAAGAACGTTCCCGACACGCTGGTGGAAAGGCTTCGGGAGAGGGCACTCCGTCACCACCGGTCCCTGCAAGGAGAACTGGTCTCTATCCTCGAAGAGGTCCTCGCCTCGCGGCGCCTGACGATCGAGGAGGTCCACCGTCGCGTGAGCGACACGGGTCTTCTCACGGGGAGCGAGGCTGTGGGCATGGTTCGCGAGGACCGCGATGACAGGTAGGGTCGTAGACGCTTCGGTCGCGGCCGCAGTCGTGTTCGGGGAGCCGCGGGCAAGCGAGGCAGTCAAGCTGCTGCGCGGAGCAGACCTCTACGCCCCATCGCTCCTCGCGTACGAACTTGCGAGCGTGGCCCGAAAGAAAGCTCAGCGACACCCAGAGCGGGTCGAGGCCATCGCCCGCGCCTTGGAGCTGGGACTGGCCCTGGATATCCACTGGCTGGCCGTGGACCAAGTGGCGACGCTGCGGTTGGCCCTGCAGGAGGAGGTAAGCACCTACGACGCGAGCTACCTCTTTTTGGCCCGCTCGCTGGGGCTTCCCTTGGTTACGTTCGACGAGCGGCTGGGCGCACTGGCGTCGCGGGTCTGAGGTCCCCCTCACCCCCTGCCTGCGCCGCGGGCGCGGCAGGCAGGCGACCCTCCTCCCGCGCCTTCTTTCGTAGCGTCGGACCCCGTGTCCGACGAAACGGGCGGGGATGAACCCCGCCCCTGTGTCTGACGTCGGCGTCGGGCATGAAGCCC
>DLNB01000059.1 GCA_002479455.1 Acetothermia bacterium UBA7521
GGGGGCGATTGCGGGGGTTCTGGGGGCGTACCTCGTCCTCTACCCGTGGTCGCGGGTCCTGACCGTGGTCCCGCTGTTCTTCTTCCTCCACCTTGTGGAGATCCCGGCCCTCATTCTCCTCGGGCTGTGGTTCATCGTGCAGTTCTTCTCGGGGATCGTCGACCTCGGGGGAATGGGAGGCGTGGCGTGGTTTGCCCACATCGGGGGGTTTCTCGCCGGGGTGCTGCTCGTGTTTCCCCTCAAACGGCGCCAGGTGGTTCCTGGGCTTGTCTCCTGGTGGCGGTGGCGGCGACACCGACAGTACTGGCGGTGATATGGCCACCGTTCTTGGGGTGGACGAGGCGGGACGGGGGGCAGTGTTGGGCCCCCTCATCGTGGCGGGGATCTGCGTCGAGGAAGAAGAGCTGCAAGATCTTTGGGGACTGGGAGCGCGGGACTCGAAACAGGTCGCGCGCGAGGAGCGGATCGCCTTGGTGAGGGCGATCGCTCGGTCCGGCGCCCGCGGACGGGTTGTCGTCATCCCGGCGTCGGCCGTGGATCGGGAGAACCTGACGTCTCTCGAACGCGACGCCGTCCTCGCGCTCGTCACCGCGCTTTCTCCGGCGCGTGTCGTTGTGGATACCCCGGTCGGCCCACGGGCCATCCCGCAGTTCAGCGACTCCCTATCCTTCCTGTCAGGGCTCCCCCGCGATGCGATCACGGTGGTTCCCAAGGCGGACCAGGATCATCCTGCGGTGGCCGCGGCTTCGCTGCTTGCCAAGGTGGTGAGGGACGGGTACGTCGTTGGCCTGCGCCGCCAGTACGGGGATTTCGGCTGGGGCTACCCCAGCGAGCCCAAGGTTCGGGCTCTCCTCTCTGCCTGGCTCGCTGAGCACGGGGCCTTCCCCCCGATTTGTCGCACCCGCTGGCGATGTGTACAGGATCTCCTTTCACCTCAGTTTCTGGAATAGCCTGTGAGTTGCACCTTGGCCAAAACCAGGGGAGAATGGGAGAAGCTGCGGTAAGAGGACGAGAAGGAGGAACTCATGCCCAAACGCACTTTCCAACCCCATCGTCGGCGGAGGTACCGCGTTCACGGGTTCCTGGCCCGGAAGCGGACCCCAGCTGGACGGCGGGTGCTCGCTCGGAGACGGAAGAAGGGACGGTACCGGCTGACGCCGGCGTGACGTCCTGTGGAGGGGGAGTTTGACAAAGAAGCGCGTGTACGAGATCGCCCGTGACCTGGGGATTCCCTCGAAAGATCTCCTCGAGGCCCTCGTCGAGTTGGGGATGCCCGGGTTGAGGGCGGTGAACACGGTTACGGACGAGGAAGCCGAGCTCATCCGGGAGTTCTTCCGGGACCGGCCCGCCCCGACTGCGGCCGAGGCTCCCTCGCCAGCCGAGCCCGAACCCCCTCCCAAGCGGCACGGGAAGCCACGGCCGCCGATCGTGGCCGTGCTCGGGCACATCGATCACGGAAAGACGACCCTCCTCGACGCGATCCGCAAGGCGCATGTCGCCGAAGGCGAGGCGGGTGGGATTACCCAGTCCATCGGCGCCTACCAGGCGACGGTGAACGGCCGGGCGATCACGTTCATTGACACCCCGGGGCACCGCGCGTTCACGGCGATGCGCGCCCGGGGGGCGCAGATCACGGATATCGCCATCCTCGTCGTGGCGGCGGACGACGGGGTGATGGCCCAGACTCTGGAGGCAGCGGATCACATCAAGGCGGCCGGGGTGCCGGTCATCGTCGCCATCAACAAGATGGACAAGCCCGGCGCGAACAAAGATCGCGTCCTGCAAGACCTCGCCAAGCTCGGGTACACGCCCGAGGAGTGGGGAGGGTCGACGGTGATGGTCCCCCTCTCATCCCTCACCGGGCAAGGGGTGGATGACCTTTTGGAGATGATCCTCCTCCTCTCCGACATGGAAGGCATCTACGGGGATCCGAACGGCGAGCTGGAGGCGATGGTCATCGAGTCCAGCCTCGATCCGGGGAGAGGCCCGGTAGCGACGGTCATCGTGAGGAACGGCACCCTGCGCGAGCGTGACGCGATCGTGGTGGGAGGAACCTCAGGTCGGATCCGCGCGCTGCTCGACTATCGGGGCGAGAGGCTCGCCGCTGCTACACCGGGGATGCCTGCCGTGGTGCTTGGGCTGTCCGGCGTTCCGGCAGCGGGGGAGAGGGTTGAGTACAGCGACAACCCGAACGAGGCCCGCCGCATCGCCGAGGGACGGACGAGGGCCACCGCGGACGAACGTCGTGCCGCCCGGCCCCCGAAGACGTTTGAAGAACTCATCCAGGTGGCCCAGACGAAGCAGCTCGTGGTCGTGCTCAAGGCGGCCAGCGCGGGAGCGCTCGAAGCGGCGAAGCACGAGCTGGGAAACCTCAAAGCCGACGGAGTTGAGCTGGAAATCCTTCATGCCGGGGTGGGGCCGGTCACGGAGACGGATGTTCTCCTTGCATCCGCTGAACAGGACATGCAGCCCCTCATCGTGGGGTTCGCGGTCAAGGTGGACAGCAAGGCCGCGCGTCTCGCTGAACAGCGCAACGTTCCGGTACGGACCTACGACATCATCTACGACCTCGCTCAGGATGTGGGGCGTGCGCTGCGCCGCCTGTTGGGACCCGAGTTCCGCGAGACGAAGGTTGGCGAGGTTGAGGTCCTGAAAACGTTTGACATCGACGGCGTGGGTCGAATCGCGGGGTGCTCGGTGCGCTCGGGTCGTGTCGTGCGGGCGGGGAAGGTGAAGGTTTATCGCGATGGGGACGAAGTGTTCTCGGGCGAGATCGCGTCCCTCAAGCGATTCACCGATGACGTCCGCGAGGTGCAGGCCGGACGCGAGTGCGGGATTCGCGTTCGCGACTGGAACGACGTTCAGCCCGGAGACACGTTCGAGATCTACACCGTCGAGGAGATCCCGGTTTAGGTCCGATGCCGGTGGGCGTGCTTCAGGTGCAGGTGAGACTTCCCGGAGCGCAGACCCTCAAAGACAAACGATCGGTGGTGGCCGGCGTCCTCGCTCGATCCCGGCGCGAGTTCAGTGTGTCGGCGGCCGAACTGGACGGGTTGGATGACCCCAAGCGGGCTGTTGTCGGGTTCGCCTATCTCTCCAACGATGGCCGGCACGTGGATGAAGTCCTGATGAAGCTCCTCGATCAGCTTCAGGGGAGCCGGGACTACTACGTCGAGGGACACGCCCTCTCGGTCGAGTGATGTCCGCCCGTGTCCGGCGCCGGCTTCTGGCGACGGTCGTTCGGGAGGTGGCGGACGTTCTCGAGTTCGAGGCCAAGGCCCCCGTGGTCCGTGGAACCGCCCCGATGGCCGTCGGAGCGAAGCGCTCCGCGAGCGGGAAAGAGGTGCCTCGGGTGGGGGTTGAACAGGGCGAGGGACAAGAGATCCATCTGGGGCCACGATTGAGCGCGTGTTCGTACCCAACTCCCCGGGGGGGCCTCTGGACGCGGGGCGCCGCAGCGAGGCTCCATTCTGGCGGGCCCTGCTTCCCTGGCACTACGATGGGAGGGGAGTGATGTCTGAGCCCCGATTGCCGGTGCTACCGCTCGTGTCTGGGTTCCATCGTGAGGCAGAGAGTCTGTTCCGTCCCTTGGCGGAGGCGTTTCGCGGGCATGGCCAGGTGGAGGTCCTCTCTGCCGACGCCGCGACCATCGCCTCTGAACCCGCCCACGTCCTCCTCGTGCTCTCCGGCGGGACGGAGGGCGAGGCCCTCGCGTTCGCCGAGAAGACCCGCGGGCCGATCATCCTCCTGTCCCATCCTGGGCACAACTCCCTTCCCGCTGCTCTCGAGATCGCGGCCCGCCTTCGGCAGGATGGCCGCATAGTTCAACTGGTCCATCTCGGCGCCGACGCCCGTCGCCTATCCGTGCTTACGGGGGCGATCGCTCTTGCCCGAGGCCTGCGGGGCCAGCGGGTTGGGCTGATCGGGGCCCCGTCCCCGTGGCTCGTGGCGAGTTCGCCGGCCCCGTCGGTGTTTCAGGAAAGGCTTGGGGTCGAAGTTATCTCGATCCCACTGGAAGAAGTCCTGAAACGCGTCCCGTCGCGGCCTTCCTGCACGGTGGAGGGGATCGGGCAGGGGGTTGGCGAGGAGGAGCGGGAGATGGGCGCCCGCGTTCACGCGGCCCTGCTCCGGATCGTCGAGGAAGAGCACCTGGATGCCGTGTCCATTGCGTGCTTTGGGCTTCTCCCCCACCGGATGACGGCCTGCTGGGCCTTGTCGTGCCTGTCCGATGTCGGCCTTCCCGGCGGCTGCGAGGGAGATCTGCCTGCCTTGCTGGCGTTGATGGTTGCCCAAGAACTGACCGGTGGCCCGGGATTCCTCGCCAACCCCGCAGATGTAGACCTCAAAAGGGAGACTCTGACGCTGGCGCACTGCACGGTGCCGTTGGCGCTCACCTGCTCGCACGTTCTTCGCACTCACTTCGAGTCGGGCCTTGGCTTGGCCGTGGCGGGAGAGGTCAGACCCGGCGCGTACACCCTCGTTCGGTTTGGCGGAAGGGATCTTGGACAAGGGTTCTTCGTCGAAGGCAGTGTTCTCGCCGAGTCTGTCGGTCGGGAAGACCTGTGCCGCACCCAGCTCCGGTTCAAGATGCCGCGGGGGGCGATCGAGCGGTTGCTCCGCGAGCCCCTCGGGAACCATCACGTTCTCATCCCCGGCTCCTGTCGAGCTGTGCTCTCAGCGTTTCAAGAACTCTTCCTCGCTGGGAACGCTTAGAACAGCCCCTTCCAGCCCGTGGTGAGGATCCAGGTCTTATTCAGGTCAAGAGGGTCGGGTTCTCCAAACTTGAGGCCGACATTGACGAGCACCTCGCGGGAGATAGGGAAGTAGAGGATGAGGTTCCCCATTCCGAACCCGAATATGGTTCCCGTTTCACGTTTGAAGTACGCAGAGAGCTGGAACCGCCCTGGATTTCCGCAGCACGGGACGATCGGGCCTTCGAGCTGCCATAGCTCGAAGAATTGCGCGTAGCCCGTGACCTCGGCGTCCTTCAGCGGGTTGAACGACGTGACCAGACGGAGGGTGTACCCTCCGAGTGCTTCGCACTTGATCTCGATCCCATAGAGGTCAATCCCTTCAAAGCCGAATCCACCGGTGGGCGTGGCGAGGGAAACGAAGGGCTTCATACACGCCACCCAGCCTGAGGTGATGCGCAGCGCCGGTTCGATCCTCTTTTCCTCTACGGTGAACGTGACCTTGAAGTCGAAGAACGTCTGGATGCTCCCGCACCCGGGACAGGGGATCTCGATACCCTTGATCAGGAAGCTCAGGTGATCGAACCCGGCCTTCGTCTGCACGAACTCCAGTTCCCAGTTCGTGGGGCATCCCTGACAGATCCACGGCCCCTTCACCACCAGGCGTTGCTCGCTGAACGTGGGAGTGAGCGTGACGAACGTGGTGCGGCTATCGAACGTGAACGGCCCCACGGTTCCCTGGACCTGGAAGGTAGAGTAGGACGGTGTTTGAGGATCTGTTCCCGAGAGGTAGAACGTGTAGGCCCAGGTAGCGCCGAGGAGGTTCACGGTCGCGTTGAGGGTCCACGAATTCAGACCGGGGATCGTGGGGTCAAAGTCCAGTGTGGATGTGATGGGCAGACGCCACAGGCTGGGCCAAGTTCCTTCGAGTTCAGTGCGCGTTGTACCCACGAACGATGTGAACCCATCTTGGGTCCAAGTGGCGCGAAGCCCCTGCTCGAAGTAGGTGAACCGTGCTTGGATGCCGAAGATGAACTTGTGGCTATCCACTGCAAAGGTAGGTCCAGACAGGACGATCTCCCCTTCGGAAGTGAGGACGAACGGGCTCATCGTTGCGCCAGGAGAGAGGACAATCAACTGCACTGTGCCGAGGTCCCACTGGCCGGTGTCAGTCTGGACAAGGTAATGAACCCAATCCGTTCCGGAAAAGCCGGGGCGGGGGATGTAGGTGAGGTTCGGGGGGATCCCCACGAGCGTGCCCTGTGTGGGCGGTTCGAGGATCGTGTACGTGACATCGGGGTCTCCTCCCGCGAGAAGGAACAGAGCGGGAGAGTCGAACTGCACGAACACCACTTGCATGGGAGCGTTGGCTGACCACCCGACCAGCGTTATCGTGGCCGCGGCCATCCACACTGCGATTCGTCCGCCTAAAGACATTGCTGACCTCCTTGCCGTTACTCAGGTTGTCTTGTTGCCAGATGAACGCCGGGACTTTTCCCCAGGGCGATCAGAAACGAAAACGCCTGCTGGTCTTTGACCACCGTGAGGATGTAGGCCCCCGGGGCGCAGGAATCGGTATGCACGCGCAGCCAACCCAAAGGGTTCCAGTCAGTGACGACTGGGACAAACCGCGCTTCCCCACGACTTACTTGGCACATTCCCACCCACAACGGCTCCCCTCCTGGGGGGAGAAGGACGGGGATGGGTTGTCCTACAGAGAATCCAGGACTGAGCTCAGTGAAGATGTACCAGGCCTGCACTCCCCAGTTCACGAGGTCCACCGCCAGACTGGCCAAGCCTGTTTCGGAGGATCGATCGGGCTGGCCGATGCGGTGAGTCGTGATCCCAGGGGCAACCTGCAGCCTGACCGTTCCGAGATCGAACGCTCCGTACGGGTCCATCACTGCGAACCGGATCTCGTCCACTCCCACGAAGCCACGTTCGGGGGTGTAGGTCAGGTGAGGGGCTTCCCCATCCAACTGCCCGTGGGAGGGCCCGCCGAGAATGGTGTAGGTCAAGGGATCCCCGTTCGGGTCGGAAGCCTTCAGCGTAAGTGACACCGGTACGCCGACCGTCACGTTCACCACCATCATCTCTGCGCGCGGTGGAAGGTTCTTCCCCGTCCCGAAGACAGCACCCGCGAGCAAGACGAGCACACACATGCCGAAGGGTCGTGCCATCATGGGCTTCATGGTGGCGCCCCCTCGCGTTCTCGAAGCGGCAGGTGGTGTGCCAGGCAACAGAAGCGCGTGGTTCTCCGCGAGGAGTTTGTTCCGTGACACCGACTACATATTTCGTGGATTGTCCTATTCTGAAAGGTGTCTAGGAGATCAACGACACCAGTGGCGGGCCGTGCGTGCAGACCCGCAATGCGTCATGGAAGACAACCTGCGGGAGTCCGTTGGTGGGACTCCGAGAGGTTCATGGCTTGGGAGGGTGGGCCCGGGTCTAGGGGGACCAGGTTCAACAAGCTTAACCCTGATTAGCCCCTATCGAAGCTTCCAGTAGCTGGAGCGGGCAGCGTTTCTAGAAACGGAACTGCCAGCCAAGGCTCAGCGATGTTCCGCTGTCTGCGATCTCCAGCGCAGGGGTCACCACCCATCCTCCGAAGAGAGGAATTCCGCCGCCGATCTTGAACCGCGAGAGGCCGAACAGACCACCCGTGGGGGAGAAATAGGCGGTAGCTTCGAACGAGTACCCGCCCCCGCAGCACCCGGGGCCGCAGAACCCCACCTTGGCGTACTCGAACTCCTCCCCCTGGAACCCACCAGGGACCCGCCCTGGATCGAACGCCGTCAAGAACTCCACATACCCGCCTGCTCCCGCCGGACAACAGGATGATCCGAAGCAGCACCGGATCTTGTACCCGTAGAGGGCGAACCCATCCCAGCGGAAGGCGTCCCGGTCCAATAGAACGTCGCCGTACACCGTGAGGCAGGCATCGCAGAGCGCGTCCCACCGAGGGGCGAACTCGACCACCTTGCTGTCTGCTGTGAACGTGACGGCAGCGTCGAAGGACAGACCGCAGCACGGGAAGGGCAGACTGACAAGAGCTGCGCGAACGTAGGAGAATCCCTCCTTGGTGAACGATAGGGTCCCTTGGGCCTGAATGCCGCAACAGAGGCTCACGCCGAACACGCTCACGAGAGCATCCCTGAACTTCAAACCGGCGCGCTCTCCTCCTCTCAGGGTGGCCGAAACGCTCGACGTGCTCATGGTTAGAACGTAGAGCAGATACGGAGCGGGTGGAGAACCCGACAAGGGGTAGTGCGTGACACGAAGCCCCAGGCGCAGGTCCTCCCATGAGCCCGAGGCCATGAAGTACGCCGACCGATACGCTGGGCCGACGGGGTTGAACAGCACCCCGCCCCCGAACCGGATCTTCTCCCACGACCCGGTGAAGTGGACTTGAGCGTCCCTCCACTCCTCTCCCACGAACGCTGTTACGAATCGGAGGTCCCAGGGGGACGCTCCAAACTGGAAACGTGGCCGAAGCTCGAAGCGGTTGGACCCGAGGGCAATCGCCGGAAGGAGGGTCAGGGTGCCTTGACCCGAGCCCGTGATACCCACGAAGTCGAGGGCAGGCCGGAACCGTGCCACGATGGTTCGATCACGATCGGCGATGAACTCGAGGACGGGCGAGAAAGAGATGTCTTGTCCATCCTCGATCCACCCGCTGAACTCGAACCCACGAGCCGGCAAGGAGGTCAGCTGTACGCGCTCCCCAGGTTCGTACGTGCCCGTTCCGAACAGGGTTCCCGCTCGGGGAGGATCGCTCTGCAGGATGATGGTGTGCGAGGCGCTGGCACCGGCAACGACCGCAGTGCCCAGCACGAGAAGGCTAAGGAGCCAGCCTCCAAACAGTCGACGACGGACGAGGCGGGACGTCCTCATTATTGTGCCCCTGGCTTTCGGGTTCTGCGGAGCTGTGCCCCGACCGCTCCGGTCAGCAACACCAACCCCAGGGCGGTCCACCACCCCGCCACGCGCGCAGAACGGGTGTCGTCCGTTCCTGGAGACCCTGTGGGTGCAGGGCGGACGATCAGCCTGAGAACCGACATGTCATCCGGGTCGTCATCCGCGGGTACGAACACGCTCGAGTCTGCTGGGATCGGGGTGTTGAAGCTGTCCACTCCGCTTGCTGACATCACGTTATGGACTTCCTCTCCGACCGAAGCGCCGGCCGTCACGAGGGCATCGAAGGTGATGGTGAGGCGCTCTCCCGGTCCTAGGGCAAGGCCCGTCATCCAGGTAAGCACAGGGCCTGGGGAGCCGAATGGTTCTAGCTGAGACTCCCCTCCGGGCCACTTGGCCACTGCGGATTCCTCAACGTACGCGAAGCCTGCGGGGAGGCGGTCCTCGGCGATGATGTCGTAGGCGTGGCTGTACCCGACGTTTGTCACTGTGAGCTGGAAACCCACAGTGCTTCCCACGCTGACCGCGATCGGCTCGCCTGGGCACGCGGCGCACTCCACGGGTTCGGGCGCGCAGGGGTCGCAGAGCTCGCAGTAGTAGGCCTTGTTCGTGACCAGCGCGGGCGCGCCCAGACGGATCGTCGTCGAGTCGCGGTCGGGATACACGTCCCCCACATCGGGGTTGAACTCCGGAATCGGCGTTCCTGCGCCGTCACGCCCGGTAACCGCGGCAAGGTTCGTCAGATAGGAGCCGGGCTCAGCCTCCGGCGTCACCAGCCCTCGGTACACGGCCACCAGGGTTCCCCCTCCGGCTATCGTCGCCGAGATGTTCGCCGTGATCAGTCCCATCGCCCCGTCCGGAACACCGAAGAATCCGCCTCCAGGGGGATCGTCCACGGTGTACGTCCCGTCCCCGAACGTTGCGTCGTAGGCGACGCCGAACGGGAGGGCATCTGTGAGATCTACGTCGTACGCCGTGCCGAGGCCGACATTGCGGACCGTCATCCGGTACACGATCACGTCGCCCCACAGCACAATCGGGGTTGGCCAGATGCTCACCCCGCCGCGAAGGACGTCGATGATCTCCTTGTCCAAGGCCAACCCCGGCTCCACCACCCCGATCTGGGTGGAGTCCCGGTCCGGGTACAAGTCATCCACGCTGGGGTTGAACTCGGGGATCGGGGTTCCCGCCCCATCCTCGCCGGTCGTCACGGCGTAGTTCACCAGACTCACACCCTGCGAGACCGTGCTCAGGACTTGCACCCGATACACAGCGGTGAGCGTTCCGCCCACGGCGAGGGTGGCGGAGATGTCAGCGCTGACCATTCCTGACGCGCCATCGGCGATGCCGAGAGACGAGGGGCCGGTCGCCGGGATATCCACGACGTACGTCCCATCACCGTACGACATGTCGTAGACCACGCCAGGGGGCAGAAGATCGGTGAAGTCCACGTTGTAGGCCACGCCGTAGCCCACGTTGCGGATCGTCACTGTGTAGACGATGACATCGCCCGGCTCCACGGGGCCTGCTGGCCCGCGGCTCACGCCTCCCCGCAGAACATCCGAGATTGCCTTGTCGAGGGCCAGGGCCGGCACTGCGGCAGGATGGGTGACCGAACTCCTGTCATCAGGGTCGTCATCGCCGGGAACACCGCTGTCCGGTGGAACGGGCGTTCCCTCGCCTTCGTTGCCCGTGGCGCCCATCGTGTTCGTGTAGCTGGAGCCCTGAACCACTCCGCTCATCACGAATGCCCGGAACGTCAGGGTCAGGACTTCGCCCGGGAGGAGGGTGGCCGACAGATCCCACTCCAGGTACGGGCCTGCTCCGCCGGTGGGGTCCGCTACGGAGCTTCCGCTTGGCCACGATGCGCTCGTGCTTCCCGGGATGTAGGCGAACTCCACCGGCAACAGATCCCATAGGTCCACGTTGAACGCCCAACCCGAGCCCACGTTCCTCACGGTCAGCGTGTACGTGATCAGGTCGCCGGCCTGCACGGGGGAGTTGGTGGGAACTGAGGTTCCGGCACGAAGGATCTCGGTGGTGGCCTTCGCGGTTACGAGCCCGGGGCACGGGCAGCGCGCAAGCGCCTCGACGACGTTGTTCTCCTCGTTGCACTCGCAGATCTCGTCGTCCTCGTCCACGGTCACCACGAACAGGTGGTCCAGTCCGCACTTGAGGCGTGGGGTGTCGTAGGAGATGGCGAACGTGGCGCCGATGTCGAGGGCTGGGACGTAGACGATGTGGAACAGTGCGCCGTCCACCCAGATCCTGACCGTGGAGGGCGGGGCAGCCTCGGTCCCTCCATTCCTCGCCGTGGCGGTCACGGCGAAACTCCCGTCGCCCTGGCATAGGACGACGAGGTCGGTGAGGCTGAGGTCCGGATCCACCACGGTGAACCCCGCCCCGAGGACGTTGTTCGCCGACGAGCATTCGCAGACCTGAGCATCCGGGTCCACTGTGGCCGTGACCTCGTGGAAGCCGCAGGAGAGGACCTCGTCCAGGTCTACCGTGACAGTCGCCGTTTCCCCAGCGGGAATCGTCGGCAGCATGATCTCTCCGGTGGCAGCGCCGGTGATCCGGACCACCACTCCCGCCGGGCTCTCCACGCACCCTGCGTTGGCGACGGTCACCGCCACCGTCCCCGGCTTGCAGGCATTCAGCACGATGGGGACCACCGCCGTCACCACGAGATCGGGGATCTCCACCGGGAAGTCCACGCACCACGCGTTGTTTGTGCCGCTGCACTCGCAGATCGTGCCCGCGTAGTCGGCCTCGATGAGAAGCGAGACCGTGCACCCGGTGACTGCAGTGCAGAGGTTGATCGGGAACGTGTGGCTGACGGTGAACATCTGTTCGCCCCCCACAGGGATGCTCACCCCGGTGAACGTCAGCGTCCACCCGTAGAGCTCGGTTCCCGAGCAGCCAGATCCGTCATGGAGGGCGAGCCGCATCGGCACGTTCGCGGTGAGGGCGCTGCCACAGCCCTCGTTGCCCAGTGTCACCGTGCCGGAGATCAAGACCTGGCCGTCCCCAGCGCAGGTCAGCGTTAGGTTCTCCCCGGCAACCACCACATCGGGGATGACGATGTCGAACTCCGCGCAGAGTGTGTTGTTCGCGCCGTCGCACTCGCAGATCGAACCCGTGGAGTCGGCCTCGATCAGCAGCGACACCGTGCACCCGCTGGCTTCGGTACAGAGGTCGATCGGGAACGTGTGGCTGACGGTGAACGTCTGCTCGCCACCCGCAGGGATGCTCACCCCGGTGAACGTCTCTGTCCACGTGTAGAGATCAGTTCCTGCGCAGCCCGCTCCGTCGCGGAGGACAAACCGCATCGGGACGTTCGCCGCCAAGGGGTTTCCGCAGCCCTCGTTGCCCAGCGTGACCGTGCCGGAGATCAAGACCTGGCCATCCCCGGCGCAGGTCAGGGAGAGGGTGTGCCGGCGCACCGTGAGGTCAGGAAGGGTAATCGTCCAATCCCGGGAGTTCGCGTTGTTCCCTTCGATGCATTCGCAGATATCGTCATCGAGGTCCAAGGTGACGGTGAACCTGTAGGTGCAGGATTGGCACGACACGGGCCAACCGTCTACGTGGATCGTGCGGGTCGAGCTGGCGTTTACAGGGAGCGTTCCCCCGAAATCCGCACTGAAGTACCCCTCTCGCCACCAACCCGTAGTGACTTCCTCAACCCGCAACCGGAAGTCCCCTGTGACCGGAGCGTCGCCCGTGTTGCGGACGACAATGGTCACCCGCCCGCTGTGGTTCCCATCCTCGACACAGGTCAGCACGGGGGTGATGTTGGTGGAAGTGAGGGTGAGATCCGGGATCGTGACTCTAGCCGTGGCGGTGACCGGTCCCCCGCCCGTGCAGCCGTCAGACATGTTCGGGTCACCGTCGGGGGTACCGCATCCCCACCACGCTTGGGCTGTGTTCGTGCGCAGGGCGGAGGCACAGCTTTCGTTGGGGCGGACGAGGCGCGCGGTCACCTGGACGACCTGGGACTCGTTCGGACCGAGTGGGCCGAACTCCCAGCCCCATCTCTGGCTTGCCATCGGGGTCCCCGCAGGATCCGAGTCCACATAGAGGAGGTTCGCGCCCAGCGTGTCCTCCACGCGCACCCAGTCGGCGCTTGCGCTGCCAGTGTTCGTGACGGTGATCGTCCACGTCACTTGGTTGTCCGGATCGTGGCAGTCGAGAGGGACGGTGGCGGGGAGCTTCGTGATCGTAAGGGCGGGCGTGGTTCTGGGGATCGAGCGCGAGCCATCGGCCGTGCGCTGGGTCGTCTCGCAGCAGTCGTAGTACCACACGCGGATCGAGGCGTTGCTGGCCGTCACGTAGCAGTCGGCCTTCGCTCGGAACCGAACCCGCACCGAGCTACTGGGCGGGATCTCCGCGCATAGGTTCGACCCCGGATCGACTTCGCTATACCAGGTCAGCGCTTGCCCCACAATCGTCGGATCAGAAGACAAGACGAACCCTTCTCCGCAGTCGATCTCGGTTGTGCCGGGGACGTAGGAGAGCCCGGAGGGAAGGGTGATCCGAACGTCCACGCTCGCCGCGGTGGCGGTCGAGGTGTTCGTGATCGTGAGTGTGAAGTCCGTCTCGCCGCAGGTGGGGATCGAGCTGGGACTGAGGACTGTGGACAGGCTCACCGTCGGGGCCCGCGTCCCTTGGATCGTGTCCGAGGCGGGGGTATCGGTGAGGCACGGGTCGGGAGGCGGACAACCCCACGAGGCGCGCACCGTGTTCGAGAGATCCGTACACGAAGGATCCCCGGCCCCGGGCGCCTGCGCGGTGAGAGTGAGCGTGGCCGTCCCGTTCAACGGGAGGTCCGTGATCTCCCAAGTAGTGATCGAGTCGGCGTTGTTTCCCGCAGGGGATGAGTCGAGGTAGGTGAACCCGGGGTCCATTTCATCTTCGACCCACACGTAGGGCACGGGGATCGGGCCCGTGTTCCGGACCACGATCTGCCACGTGACGTTCCCGCCGCAGTCGATGGGGCTACCGGCGGGAGGCGAGGTCTGAGTCTTGGTCACGGAGATCTGCGGCTGCCGAGACGCGAGGGTGAACGTGCCTACGGGTGTGGACCGTGGCGCGCTGCACACGCTCTGGTAGAACACCTGGAACGGGAGCGATCCGCCGGTGAACGCGCAGTCCGCCCGGATCTGAAACCGAAGATCCAGCGTCTGTCGCGAACGAAGCTCGGTGAGGCCGGACGCCTCCGCCTCGCTCCAGGTGAGGGTGGATCCAGCGATCATAGGATCTCCAGCCGCGATCCAGCTTCCGCCGCTCTTTCGCCACTCGGCGGAGCCGGAGACGTAATGGATCCCGAACGGGAGCGTGACCTCGGCTGCGAGGTTGTACACCGCGGGGTCTCCGGCGTTGCGAATGGTGATCGTGGCGTACTGGACAGCGCAGGTGTTGATGGGGGAGTTCGTGGACGCGGTGGCGACCACGTTTGTGGTTGGGATAAGGACTGTGGCGGAGTCGGGCGCGGAGGTGTGGCAGTCCTCACCTCCACATCCCACCCCCGCCTGCACCCAGTTCGTCAGCTCCGTGCAGCTTGTCATGCGAGCGGTGACGGTGAGGGTGCGCGTGGCCCCCGGCGCGATCACGGGGATCCGCCAACTCACGCCGTTGATCACCACTCCCTCGTGGTCCTCGTTAGGGTGGGTCTGGACGTCGGGATCAGCCGTTGACGAGACGTACTCCAGGCCGTTCCCGAGCTCATCATCGACCCACACCTCGTACGCCGGTCCCGCGCCGCCGTTCGTGACGTGGATCGTCCAGGTGACCGGGTTCTGGGTGGCGTAGATGACCTCGGGCGTCTTCAGCACATAGAGGAGGAGCGGCCCGCGCAGGAAGGACGGGGTACGAGATGCGCTTACGGAACAGGAGGAGTAGAGGCACGAGTCCGTGAACAACGCGGTGGCCGTGATCTCACGGCCAGGACCACAGCGCTTCCTCACATGGAAGGTGAGGATGGACTGGGCGTTGCTCGGTTGTTCCACAAAGGCGCTGGCGTAGTCCCACTCGTAGTAATCGGGGTACTCCGTGGGAACGGTGCTCGCCGGACACACGCCACTGCACCCAATGCTCCCCGTGTTCACGATGTAGTAGTTGAGGCTGCCAAGCCGAAGCTGCACGTTGTGGGGGTCAGCAACCGACGTCTTGGTGAGGGTCACGGTAACGTTGTAGGTCCCGCACGAGTCCACGAAGTCGGTGGGGAGTCCCGAGATGGCGACGCTCATCGACGGGGTGACGGTCGTCACAACGAGGGTCTCTGTGATCTGGCACGGCTGCGTGCACTCATCGCCTGTGGTGCAGCCCGGCCCGAGGTCGAGGGTCGTCCAGGTGTAGAAGCTGTAGGTGCTGGGGCACGTTGTGGGGAGCGAACCTGGGATGAACCCAAGGCGGTACGAGATCACGAGTGTCTTCCCCCAGACCAGACTGCCGTCGTCGATGCCCTCGATCTCCAGGGTTCCGCCAGGGGTCGTATCCACCAGGGTCACCGGAGCCGTCGGAACCGTGTCTACCGTGATCTCGAGCGAGCCGTTCACGTACTCTTGCAGGTTTTCGGCGTAGGCGATGAACGTGAGGTCGGTAAACCGGATCTCGGGGCCGTCGCTGGCAAAGGTGTACGTGTTCGTGTACGTGATCTCCCCGCACTTCTCCTGGGTCGAGGGGGTCGCCGTGCGACTGGCGGTGACGAGCTGGTAGCACTGGATGGCGATGGGGGCCGAGTCGGATGCCGAGATCACGCACCCGCAGCAGTTCGTAGCCATCGCGGTGGCCGTGAGGGTACCGACCTGGCCGCACTGGAGCCTGCCCGGGGCGGCGAGCTTGAACGACGTGGAGAGGGGGATGGTGGGGGGTGTGGTCCAGGAGATCGTTCCCCCGGTCCCGTCTCCCCCGTGGACCCATGTGCCGCTGCCGCTGTCGGTGACCGCGAACCCAGCAGGCACGTTCACCACCACGGAGATGTCGGTTGTAAATCCGCTCCCGCAGCTGTCGAGCCCGGAGAAGCTCACTTCTAGGTCGTAGCTCCCCACGTCGCAGATGTAGACCTCGCCGGATCCCGTGAGGTTCACGGACAGGCGCGGCGGGCCCTCGGGACCGTAGGTTGTCGAGAAGCTCCCGATCTGGATGGGTGGTCGGAACTCCTCCCCGCACACGTTCTCGTAAATGGACTGGCAGAGTACTGTGCCGCTCGGCACGGTCGCGCACCAATCGCCCGGGTACGTCACGGTGAACGAGAGGATGTACGTCTCGCCGGCGGGGATCGACTCGTCGAGGACAAAGCATCCTCCCACATAGGTCGCGCCCGCCCCCACGTCGCTGACCACCAGGGGGGCGCAGTCCATGCAGAGGCGGATGTTGTAGGCCGCGCCCAGGCCCGTATTCGTGATGAGAATGGTCACGGGTACGCCACTTGGGGAGCAGTAGGGCATGGCGATCGTGGGTGGTGTCCAGGAGAGGAACGGGTTTCTGGGAACGAGCAGAATCGACGCGGTGGCCGTGCCGCCGTGTACGGCGGTATCGAAGCAGACCGAGCCATCATCACACCCAAACCGAACGTCGGCCCTGTTTCTCAGGTCAGTGCAGCCCACCACGCGCGCTCTGATCTCGATCTCCACCCACCCCCCGGGCAGGATCTCCGTGAGCGAGGGAGCATAGCCCTTGTCCCAGGTCGTGGTCTGGCCTACGTTGTCGCCGGCAGGATCGGACGACACGTAGGCGAGGCCGCTCCCCAGGACGTCCGTGACCACCACGTTGTAGATCGGACCGAGGCCCGTGTTCTCCACGCGGAGGGTCCAGGTCACCTCGTCTCCCACTCCCGCGGAGATGACGGAGGGGATCTTCTCGACACGCACCGCGCCGGGAAGGATCTCCACCGGCTGGGAATCGGAGATCCAGTAACCCGTTCCGTCGAGGACGAAGTCCACGCGGGCGCCGAGGGTGCCCGAGATCGTCCCGCAGCCTGTGATGAGCGCGAACTCCACGGTAACGGTCTCCCCGGGGGGAAGTTCGTACGCCGTCCCGAGGATGAGGTCCAGATCCCAGGTCAGGTTGAGGCCCGACGGAGTTGGCTCTGCGGGCACGGGCGTCCCGTCGTCAAGCGTGATCAGCCCCGACCCGGGGACGTAGGCAAACCCAGCATTGGGCAGCGTGGAGAGAAACGCGATCGAGCTCGCGGTCTGGACGGGGTCCGTCGTGAACGCGATCACAAACGTGGCCTGTTCGCACCGGCCCATCTGGGTCGGCCCTGTGAGGTCCACGGACTGGCTGATGGAGAGCTGGCCTAACAAGCTCATACCTGCGGCCAGGAAGAGAACCAAGCGCCATCCAGTCTTCACTGCCCCCCCTCTCCTCAAGAACGCGGTCTCGCATTATAGGTCAAGACACGGAGACGTGCTGTGGCGCAGATCACGAAGCAAAGGGGATTGCGCACGAGTCAAACATGATGGCAAGGAGGTGAAAGAGGTGGAAGCGCACCGGGACGCCACACCAGGTGACTCACCCTGGGATGGGAGTCGATGAGGAGAACGGTGCCATCCCATCCCACGCGGCTTCCCGCATCGCGGGACGAACAGTAGCTCACCCGGTGGTCATGGCCCGGTAGATGACGAGGCCGCCCACAGCGACGAACAGGATCCCTGCCCCAAGCTGGACGTACTTTGTGGGCAGGAACTCCCCCACCAGTCCTCCCACGAACGCCCCGAGGAGGCTCACCACAGATAGGGCGAGAGAAGCGCCGAGGAACACCGCCCACGGAGCGCGGTGCTGCGAGGAAAGCGTGAACACGAGGAGCTGGGTCTTGTCGCCCAGCTCGGCGAGGAACACCATCCCAAACGTCGTCAAGACGAGTCTCCAGTCCACGGCATGCCCTCCTTGCGGTGGCCGATGATAGCCCCTCGCGACACGCTCTGTTGGCGCGCTGCAGATCTGGGCGAAGCCGCGTATACTTCCGCCTTCACCGATGAAGACCGTTGCGATCCGGGATCGAATCCTCACTGGTCCCATCCTGCCCACGATGATCCACCTCGCTTGGCCGGTGATGCTCACCGCGGCCCTCCAGGCGTTGTACAACCTCGTGGATGCGTTCTGGCTTGGCCGACTGGGAACAGCGGCGGTGGCGGCGCCGGGGATGGCGTGGCCGATCCTGTTCTTCTTCATGTCGTTCGCCGGGGGGTTCCAGGCCGCGGGCGCAACATTCGTCGCCCAGCACTTCGGGGCCCGCGACCAGGACGGAGCAGAAGAAGCGGCGGGGCAGGTCCTCGCCTTCCTCGCCTTGGTCTCCGCCGTGCTCGGTGGTGTGGGGTTCGCGCTCTCTCCGACCATCCTTCGTCTAATCGGCGCGCCCGATGACATCTACCCGCTGGCTCTCCTCTACCTGCGCATCGAGTGTTTGGGCCTGCCGATCATGTTCCTTGCCCACGCGTTCGGTGGGCTGATGCTGGGGTTGGGGAACACGCGGTTGATGATGTACCTCAGCGCTTCGTCGCTCCTGTTCAACGTAGCGCTCGATCCCCTGTTCATCTTCGGGTGGGGACCGTTCCCGGCGTGGGGCGTGGCCGGAGCCGCCGGAGCGACGATCCTGTCCCGGGTCCTGGTGGCGGCGGTGGGGCTGGCGCTCCTGTTCTCCGGTCGGGCGGGGATCAAGCTTCGTCTGAGAAACCTCCGTCCGCGGTTGGAGCGAATCCTGCCCATTCTCCGCGTCGGCCTGCCCAATGTGCTTGACCAGGCGAGCACCTCGCTCGGGTTCGTGGTGATGATGGGCCTCGTGTCCGGCTTCGGAACGGCGGTGGTGGCGGCGTACACCGTGGGCAACCGGATCATCAACCTGGTGAACGTGATCAGCTGGGGAGCGGGGAGCGCCCTCGTGGCGATGATCGGCCAGAACCTGGGGGCCGACCAGACGGACCGGGCGGAGCGGATCGCCCGCCGGGGGATCTCGGCGACGTTTCTCGCCCTGATTGGGCTGTACTTCGTCGCGCTCTTTCTCCGTCGGCCGCTGTTTGGCCTGTTCGTGGCCGATCCAGAGGTCATCCGCCAGGGCGCCTGGTACATCGCTGTGTTTGGGATGTCGGTCCCGTTCTTCGGTCTGTTCGATGGGGCAGCCGCCACGTTCCGCGGCTCGGGTCACACCGTGCCGCCGATGGTGATGGCCATCGTCCGGTTGTGGGTCCTGCGCGTGTTCTTGGCATGGGCGCTTGCCTACCCCCTCGGGTTCGGGACGACGGGAATGTGGGCGGGGATGACGTTGAGCAACGTGCTTGCGGGAACGGCTCTCGCCCTGTGGCTTGGGCGCGGGACGTGGAAGCGCAAGGTGATACGGGCTCCCATCGAGGGCGCGGCGCGGGCGACCGCCACGGGGTCGTGAGCCAGCTGTTTCGCGCTGCAGACTCCACAATGGCTTGCGGTGCCCGCTTCGGGATGCGTGCAGTGCGCAGCTGCTGGGGGTAGGGAGGGGAGCTGGGGATGAGAGTAGGGATCATCGGCATCGGGACGGTGGGCCAGGCGTTGGCCCGTGGTTTCCTTCGGGCTGGGGTAGAGGACCTGGCGGGCACCACCGCTCACCCCGCATCGGCGGAGCGAGCGAGGCGAGCGCTTGGGATCCCGGTCTCCACGGACAACCAGGCATTGGTCCGCAGCCGGGACATCCTGATCCTTGCCGTCAAACCCGGCGCAGTGGCACGGGTGGTGGGGGAGATCGCCCCGTTCGTTACTCCACAGCAGACGCTGGTCACCCTAGCCGCCGCAACGCCGACAGCCCGGGTAGAGGGGCTCTTGGGCAGCGGGGTGCCCGTCATCCGGGCGATGCCGAACACCCCCTGCGCGGTCGGCGCTGGGATGACCGTGCTCTGCCCAGGACGCTCTGCGGGACCCGACCAGTTGAGTGCTGTGCAGGCGTTGTTCGCCACCGTGGGCCGAGTGGCGTGGGTGGAAGACGAGGATCTGATGAGCGTGGTGACTGCCCTCTCCGGATCTGGCCCCGCCTACACCTTCATCATCCTCGAGGCGTTGAGCGAGGGTGGGGTGAAGATGGGCCTTCCCCGGGCTCTGGCCACTGAACTCGCTGCGCAGGCGCTCCTCGGTGGGGCAGCTCTGGCGTTGGAGTCGGGGCAGCACCCAGCACTGCTCAAGGCCGACGTGACCACCCCCGCCGGCGTCACCATCGACGGGCTTCTCGCCCTGGAGGAAGGAGGGGCCCGGGTATCCCTGATCAAGGCCGTGATGGCGGCCACGGAACGGTCGGCCCAGCTCGCCTCCCTTCTCGACCGCGACGCGTCCCGTCCCACCTGACCATCTTGGCTCCCTGCCGTTACCAACGTGTGCGGGAGCGGGCTACAGAGCCTACGGCCGCGCGGAGCACGCCGGCTCCCCGTGGCTAGGAAGCCCCCCGCGGATGAGGTCAGGGACGAGCTGCCACCCAGATCCATCTCTTGTACGCGGGGAGAGGCGATCATCGCACCACCATGGACACGACGGTCAGCACAGAGAGCGCGAAGGAATCTGGACCTTCCAGGCACTGGAGTTCACGCTTGTTGATCGTCGTGTTCTTGGTCCCCCTTGTGAGAGGCCGTTGGGTTGAGCGGCTCCTCTCCGCGCTCAGCACGCACGCAGCAGGCCCAGGCGCCGAGGGTCTGCGGTCGTACCGGCATGGGAAGACGGCAGTCCTTCCTTGCTTCGCAACGGATCGAGACGCTACACTCCCTTGACATGCTGCGGCAGGACGTGGTCGCTTTCCTCGACGAACGGTTCCCGCCGACCGTGGCCGAGGAGTGGGACCGGTCCGGGCTTCAGGTGGGCCCCCTCGATGCGCCCTGCCGGCGGGCGGTCGTGGCGCTCGACTTCGGTCTCGATCTCGTCGCTCGGCTCCAGAGCGTGGATCTCGTCGTCACCCATCATCCCCTCCTGTTTCGCCCTCTCGACCGCGTGCTGCCGAGCGCGCCCCTCGGGGAGAAGTTGAAGGCCCTGCTTCTGTCCGGGACTGCGTGCTACTCCGTGCACACGCCCTACGACTCGGCCCGAGAGGGGCTAGGCGAGGTGTTGGCGGGGTACCTAGGCCTGGAGGAGGTGCGGCCCCTTGCCCCGCGGGGACGGCTCGTGAAGCTCGTTGTGTTCGTCCCCCACGGGCATGAGGACGCCGTGGCCGACGCCTTGTTCCGCGCGGGGGCGGGGGAAATCGGGAACTACGGGCACTGCTCGTTCCGCTCCCCTGGGATGGGGACCTTCCTCCCTGGGAAGGGCGCGCAGCCGTTCCTGGGCCGAGTGGGAGAGGAGGAGCACGCCGACGAGGTGCGCCTGGAAACGCTTGTCCCCTCCGAATGCCTGGCTGCTGTGCTTGAGGCGATGGTGTCGGCACATCCCTACGAGGAGGCGGCGTACGACGTGTACCCGCTGGAGAACCGATGCTTCCTCCATGGCCTGGGACGCGTCGGCGACCTCCCGTATCCATCCCCGGGTTCAGACGTGGTGCGCCGGTTCGGCAGTGCGTTGGGTGCGGAGCCCCGTGAGGTCTACGGAGCCCTCCACCCGACGGTGCGCCGGGTGGCCGTGTGCGGAGGAAGCGGAGGGGACCTGTGGGAGGCCGCCCTCAGATCCGGCGCGGACCTCTATCTGACGGGCGAACTGGGGTACCACCACGGCTTGGCCTCTTCGGAGTCTGGCCTGACGGCGGTTGCGTTCGGGCACCGAGAGACGGAGCGCCCCTTCGTGGCCCATGTGGGAAGGCTCCTCCGAGAGCGGTTCCCTGATCTGACGGTGGAGGAACGATGAACGATACCCTGACCCGACTCCTTGCCCTCGCCGAGGCCGACGCCTCGCTGCGCACGCTCGACGGCCGCCTCGCCGACCTCGATCGCGAAGAGAAGCATCTGGGCGACCGCCTCGCTGCTGAGGACGAGGGGTTCAAACGCCGTCAGGACGAGAGTCGGGCGCTTCGGTTGTTCGCCCTCGCCAAGTCGGGCGAGGTAGATGACACGGACGCGAAGATCCGCGGCTACCAACACAAGCTCGATCACGACATCATCCCGTACAAGGAGATGGAGCACCTGCGGGAACAGGTGGCGTTCCTCCGCGGGCGCCTGGATGGTCTCGCCGACGAAGCGCTGCAGCTGATGGCGGACGCCGACGCGGATGAAGAGAAGCTGAAGACAGAGACCGAAGAACACGCCGCGCGGCGAGCCCGGATGGAGGGGGAGTTGGCCGCCGTGGCCCGCCGCCGGGCAGAAACCTTGGTGGAGCGGGAGGATTTGCGTGCGAAACGAGAGGAGCTCTTCCAGCAGGTATCGTCTCATCTCCGCGGGACCTACGAACGCCTTCTCGCCGGTGGGGGAAGCCCGGTGGTGCCGGTGGTGGGCGGCGTGTGCGGGGGGTGCCACCTGCGGTTGGTGGAGACCACCGTGGAGAAGGTGAAGGCCGATCGGGAGGCTGTGACCTGCGAGCACTGTTCGCGGTTCCTCTACTTGCGGCCGGCCTAGCCTCGGCTCAAGCCCTTCCCGAACTCCCCCAGCAGGTGGGCGCGATCAACGACTGGGGCCAGACCCTGCAACGGGCGGACCGGGAGCGGCTGGAGAACCTCATCTGGTCGCTCCGTGGGCAGGATGTGTCGTTCGTGTACCTCGCGTCCTGGCATGATCCGCTGAACAACCTGCCGCAGTACGCCGCATCGGTGTTCACCGCGTGGCGTCTTCCCCCGGACGCGGTGCTCGTGGTCTTCATGCGGGGTGAGGACCGCCGGTGGCGGGTCGAGGCGCGGTTGGGGGATCAGGCACGGGCACGGGTGGCCTCACCGGAGTGGGAGGAGATTCTCGCTGAGGCTCGCATCGAAGCGAACCGTGCGCAGCCCGCGTTTGCCGTCGCGAACCTCGCCGACCGACTCCTCGGTCTCCTCGTCTCCGGTCCGAAGCAGCCAGTAGAGACACGGCGCTCGTGGGCGTGGGTCTACGCCGTCCTCGCGCTGGCCGGGGCCGGGGGGGCGTTCTTCGTCGTCCGGGTGTTCCTCTGCCCGCACTGCCTCCGTCCCCTCCGTCGACGCGCGTCGTTCAGGGGTATACTGTGGACGTGTCCTCGGTGCAGGTTCACGAGGACCGGCCTGCGGTAGGGAGACGGCCAGGGGGCCGCGGGGGAGACCCTGAGGAAGGTCCGGACTCCGCCGGGCAGGCTGCTCGGGGCAATCCGAGAGGGGGCGACCCCTGGAAAGTGCCACAGAGAACAGACCGCCAACGGCCCACACGGGTGCGGGCAAGGGTGAAACGGTGGGGTAAGAGCCCACCGCCGGGGCCGCGAGGACCCCGGGCACGGCAAACCCCAGCTGGAGCAAGGCCAAATAGGGAGGCGGTTGAGGATGGCCCGTCCGATGCCTCCGGGTAGGCCGCGTAGATGAATGGCCCCCCACGACAGAATCCGGCCTACGGCCCTCTCCCTACCCTGGGCTACAATCCTTGAGGTTTCCAAGGAGGTGCACGGATGTTCTGGTTGTTCTACCCTGAAACGCTGATCGTGCTCTTGCCGGCGCTGATCCTCTCGATCTACGCCCAGTACAAGGTGCGTAGCACGTACGCCAAGTACACGCACGTACCGATCCAGAGACGGGTCACCGCCGAGAGCGCAGCCGAGCAGATCCTCCGCGAGGCCGCGGTGAGCGGGGTCAAGATCGAGAAGACGAACCGACCCCTCGGCGATCACTACGACCCGCGCACGAAGGCCCTTCGGCTGTCCGCGCCGGGCTCGAACTCTGTGGCCGCGGTCGGCGTGGCGGCCCACGAGGCGGGGCACGCCATCCAGCACGCCCACGGCTACGCCCCGCTCGCCTTGCGCTCGACGATCGTCCCTGTGGCGAGCTTTGGATCGCAGCTCGCGTTCCCCCTGTTCTTCGTCGGCCTGTTCTTCCAGTCGGACATGCTGATCAACGTGGGGATCCTGTTGTTCGCGGCGGCGGTGTTCTTCACCCTCGTCACCCTGCCCGTGGAGTTCAACGCATCGCGGCGGGCGGTGGCCGCGTTGAGCTCGGGGGGGATCGTGACCCGGGAGGAGCTCGGCGGCGTGAGGCAGGTGCTGAACGCGGCGGCTCTGACCTACGTTGCCGCAGCGGCGATGGCCGCGCTGCAGCTCCTGTCAATGCTCTTGATGGCGAACCGCCGCCGGTAGCGGAAGCCGTGGCGTTTGACCGCCGAGTGCGCCGAGACCGCAGAGCAACTGTGTTGTTG
>DLNB01000057.1 GCA_002479455.1 Acetothermia bacterium UBA7521
GGCAGGGAGGGCGGCGGTGGGTGTCTCCGCGGGGCGGGCTCTGGTTCAGCCTCGGCCTGCGCGAGGAGGTGGGCAACCTCTCCCTCATCCCCATTCTGACCGGGGTCGCCGTTGCAGAGGGCCTGCGGGAGATGGGGTTCGATGCCCGTCTGAAATGGCCCAACGATATCGTTGTCGCCGGGGGAAAGGTCGCTGGGATCCTGGTCGAGGCAATCGTGTGCGGGGGCCGAACGGACGTCGTGGTGGGGATCGGCGTGAACGTGAACCTCTGCCCGCACCGCCTCCAGGAGCGGGTCGTGGAAAGCAAGGTGGGAACCCTGTCCGCCCTCGCTGGGCATCCCCTACCGCGGGGGGAGGTTCTCTCCCGTATCCTGGCCGCGTTCCTCCACCTGTGGCCGCGGTGGCGATCGGGCCGGACGGGGCCTGTGGTGGACCGGTGGCGGGCGATCTCGATGACCCTCGGCCAGAGGGTCACCATCCGCGGGAGCTACGGAGGGGTACTGGCGGGGTTCGCACTCGATCTCGCTCCCGACGGCTCGCTTGTCATCCTGGATGACGAGGGGGCGCTCCGGCGGGTGGTGGAAGGCCGCCTCGCCGCGAGCGGAGAGGAGCTAGCCAGTCCCGATCGTCGCTAAGAAGCCGGTGGTGTACTCCCCCCTCGCGAACGGGGGACTGGCGATGATCTCCTGACACAGGTTGCGGGTCGTCTTGACCCCCTCGACCTCGAACCGGGCCAGCGCCCCCGCCATCCTCACCCGGGCCTCGTCGCGCGTCCGGCCCCACGTGATCAGCTTGGCCAACAGGGGATCGTACCAGGGCGTGACCTCCATCTCGTGGTAGATGTGGGTGTCCAAGCGAACCCCGTGGCCACTGGGGAGGTTCCGGATCGCGAGGCGTCCGATGGAGGGGACGAACCCCTGTCCAGGGTCCTCCGCGTTGAGGCGGCATTCGATGGCGTGCCCGCTGAAAACGAGGTCCTCCTGAGAGTACCCCAGCTTCTCCCCGGCGGCGATTCGGATCTGCTCCGTCACCAGGTTGCGTCCGGTCAGGATCTCGCTCACGGGGTGCTCGACCTGAATCCGCGCGTTGAGCTCGATGAAGCAGAAACGGCCCTCCGTATCGAGGAGGAACTCTACCGTCCCTGCATTGCGGTAGTCGAGCCGACGGGCAAGGCGAATCGCCGCTTCGCGGATCCGCTCCCGCAGCCCTTCGTCCAGGCTGGGGGCCGGAGCCTCCTCGACCAGTTTCTGATGGCGCCGCTGCACAGAGCAGTCCCGCTCTCCCCAGTGGACGACGTTCCCGAACGCGTCCCCGAGGATCTGGACCTCGATATGTCGTGCCGGGACGATGTGGCGCTCCAGGTACAGGCGAGAATCGGCGAATGCTTCCCCCACCTCCCGCCGGGCGAGATCGAACTCCCGCCGCAGCTTCTCTCTGTCGGGGACGACACGGATCCCGCGCCCCCCGCCACCGCCTGCCGCCTTGATCATGAGGGGGTAACCCAGGTCTTGGGCCGCTTCCTCCGCCTCGGCGAGCGAGACGAGGGGACCCGAGGCAGGAAGAACAGGGATCCCCACAGCTTCAGCTTCCCGTCGTGCTGCCAGCTTGTCCCCCACCAGGGCCATCACCCCCCGGGGAGGCCCGATGAAGGTGATCCCCGTCTCCTCGCACGCCTCCACGAACTCCGCGCTCTCGGCGAGGAACCCGTAGCCCGGGTGAACAGCGTCTGTCCCGGAGATCGTCGCCGCAGAGAGGATCGCCAAGGAGGAGAGGTAGCTCCCCCGCGCGTCCGGGGGGCCGATGCAGAGCGCCTCGTCGGCAAGCCGCACCGGGAGGGAACCCTGGTCCGCCTCGGAGTAGACGGCGGTCGTCCGGATCCCGAGCTCGCGGCAACTCTCGATGACCCGGAGCGCGATCTCGCCGCGATTGGCCACCAGGAGTTTCTGGAACATCTCATCCCCGCCCACGAGAAACAACCTGGAACCACGCTTCGGAAGCCGCCCAAGTGACGCTCACAGGTCCGAGAACGCGGATCTCGCGGAGGAAGGGCATCATCCGCGAACCACTGTTCGTAAGCTGTGAACCGCCGTGCGGAAGCGACACGTTGGAGTTCAGGGGGGCGGCGCGGACCCCGGTTCTGCCCCACGGCGCCCTCTCTCGTGCGGGAGGGGGCGGTGTCATGCCAGCTCCAAGGTCGACTCCCGAGCGATGATGATCAGTTCGCGCCCGAACTCCACTGGCTGTCCATCCTGAACGAGGATCTTCTCTACCACCCCGTCCCCCGGTGCCTTGACCTCGGTGAGGACCTTCATCGCCTCGACCACGGCCAGGGTGTCTCCCTCTCTCACCACATCGCCCGCGCGGACGAAGGCGTCGCTCCCCGGCGCCGGGCAGGAGGAGAAGGTGCCGACACAGGGCGAGCGCACCACGAGTCTGTCGCTCGCGCTCGGTCCGGCCTCGCGCGGAGGGGCGTTCAGGCCGGCGCCTCGTTGGGGCACTGTCTCACGGGGGGCACCGGCGTCCCGCCTGAACGTGACCCGCATCTCGCTCCCCTCGACCACCAACTCCGTAAGGGACGAGCCCTCGAACAGGCGAAGCAGCTCCTCGATCTCGCTCAGGTTCACCGCTACACCCCCATAATGTGGTAGCCAGCGTCGACGTGAAGGACCTCCCCGGTGATTCCGCTGGCTAGATCGCTTACCAGGAACAGGGCGGCGCGGGCCACCTCATCGTGGGTGATGCTCCGCTTGAGGGGCGCCCGCTCGGCATGGGACTTCGCCATCCCCGGGAACCCCGGAATCCCCCGCGCAGCGAGTGTCCGCAGCGGTCCCGCGGAGAGCCCGCAGACACGGATGGCGTGCGAGCCTAGTTCATAAGCCAACTGGCGGATGATCTGCTCCAAGGCCGCCTTGGCCGTTCCCATCACGTTGTAGCCCGGGAAGACGCGCTGCGAGGCCTGGAAGGTGATGGCGATCACTGCTCCCCCCCCGGCTCCCATGAACGGGACCGCCCCCCGGGCCAACGGGATCAGGGAGTAGGCGCTCACATCCAGCGTCGCATGGAATCCAGCGCGAGAGGTGCGCAGAAACTCCCCCCCGAGCTCGGCGGCGGGGGCGAAGGCGATGCTGTGGACGAGGAAGTCAAGCCGCTCCCATTCCCGCCCGATCCGGGCGAACAGCGCCTCGATCTCGCCGTCCGCCGTTACATCGCAGAGGGCAACCAGCGGGTCGCGCAACTCGGCCGCCAACCGCTCGACGTGCGGTCTCACCCGCTCGTTCTGGTAGGTGAGAGCCACCCTTGCCCCAGCGCGGTCGAGGCACTGGGCGATCGCCCACGCGATCGAACGTTCGTTGGCCACGCCGAGGACCAGGCCGACCTTGTCCCGCAGTTCGATGTGGTCCATTCGTCCTCACTCCCCGCCTTGTTCGTGCATCACCGGCATCGCCCCCTCGCAGATCCCCATCCCCCGGAACTTGCTCCGCCGGAGACCGGGGAGCTCCCCAGGCACCATCCCCCCCAGTTCGTCCATGTGGCGGCGCAGGGCCTCTCCCAGGCTTCGCGCCGCCTCCTGGGGATCGGTGTGGGCTCCTCCGGTAGGTTCCTGCACCACCTCGTCGATCACCCCGAGATCCAGGAGGTCGTGAGCGGTAAGCCTGAGCGCTGCCGCGGCCTCGCGAGCTCGGCTCCGATCCCCCCACAGGATGGCGGCGCAGCCCTCCGGGGAGATCACGGAGTAGTAGGCATTCTCCATCATGAGCAATCGGTCCCCGACCCCGATCCCAAGCGCTCCTCCACTCCCCCCTTCTCCGATCACCGCCGCCACGATGGGGGTACGCAGCCGGAGCATGGTGTAGATGGAATCGGCGATCGCTCCCCCAATGTTGTGCTCCTCCGCCTTGACGCCGGGGTAGGCCCCTGGAGTATCGATCAGAGCGATGATCGGGAAGCCGTACCGTTCTCCCAACCCCATGATCCTCGCGGCCTTGCGGTATCCTCCCGGTCCGGCCATCCCGGAACGACGGATTCGGTTCTCGACCAGGTTCTTCCCCTTCTGATGGCCGACAACGACCACCGTTCGCCCGGCGAACTTGGCCAGCCCCGCCACGATCGCGCCGTCGTCGCTGCCCAGCCGGTCGCCATGGAGCTCGTAGAAGTCGTCCATCATAAGGCCGAGGTAGTCCATCGTTGTCGGACGTGACGGATGCCGGGCCAGCTGCACCTGTTCCCAGGCGCCACGGCCCAAGGAGAGGCGCGCCACTTCCTCCGCCAACTCCGCGATCTGGGGGGAAGCATCGAGCCCGCTGTCGCGGGTCAGCCTCTTCAGCTCGGCCAACTTCTCCTGCAGCTCCGCAATCAGCTCGTCGATCCTCATTGACTCTGTCTGACGGGCAAGAACTCCAAGATGTGGATCAACTCCTCCCGCAGCTTCCTGCGTTCGACCACCCGATCAACCATGCCATGCTCAAAGGCGAACTCCGCGGTCTGAAACTCGGGAGGAAGTCTCTCGCCTGTCGTCTGCTCGATCACTCTTCTCCCGGCGAACCCGATCAAAGCCCCCTTCTCGGCGATGGTGATATCCCCCAGGCTGGCGATGGAGGCCAGGACCCCACCTGTGGTGGGGTACGTCATCACCGAGACGAAGGGCACCCCAAGCCGTTCCAGGTCGCGGCGCGCGGCGGCAGTCTTGACCATCTGCATCAGAGAGAAGATCCCTTCCTGCATCCGTGCTCCCCCCGTCGAGGTGACCAGGATGAACGGCCGCAGCTCCCGAGCAGCCATGCCCATACCGTGATCGAGCTGCTCCCCCATTACCGAGCCCATGCTCCCCCCGATGAAGCGGAAGTCCGTCACCGCCAGGATCACAGGACAGCCTCCCAGTCGAGCGCGGCCGATCACGGTTTCGTTGCGAAGGCCCGTCTTCTCCTGGGCCTCCTTGAGTCGCCCCACGTACGACCGGCGATCGACGAAACCCAACGGGTCGGCGGCCACAATCGGCTTCGACACATCCTGGAACGAGCTCTCATCGACCAGAAGGGAGATTCTCTCCTGAGCAGTGAGAAAGAAGTAAGCTCCGCAGCGGGGACAGATACCGTGATTCTCCCGAATCCGTTCCCGAAAGACCAAGTCCCCACAACCGGCGCACTTGACCCAAAGGGCTCCCACTTCTCCCTTCTGCTCCAGTTTGACTTGCACATATTGTTGCCGGCGGAACCAGGAAATTTTCATCTCGCATTCACCACCGGATGACAGTAGCGCCGTAGGTAACTCCGGCTCCGAAGCCTACCAGGACGATCAGATCTCCCGTGCGAAGCCGATTGTCCTGCGCTGCCTCGGCCAGCGCAAGGGGAATGGAGGCCGTTGAGGTATTGCCGTACCTGTCGATATTTACCAGGATTCTGGTCCAGGGAAGGCGAAGCCGTTCAGCGAACGCCTTGATGATCCGCAAGTTCGCCTGGTGCGGCACATACCAGGCCACTTCCTCCTTGGTGACCTCCGCCTGTTGCAGGGCGAGAAGAGTTGCCCGCTCCATCATCTTCACCGCTTCTTCGAACACCCCCCGTCCTTCCATCCTCAGGAAGTGCTGCCCGCTGGTCACGGTCTCCGGGGTGGCCGGAATCCTCGTCCCACCTGCCTCGACCCTCAATAGGGCCCACTTGGTGCTGTCGGCAGCGATGTGAGAGGCGAGGATCCCC
>DLNB01000066.1:0-746 GCA_002479455.1 Acetothermia bacterium UBA7521
CCCCCATCCCCTCCGCCCCGCTCACCCCAAGGGCAGTAGGGAGGTCCGGATCCCAGCCGAGTGCCTCCCGGGCCTCGGCCTTCGTCTGGGTGACGAGGGCGAACTTGGGGTGCGCGGGGTGGCCGACGAGCCGCAGCTTGTCTGGAGACAACCCCAGCTTCACCCCCTTCTCGATCGCGCTCTCCGTGGGCACGAGGCACCGGTCCACCTGCGGGTGGAACCACCCGCTGTGCGGGGAAGCCATGTCGGTAATCACGGTCAGCAGGGGAATACGCACGCCCGAGGCGCGACGAGCGGCCACGGCGAGCCCGCTGAATCCGGCGTGGAGGATCACCGCCACCGCCCAGGTGGCATAGGCGCGGCCGAGCGGTCCCTTGCGGCCGATGAGGTGAGAGAGAGTCCCCCGTCCGGCCCGCGAGGCCATGGTGCGATCGATGGCGGACACGAACAGGTCGTACGAAGGCTGGTGGCGCTTCACCCACCACGGGTAGATCTCTGGAGCGCGGTTGAGAGGGGGCATCCCACAGCTCCGGAACACGTCGAAGTACTCGCACTCGAACGTGTCTGGATGGCGGTGGTGCAGCGCGGCCTCGATCGCCCGGCCCGCGGCGCGGTGGCCGCCCCCCGTGTCTGACATGAGGAACCCAATTCGGATCATGAAGTATCCCACGCGTCGCACACAGGTGGCGACGCTACCCGGTCAGGCTGGAGTGGCCAAGTCATGCTGTAGCGGCGGGCTTCATGCC
>DLNB01000066.1:869-23229 GCA_002479455.1 Acetothermia bacterium UBA7521
GTAGCGGCGGGCTTCATGCCCGACGCTGGTCGGAGCGAGCGGATTTGAACCGCTGACCCCTGGCCCCCCATGCCAGTGCGCTACCATGCTGCGCCACGCTCCGCCGGAGGGATGGTATCGCCCCAGCGTCGCCCCGCCAACTGGGGTCGTCTTCCTTCAAGTATTGCCCGACGATCGGAAACCCACTACCCTGAGCTGCTGTGAAGGAGGCAGGGTCATGACATGGTTCGCCGTCGTGCTGGGATCTGGGGCGGTCATCGTGGCGGTGGTGGTTGTCGTACGGGCGCTTCGTGTGCGCCCGGCGCCTTCCGGCCCACCGGGAGCAGGTCTCGTTGTCGATCCCGACCGGGTGGCTGGCCGTCTCGCGGAGGCGATTCGCTGCCCCACGGTCTCCCACCAAGACCCGGCCCAGTTCGATTCCCAGCCGTTCGCGGATCTCCGCCTTGCCTTCGAGCGGTCGTTCCCCCGTCTTCACGCCGCGCTGAAGCGAGAGATCGTGTCCGAGTACAGCCTCCTCTACACCTGGGAAGGCTCTGACGCTTCGCTCCGTCCCGCCCTCCTCATGGGCCACCTCGACGTGGTGCCGGTCGAAGCGGGCACCGAAGCCCACTGGACCCACCCCCCGTTCTCCGGGGCGATCGCCGATGGGTTCGTGTGGGGCCGAGGGACGCTCGACACGAAGGGCAGCGTGGTGGCGACCCTGGAAGCGGTGGAGACACTCCTCGCGCAGGGGGTTCGACCTCGGCGCACGGTGTACCTCGCGTTCGGGCACGACGAGGAGGTCTCCGGTCGCCGCGGCGCGAAGGCGATGGCTGAGCTTCTCGCCTTGCGGGGTGTGAAGCTCGAGTGGGTGATCGACGAGGGGGGAGCGATCCTCGCCGAAGGATCGCTGTCCGGCGTGGAGGCGCCGGTGGCGATGGTCGGGGTAGCGGAGAAGGGCTACCTCACCCTCCGCCTGACGGCCGAAGGTCCGGGCGGCCACTCGGCGATGCCGCCGCGGGCAACTGCGATTACCACGCTGGCACGGGCCATCCGACGCCTGGAGCGGCATCCGTTTCCCCCACGACTCCGCGATCCCACGTTGGGGTTCCTCGCCGCCACGGCGACGAGGATGCCCTTCGCGAAAAAGCTGGCCCTCGCCAACCTCTGGCTCACCCGGCCGTTCGTGGCCAGGGTGATGACGCGGAACCCGACCACCGCCGCCCTCGTCCGCACCACAACGGCGACCACGATCGTCCACGCGGGGACAAAGGAGAACGTCGTCCCCCAGACCGCCCAGGCCACGGTCAACCTGCGGCTCCTCCCCGGCGAGATGGTGGACACGGCCCTCGCCCGCGTGCAGCGGGTCGTGGGGCCGGACATCCGCGTCGAGCCGGCGTCCGAGGGGTGGAACCCATCTCCCGTGAGCCCAACCGCGACCGAGGCGTACCGGGCCCTGTCCCGCGTGGTCCAGAGCCTGTTTCCGGGGACGGTCGTCGCTCCGGTCCTGGTGGTGGGCGCTACGGACTCCCGGTACTACGCCCCCATCGCAGAGAGCACGTTCCGGTTCGTCCCGATCGTCATGGCCCGGGAAGACATGGGCCGCATCCACGGCACCGACGAGCGGATTTCCGTCGAAGCCCTGGCTGCGTGCGTAGCGTTCTTCGTCCGGCTCATCCAGGAGGCGGCATGACGATCGTGGACCTCGACCCGAACCTGGAGCCCCTGTACCTGGTGTGCCTCGAGGACTGGTCGCCCGAGATGAAGGAGACCGGCGACCACAAGCGCCGTTGGTACGAGAGGATGAAGGACCAGGGCCTGCGGGTGAAGGTGGCGCTCGACGACCAAGGCGTGGCGGGCGGGATGATCCAGTACCTCCCGATCGAGCGCTCTTTCGCCGAAGGGGAGGACCTGTACGTGATCCTCTGCATCTGGGTCCACGGGCACAAGGAGGGACGGGGCGATTTCCGGGGCCGCGGGATGGGCCAGGCTCTCCTCCGCGCCGCGGAGGAGGACGTCCGGGCGCGGGGGGCCAAAGGGATCGCGGCGTGGGGAGTCGCGCTTCCGTTCTGGATGCGCGCCGCGTGGTTCCGCAAGCACGGGTACCGCAAGGCCGATCGGATGGGCATCCAAGTTCTCGTGTGGAAGCCGTTCACCCCGGATGCCGTTCCCCCGCGGTGGATCCGGGCGCGAAGACGTCCCGGGCGCGTGCCGGGCGTGGTGTCCGTGGTGGCGTTCGTGAACGGGTGGTGTCAGGCGATGAACCTCGTCGCCGAGCGGGCCCGCCGCGCCGCAACGGGGTTCGGCGACCGGGTGGCCTTTCAGATGATCGACACCTCGGATCGGGCGACGTTCGAGGAATGGGGGATCTCCGACGGCCTGTTCGTGGATGGGAAGGAAGTCCGCACCGGTCCCCCGCCGTCCGAGGAGGTGCTCCGCGCCCTCATCGCCCGCCGCGTGCGGAGGCTGCCGGACGGGCCTCCTCCAGACAGTGGACGGAGATGAACCGGCCGCAGAAGACGATCGCCCGCGCCATCCACGACGAGATCGAAGCGCTGCCCACGCGGGACGCGCCGAGCGTGGACCGCATCCGCCGCCGGTACTCGAAGCTGCTCGCCGCCGAGCCCCCGGAGTTCGTCCGTGAGGTGGCACGGGAGCTCCTCTCCCAGGGGCATCGTTGGTTTCCGTGCGCGATTCTTCGGTATCACAGGGCGGCATTTGCGAGTCTGGGAGCGGAGGACCTGGAGGAGCTGGGGCAGGGCATGGCCAGCTGGGGAGAGGTGGACGCGTTCGCCCGCACCTTGGCCGGGCCGGCGTGGCTCGCGGGCCGGGTGCCGGACGGGCTCATCCACCGTTGGGCTCGATCCCCGAATCGCTGGTGGCGCCGGGCGGCCCTCGTCAGCACGGTCGCCCTCAACGTGCGTTCCCACGGAGGGAAAGGAGATGCACGCCGCACGTTGCGCGTGTGCGCGATGCTCGCCGCTGACCGCGACGACATGGTGGTGAAAGCCCTCTCGTGGGCGCTGCGCGAGCTCGTCGTTCACGACCGGGATGCGGTTGCCGCGTTCCTCGCCGAACACGAGGGCGTGCTCGCCGCGCGGGTGAAGCGAGAGGTGCGTCACAAGATCGAGACCGGAGTCAAGAACCCCCGCCGCCGTTCCTCATAGGGAGCTGCGGCGGATCCTCCTGGAGCCTGGTTTCCATCGGGCAAACTACCCGCGCGCCGTCCCGGGCCTACAGCGCGCCCGCGGCTCCGCAGAAGAACGGGGCCACCGGGCTGACGGCGTTCTCAGGACGCCGGCAACCACCGACGCGGTGAGGGTTCATCGCGCCCGCCACCATGGCTGTAGTTGCGATGCCGTCCAGCGTTGCCCTGCTGGCACGAAATCCGCGGCCACGGTCGCTGGACCCTAAAAATGAAGGTCTGACCCCGATGATAGCGTCGGACCCTGTGTCCGACGTCCGTTCCGGGTATACAAGGCTGTCGATTCCCGCACCCCTACCGAAACAGGAACCGCTCGGGGTCGGTGGAGTAGGAGGCGAGCCGCCACTCAGTGCGCGAGAAGCTTCTCCAGCCTGCTCAGCGCATCGAAGTGCTTGACCCTGTCCATTCGGCGGATGTTGATCACTTTCCACCGAAGGGCGGGGAGCTGGGCAAGGTGGACGATGCCCAATCGTTCCCACTCCGGGTTCCCCGTCTTCAGAGAGAGCAAGAACGCCCGCTCGTCTTCATCCAAAGCCCCCCGCAGCATCCTCGGAAGGTCTGACTGGAGTGCCACGAGTTCATCGAGCGGAACCTCACGGCGAGTCATGCCGACGAACTGAGTTCTGTAGAGGGAGGAGATGTCTTTCACGCGCGGCTGCAGCAATTCGTGCATGGGCCGGTTGTGCCCAGCGAGGTAGACGACGAACGCCCGGCGGATGTCCGGGGTGATACCGGCTCGATCCAGTAGAAGCTTGATATCAAAGAGATCGCGCGGGTGCTGTCGGTCAAGCGCCGCACAAAGCTTCCCGCCGTACAAGTCAGCAACGTGCAGGATCTGTGCCCGAACATAGGCCTGGAAGAGTCGTTGCGCCTCTACGCATAGGTCTGCCTCTTCGGCAGGGAAGACTGAGCCGCGAAAGACCGTGTTCGGTTCGATCTTCACCCTTGCCTCGGGACTCGACACAACCAGGCGCACAAGCTGCCCATCGATGAGCTGCGGCTGGACAACCACTTGCGGCAGTCGCTCAACCAGCTCTTTCCCCAGAGCGGCGAGCTTTCCCCCGATCTCCGCCAAGGTTTCGTCCCTCGGCCCGATCGGTAGGTACGCAAGGTCAATGTCCACCGATATGCGCGGCAGGGATTGCAGGAAGAGGTTGATCGCCGTCCCGCCCTTCAGCGCGAACTCCGGATGGCCTCGCAGAACGGGAAGACACCGAAGCAGGAGACGGACTTGCGCCTCATAGCGAGGCTCAAGCACGCGGCATTCCCTCCCGCGGAGGAACGGTTATCCTGAACTCAGGGTTGAACCTGCCTCCTCTGTAGATCTGAAGCTTTCCCGTCCCGAGCTCGATCAGCGTGCAATCAAGCCTGTCAGCCCATGGGTGGCCAGCATCGCGTGCCGCCCAGAGGAAGAGCCGCTTGACCTTGATGGAGCGACAGCTCACAAGCAGCGCTTGCACAACGCTTGGGCGGAGGGTGGTGAGCCCTGCCATCAGTTCGAGCGCGTGCTCGATCGCATCGTTCGTTCTCGCGAGTCGGAACTGCTCCATGATCGCACGCTCAGCGCTCGACATCACAACGCGGAACGTGCTGCAGTCCAAGGGGACAGATGAGTCATCAGGGATTGAGTCGAACAACATCAGGGAATGGTGAACGAGGTCCACGCCCCACGTATACTGCCGAAACCACATCGGCAGGCGCTCTGGACGGTCGCTGATCAAGACCACCCTATGACGAATCCCAAGAGGAACGTAGTGTCCGGACCCCGAGAGTCCCAAAGCCGTCTCCGCTCCCACATGCGCCGTCATCCCAAGCTGGGTTTGGAGCGCGTAGAGCCCCCCTCTCCAATTGACCTCGTCACCGGCTCGGGCATAGGCCCCCACCCCCAGCTTCCGGACCCAGCCATGTTGCACGTACTTGCCGACCAGCTGTCTGTAGATGCCTAGCTCGTCCAGGCGACGTTGCGTGAGGACCGTGCCCGGTACCCATGTCTCAAGCAAGCGGTTCAGCTTGCGTTCCATATGTCCACCTTGAGTTGACGGATGCGCCTCACTGGCAACCCTGCCAGCGCATCGTTGAATGTCATGCATTATTGTCATCCCTTGGTAGACGTCCGTCCAGTGTCTCCAACCCGCGTCCCCGACACCCCGCTTGAGCGCGCTGTCAAGTCGCCACCTTTAGTCATGCGCGGGGGCTGCTCAGCCACGCCTCGGTAGGCTACGTGCAACGGTCTCTCTTCAGGAACGAGAACTGCTGGGGGGCGAAGGCAGAAGACGAGTCGCCGGGCCCTAAGAATGAAGGTCTGACCCCGATGATGACCCCGATGATGTGACCCCGATGATGTAGCGTCGGACCCTGTGTCCGACGGCCGTTCCGGGTATACAAGGCTGTCGATTCCCGCACCCCCTACCGGAACAGGAACCGCTCGGGGTTGAGGGAGCAGAAGGCGAGTCGCTGGACCCTAAGAATGAAGGTCTGACCTCACCCGGCTAGGGCTAAGGCGCCTTCAGCGGCGGGAGAAGCTCGGCGAGCACCTCGGCGAACCTCCGGGGTTCCTCAAACGGGGGAGAATGTGCCGAGTGATCGAACCATACCCAGTGTTTGGCAGGCGCGCGGAGAGCCTCGAAGTAGCGGCGCGCAAGCGCGAACGGCGTGTGCAGATCATGCCTGCCGATGCAGAACACGACCGGAACGTCCACTTCGGGTACCTGCCGAAAGAGATCCGCTTCCAGGATGATCCTGCGGGCCACCTCCCTCCCCAGGCGCATGCCCTGGACAAACCGGACGTAGTCCCTCACAGAGTACCGGCGGGACACCGCCATGGACGTCAACGCCCGCCGAAAGAGAGGCCCTGTCTTCGCATGGAAGTAACCACCGAACCTACCCATCCATTTCGCCTTCTCCTTGATGTAGCTGTCGAACGTGTCCTCGGTGATCGGGAACTGAATTGCCTGCAGCCGCCTGAGGGCCTTCCCATCGCCGCGCCTCTCGGCCTCCGCGAGTAGATGCTGAAGGGAAGAACGCTCCCCTTCCTGAAACTGAACCCCAAACCCGGTGCCCACGAAGGCGCTGAACAACTCCGGATGCCGTCGCACAGCATGAATCCCCAGCGTGCTCCCCCACGAATGCCCGACCAGGAAGGCCTTCGTCTGTCCTGTGTTCGCCAGTAGCCAGCGCACAAGCTCGGCGGTATCAGCGATGTAGGTCTCAAGGGTTGTGTCCTCGGACACGGCGTGCGCTGTGTAGGACTTGCCGGCACCTCGCTGGTCCCAGTTGACAACGAGGAAGTGCTCCTCCAACTCCCTCTGGAAGGCGGGGGCGAAACCGATCTGGGCGAACCCTGGTCCCCCATGGAGGAAGAGCAGCACGGGGTTGTAGGACGAGCTACCGCGGATGAGTACCCACTGCTCGGCACCGTTCACGTTGACCGCGAGCAGTCTGTTCACGGGGCGGTCTGGTCTTCGTCCGCTCATCTCGCTGTCTCTCCTCTCCCTCGGGCCAGGGTTCCCGTGTTCACATCTTCAGCCCAACGTCCCGTCTCCTCGCCCGCCAGCTTGCCGTCCGTTCCCAGCGCAAGTTGCTCGTTGGCGTTCAGGAGCTCGATCCCGTACACGGTCCCGTCGGGGGCGAGGTCTATGTTCAGCTCATCGCTGATGCGAAGGGTCTCTACCTCAGCTCGCTTCTCCCTGAGCCCGATGTACGCCACGTTCTGCCGCGAATCGTGCGTGATGTTCACTCCGCATCACCACTCGTCTGAATGAATCCTACTGCTTGCAGGAATCGAGACCAAACGCACCGCTGAGATGCACGAGATAACGACGACCCGACCTCAATCAAGATTGAGCAGAGTCCTGTGGAAGTAGAACTTCGCAGCGGATATGCTTCTCCGGCCGGCTGCGTGAACGATAGGGGCGATCCAGTTCACGGGACAATGCAAAGGGAGGGGGCATGAGCACTTCTGCCACCTACGGTGCAAGGATTCGCTTCCTTCTTGCCCCGGGGATGTGTTTGAACCATAAGGCTGAGAGCACCCGATTGGTGCTTGGCGGGATCGGATGGAAGCTAGTCCCCTTCGAGAATGCGAAGAAGATCGCAGAGGCATATCACCTTGTGCTGTCCGCTCAGGGTTTCCCGACCGAAGAGTCTGCAAGAGAGCATGGTGCTCGCACGAAGGCCGCTCTGAGTCTCTGTGGGGCGATACTGCGCATCGGTATTGATGCCGGACGGGATACAGCAAGTGGTGGGGTAACAGACCACTTGAGAAGAAGCGTCCCGCATGCCACGGGGAAACAGCTTCACAACGATCTCCACGGTCTCAACGTCTACCCGGAGGATCCCCCACCGGTGTTTGTGTGTGGCCGCGCGGAAGCGGTTGTGGCAAAAGCTTTCTCACGCTTTGAGGACTCACTTTGCAGAGCACATGAGGCCTACCCGCTGTGCCCGCGCCTGGAGCTGGCACTTGAACTATATGCACGCTCCCACTTCGAAACGACATCCCGTACGCGTTTCATATCCCTCATCAACGCCATAGAGGCACTGGCGAACCCACGTGAACGATCAGAGAAGGCGTGCAGAGTCGTGGAGAACCTTCTCGAGCTTGTGAAATCGGCGCACGAGTTAGATGAGGAAGATCGCCAGGCAATGCTTGGTTCGCTGGGCAGGATGAGGAATGAGTCCATTGGCCAAGCTTGCCGTCGTCTTGCTGAAGAGTGTGGGGGAAAGACAACCTACGGGAAAATGGGAGCGGCGCAGTTTTTCTCTTGGTGCTACGCCGTCCGCTCAAAGCTGCTCCATCAAGGCGATCTGCCTGAGTCAGATGAGGCGTTGCGGAAGTCTGTCAACGAGCTTGATCGGATGGTTGCAGACCTGCTCGTCGCAGAGGCGCGTGTTGCTGTCCCGGGGAAGTAGGCCAGGTAACAACTCAGGGGGCCATCCGAGCTCACAAGCGGTCCTCCACAATCTTGATCTCGTCGGCGGTGAGGCCGTAGAGGGCGTAGACGAGTTGGTCTATTTGCTGGTCGGTGGCGGTGATTTGGCGCTGGAGCAAGGTCTTCTCGTGGGCGGTCCTGGCGGTGGCGAGATGCTTGTGCAGGTCGAGCATGGTCTGGACCAGGCTCACCATATTGTCGTGCCGGGCCTTGTCGGTTTCGCGACGAGAATCGAGTGCTGGGAGGGGAAGCCTGTTCAGAGCTGAGGTTGTGAACCTGGAGTAGCCGCTGAGCTTCGGCGGGCAGACCGATCGCAAGTGTCTTGACACGAGCTTCGAGTTCAGAACACCAAGCACGAAGTCTTCACCATACCCAGTAGCCTTGTCCACGATAATGCCCGGGCAGTTTGCTCCATTGAAGCACGTATTGCCGGGAAGCACACCAACCTCAAGCCTTCTCCCAATACCCTTGACGACAAGCTTGGCAGGTCTGATGTAACTGAAGCGTCCCGGTCGCAGATGGCGGTACCAATCGCTCCCTGCGGCGTACAGCCGCCGGCTGTCCTTCCGTCTCCGCAGTTCATCCTTGCGGGCACAGAGGAATTTATACACATTCGGGCAGCGAGCGAGTTTGTCCTCAGCTAGGAGCAGCGCTTCGCCGCTGTCTCCCTCGGCATAAGGGTAGATCACCACAGCGTCAGGGATTACGCGGACATACCTCTCGACTTCCTCACCGCGGAACGCGTAGGGGAACAGGAAATCCGCCTCCATCCCAAGGCATTCGACTTCCTTCCTGGACAGAACAAACGCAGCGTCCATCCCGGTAAGAGTCCCAACGTAGGCGTGACCGATCTCCGCCAACGGCTTCCATGGAACGCCGTTCTTCTCCAGCACGGCGAGCAGGTCGAAGTCGCTAAGGTTCCAGGGGGATTCTCCAAGGGAACCCCACTCTATGCCGGTTGTTGGGGCATTCTCAATGCCTGCAGCGCTCAGATGGTCGGAGCTGCGGATAGTCCTCACGGTCAGCAATCTGCTCGCAGCGCGTCTGATGATGAAGATGGCCGGGTACGTACTGGCCGAACAGAATACGGGCAGGCTGCCGAAGTTCACAATCTCGTAGAGGTATCCCCCACTCAGAAGCCTACGCATCTCGCGCCCATAGTCCGTGCTCATCCACTGCGAAGTGCAAATGAACCCGGCAACCCCGCGCTCCGAGAGGAGACTGAGCGATTGCTCCAGAAACAGCTGCGAGAGATCGGTCTTGCTCACCGGCGTCTTGAACACCCGGTAGAGGTAGTCGGCCTCTGTGTGGCCGATCCGATGGATCCGGATGTACGGCGGGTTGCCGATCACGGCGTCGAAGCCGCCGGTTGGTTCCCCCTCACCCCCTGCCTGCGCCGCGGGCGCGGCAGGCAGGTGACCCTCTCCCACCAGGGGAGAGGGGGCGTGTGGAAACACGTCGGGGAACTCGGCGCGCCAGTCGAACGGGTTGATCCGGTACCGCTCCTCTTCGTCGACCTGCCTGCCCCGCCTCCGGCGAGGCGGTAGGCAGGGCAGGCTGTACTCCGCCCCGGCGAAGAAGTCGGGGCCGATGAGGCTGTTCCCGCACTTGATGTTCGCCCCAAGGTCAGGCAGCGCCCGCTCCTGGAACAGCCGGTAGAAGCTGTCCAGCGTCTCGTGGGTCTCGCCCTCCAAGACCTTGAGGAGCAGGGAGAGCTTGGTCACCTCCACGGCCTGGGGGTCGATGTCCACGCCGTAGATGTGGGTGAGGAGGATCCGCTTTCGCTCGGCAGTGGTCAAACGCCACTCGCCACCGGGACCGCGGTAGAGGCGCGGGTTGCGGCCCTTGGCGTGCTTCTCGGGACCGTCCTCGACGTACTTCTTCTGGTACCAGTCGAGGAGGTACTGGTACGCCCCGAGCAGGAACGACCCCGATCCGCAGGCCGGGTCGAGCACGCGCAACGGGCGCAGGTTCGCCGACCGCTTCCAGGCCGTCGTGAACCCGCCCACCTCCTGGGCCGTCTTGCCTTCGAGGAGCTTTCCCACGGTGTGCGCGACGATGTAGTCGACGATGTAGGTCGGGGTGTAGTAGACCCCGCCCGCCTTGCGCACCTCGGGCTTCTCCTCGACCACGGCGCGGTGCCCGGCGGTGAGGCGGATCACCTTGCCCAGGAACTGCTCGTACACCTGGCCCAGGATGTCCGCGGGCAAGACGGAGAACTCGTACGGGCTATCCGGGTAGTAGAGGCGGCGGAGGATGTCCTTCAAGACCTTGTCGTCCACTGTGAGGCCGAGGGTCAGCTCGTCGGGCGGCTCGGGCCGGCCCTTCTCGGGGCGGAAGTGGAACAGGCCGGAGTTGTACCGCTCGTCGGCGCGGCGGAACAGCTCGCCCAGCCGGGCGTAGACGTTCGGGCCGTTCAGCAGGCCTTGGAGCGCGCCGTAGGGCTCGATCCCCCGGTCCTCGCAGATGCGCAGGAAGATGACCCGGTCGATCGTCCGCTGGACGGCGAAGTTGAGCTCGCGCTGGGTGAGCCCGGGGTTGCGCAGGGCGAGGTTGCGGGCGAGCTCCTCCCGCCAGCCCTCGATCTCGGCGAGGAACGCGTCGTCCACCTCGGCCGTGCCCCGCTTGGCCTTCGTGGACTCGGCGTACCGGTCGAACGAGCCCTTGAGCACGGACTCCTTGGCGAAGATCCCGGCGAGCTCGTCCCACCGGGCGTCGTACTCGTCGCAGGAAAGGTAGAGGACGCGCGCGGTGCTCGCGGGATCGCTCCGCTCGGGTTTGACCCGGCAGTCGTACACGGCGAGCTCGGCGAAGCTGGTGAGGATCGAAAGGGGCAGCTTGGCCGACCACGCGTAGCGCCGGAGCTGGAACGCGGCCCCCGCGTCGTCCCGGATCCTCACCGCGGGGCGCTTGGTCTCCACGAAGAACTTGCGCGCCCCGCCCACGCGGAACGAGTAGTCGGGGGCCTTGGTCAGGCCGCCGATGACGATCGCGTCCTCGTGGATGACGTCCTTGTACGCCTCGGCGCAGTCGGAGACGTTGGCCACGTCCCAGCCCAGCGCGGTGAAGAACGGGTCCACGAACTCGATCCGGGTCTGGGTCTCGTTGTACGGGCCGGACACGTAGGAGGCGCGGTTCTCGCTGAACCGCTGGACCAGGGCTCGCACTTCCCTTGGCGTCGGCATCGTCAAAGGCCCCGCTCGCGGGGCTAACCCTTTGTAGCGTGCGGCCGCCCCGTGGGCAAACCGGCCGGGCCGGTCGGCCCCACCGGATCGCCGAGGGTGCGCTCGGTTCTCGGGTTGAACGGACTCACTCCGCGGCCAGCGCCTCCACCGGGTTCAGCCGCGACGCGCGCCACGCCGGCCAGGCGCCCGATAAGGCGCCGATCACGAACGAGGCGGCGACCACGCCCAGGATAAGCGACGCCTCGAACACGGGTCGGAACGACCCCACCCCGAGCGCGGGCCCGAGGAGACGGGTGCCGAGCAGGCTCAGGATTCCGCCCGCGACCAAGCCGAGAACGCCGCCGATGAGGCCCATCAAACCGGAGTCCACGAGGAACAGCGCCAACACCTGTCCATCGCGGGCGCCGATCGCCTTGAGGACCCCGATCTCCCGCGTCCGCTCCAGCACCGACGTGTACATCGTGTTCATCATCCCTACCCCGCCGACGATCAACGCGACCGCGGCGATGCTCGCGAGCACGGTGGCGATCATCCCCAAGGCGCCCTGGATGCTCGCCGCGATCTGCTGAACCGACGTCGGCGTTCCGCGCACGCCCTGAGCGGTGAGTTCGGTGGCGATGCCGGCGAGCACCCCCTCCACGTCGGCGCCAGTGGCCATGCGCACGATCGTCGTCGTGGTCGTGTTCTGGCCGCTCCATAGCGTGTTGGCGCGTTCCTGGAGAACGAACAGGGAGTCGTCGGTGTTCGTCAACCCCCGCGTCAAGAACGAGGCGCCTCCACCAGGGAGCGCCCCTGCAACAGCGTTGTCCGCGCTGCCCTGGGCTCCCGGCGTGCTCCGCGCCGTCCCTTCGCTCGCCGCGCCCGAGGAAGCGAGGATCCCGACCACGGTGAATCGCTCCCCATCCACGGTGAGCGTGTCGCCCGCTCCCACCCCGAGGCTCGCCGCGCTGCGCGCGCCCACGACCACCTCGTTCATCGCGGCGTTGGTGAACGCGGTCCCGCTCTCTATCTCGAACCCACCGAGGATGGATGGGAACGCCTGTAGGAAGCTCTGCGACGGCGTGGTCAGGCGCAGGAACCCGCTCGCCCCTGGGCCGTCCACGCTCACCACGCGCGTGCCGAGGTTTCCGGCCTCGATCACGCCCGGAACAGCCTGGACCAGTTTCTGCGTGTCCACACCACCACTCTGAACACTGGCCACGGCCGCGGAGGACCCGGTGGGTTGGCCGATCTGACTGGGGTCGAACGTCCCTCCGGTGGGAGCGAAGGAGGAGGCCATCGCTTGAACCCTGCCAGGCCCGGAATCGGGATCGGCTCCGGACATGAACGCTCGCCCTCCTTCACCGAGCACGGCGGCCATCCCGCTGGGGGCGATGACGATGATGTCGTAGCCGATGTCCTTGAACTGCTGGAGCACGGCCCGTTCGACGCCGGTCCCGATGGATAGGAGGGAGACCACGGCGGTTACGCCGATGAGGACGCCGATCACGGTCAGCCACGAGCGCGTCCTCCGGCTGCGGATGCTTCCAATCGCGAGTTTGACCAGATGAAGGTTCATGCCTGCTCTCCGTCCGCTCGGGGCGCGGAAAGGGACTCCACTCGCCCATCGCGCAACGCGATGAGAGCATCGGCCTCGTGGGCGATCTCCGGGTTGTGGGTCACGACGACGACGGTCTTGCCCGTCTCCACGAGACCGCGAAGAAGCCGGAGGATGCGTGTCCCCGTTTCCGTATCGAGGTTCCCGGTCGGCTCATCGGCGAGGACGAGCTTGGGGGCGTTGACGAGGGCGCGGGCGATGGCCACCCGCTGTTGCTCGCCGCCGGACAGCTTCGTGGGCCGATGGCGGCGGCGATCGCCCAGCTCCACCACGTCCAGAGCGTCGAGCGCCTTCTTCCGTGAGGAGGTCGCGGACTCACCGCGCAGAAGAAGGGGCAGCTCGACGTTGCGCAGCGCGGTGAGGTTAGGAACAAGGTTGAACTTCTGGAACACGAACCCCACGGTGGTAGCCCGGAACTCGGCCCGCCTGCGCGAGGAGAGAGAGCCGAGATCCTGGCCATCGCAGATCACGCGGCCGCTCGTCGGCGTGTCGAGGCACCCTGCCAGGTGGAGCATGGTGGACTTGCCCGATCCGGAGGGCCCCATCACCGCGGTCATGCGCTCGCGGGGGATTTCTGCCGAAACGCCGCGCAGCGCCTCTACGCGTGTTTCGCCCATCGGATACGTCTTACGGACATCGTGAAACGCGATCAACGGTCCCCCGTGGGCTTGTAGATGAACTCGGAGAGCTCCACCGAGCTGAACATCTGAAGAGGTTGATCGCCCGTGGTCGACGCCGCGGCGCTGTAGCGGAACACCATCTTCGCCGGGAACGGCAGCAGCGCGCGGATCGTCAAGTCTTCGGCAAACGCGAGGTCGATCTCCACGTTCGTGTAGTCGGCGTGGGTGTAGGTCCCGTGGATCACCCGGATTCCCGCGATCGTCCCCATTTCGCCGGCCCGGAACCGGCCCCCGTCAGGGAGGATGTAGTTCTTACCAGGCTCGATCTCCGTCGAGGCGATGTTGGAGAGGGGAGACAGGTCGATCGTCCCGCTTGTGTTCGCGGCAACGTGGATGCCGAGGCGCGGCAGGGGGATGCCGAAGAAGCCGATGTTGACCATCGCCAGCGAAACTGTTTCCGTGCTCGTCGAGACGACGGAGTAGTTGCCATCGGGGAGCGGGATGATCTCGGTCGTCGTGGTAGAAGGTTCAGCCGCGCCCTGGCGCGTGACGGTGTAGGCGTACTTCAGGTAACCACCGGAAAACGCGCCCCCGCCGAACAGGTTGACGGTGCTCCGAGAGGCTTGGGCAGGCATCCCTGGGTCTCCGGGTGGTACGCCAGTTTGGGCCGCCCCCAGCAGCGCACAGGTCAACACCACAGCCAGCCACGCACCCCCGGACTTCCACTTTCTCATCATGCAGGGCCTCCTTTCCAAAGATGGGATCAAAGAGAGCAGTCTGCGCTTTCGCTGGGGGCGTCCCGTGGCAAACCCGTGGCAGATCCGTGGAGGGAACAACAGATGCGCGCTGATCTCATCCTTGCGCCGTACACCTACACCCGGAGGGCACGAATGCGGGAGAAGCACACCTGAACGACCCGGATAGAGTTGTGCCGGGCCACCCCTGCCGTGCGGCAGACGAGGCGTCGGGAGCGAGCGCTGCACGGGCGCCGACCCCGAGGGCGGGCCATGAACTACAGCCAGGGAGCGAGGATGGCGTCGGTCAGGCTGTCGGGGTGGCCGATGAACCGGATGATCCCCTGCCGATCGAGGAGCACGGTCCGGGGGATGGACTCGATACCGTACTGATGGGCCACGGCCCGCCCCTCGCTGAACGAGGCCCACAGGTTGATGAACCCGTGAATGGCGTACATCTCCAGGAACCGCGCCGCGTCTTCGCGCCGGTAATCCAGGCTCACGGCCACCACCTTCAGCCCGGACGCCTGGTACTTCTGGCGAAGGGTCTCCAGCTTGGGAACCGACATCTGACACGGCTTGCACCAACTGGCCCAGAAGTCGAGGATCACCGGGCAGCCACGGAACGAGGAGAGGCTCACCGGGACGCCGGAGAAATCGGGAAGGGCGAAGTCTGGGGCGCGCTGCCCGATCTGATAGCCCACTTCGATTCCCGCCAGGGAGGTCGTGCTGAGGGGCGGGCAGCTGGGCTCAGCCGCCCGAACGAGAGGCTGCGAGGATCCCCACATCCCCGTCGCCAGGCCCGCGCTTAGGCCGAAGGCCACTGCCACGAGCCCAGTTGTGAGCACTCTCATCCGCACAAGCCGCTCCCGGTTCATGGGCACAACGCTACCCGCACCACGGTGGAACTCCAATGGATCGCTGGCGGAGGCATCGTGGACGCGGCGCCCAACGCGACCAGTTGCGGGTCAGGACCAAGAAGGTGAGAATCGACCGCACCCCGCATCGGGTTGCATCGGAGGGATGGGTGAGCGGACGAAACCGCCGGTCTTGAAAACCGGTGAGCGCAAGCTCCGTGGGTTCGAATCCCACTCCCTCCGCCAGAACGGCAGTTGGGCGGTGCCCTGGTGTGTCGGTTGGGGCGGCGATTGGTCTCTGTCGTCAGCAAGATCGGTACGATCGCGGGTACCATCGGGCCGATGATCCTCCGGGCGGCGTTGATTGACATGGACGGCACGATCTGGGACACCCCGGTGCGGATCGCCGCGGTGCGCGAACAGCTCGGACTCCCTCAGGATGGTCGGCCGATCCTGCATGGCATCGCCGAGCTGCCCCGTTCCCAGCGGGCGCAGGCGATCGCGCTCCTCGAGGCGCACGAGCGCGAAGGGGTCGAGCGGGGCAGCCTCCGGCCCGGTACGCATGAACTGCTCGACTTCTTCCGTCTCAGGGGTGTGACGTCGGTTCTCGTCACGAACAACTCGCGGGAGAGCACACAGGCTGTGCTATCGCGCCACGGGCTCTCGTTCGACCTCGTGTTCACGCGGGACGACGGCCCGCTGAAGCCGGATCCCGCGGCGTTCCTCGGCCCGCTCGCCCGGTTGGGGGTGCCGGCCGAGGAAACGCTCGTCCTTGGGGACTCTCACTTTGATTTCCAGGCCGCACACGTCGCGGGGATCCGCACCGTGGTCCTTGTCTCCCCACCGGAGTGGATGCGTCCCTACTTCCCGCCGGATGCCTCTTGCCACGAGGTCCCGGACCTCCCGACAGCGCAGAGGGTTGTGGAGCGTCTGTTGGACAAAACGTAGAGGGGGGCGCCGCGCGGCGCCCCCTCCGAATCCCCTTTGTCGGTCCCTACCTACGCCACAGGCACACGGGGGCGGTCCACACAGAGCGAACCACGGCCCCGTAGCCACGGTTGAGCTCAATGTCCTCGTCGTCTACGAGGTGGATATCGAACAAGCGCCGTAGGGAAGAGCACCCCGTGAGCGTCCGGTACCCCTGCGTCAGGAGGCGATCCAGCCTCAGGAGAAGGCTCTCCGCAGTATCCGACTTCCGCCCTACCCAGGCGATGATGTCCACGTCCGAGCTGGGCCGGGTACGACCGTCCATCGTGCTTCCGTACACGTACACAGCGCGAAATGTGGATCCCAGATCTGACACGTACCGGCAGAACTCCTGCGCCAGGGCGTAGCGAAACGCGGAGTGCGTCGCCGAGTCTCCCGCCCGCAAGCTGGCAAGGAACCCAGGACTATCCTGGCCCTCACGGGCTGCAGCCGTACCCAACGCTCGGGCGAGGACCCCATCGCGGCGGATCGCTGGACCCAGGAGAAGGCTCGGGGTGCTCTCGATCACGGGAACACGCCCCGTAGACGAATGACCTCGACGATGCGCTCCAGCCCCAGCATGAACGCCGAGGTGCGCAGGGAGACGTCGTGCTTCTTCGCGTTCTCCCACACCCCTTGGAACGCACGGCGCAGGATCGCGGCGAGTCGCTCGTTCGTCTCCGCCTCCTCCCAGTAGAAGTTCTGAAGATTCTGGACCCACTCGAAGTAGGAGACGATCACCCCGCCGGCGTTGGCCAGGATGTCCGGCGCTACCACACGCCCGTGTTCCTCGAGGATCAAGTCGGCCTCGGGTGTGGTCGGGCCGTTCGCGCCCTCGACAATCACCTGGGCCTTGATCTGCTCAGCATTGACCTCGGTGATCTGGCCTTCCAGTGCCGCGGGAACAAGCACGTCCACGTCGAGGGTCAGCACGTCGGATCCGGGAAGCGCTTGCACGCCGGCGGCGGTGTACCCGGCGATCAACCGCTGGGGCGAACGGGCGACGTACGCGAGGAGCGCGGGGATGTCGAGTCCGTTGGGGTTGTACAAGGTCCCCGACACGTCAGACACCCCAACCACCTTGGCGCCCTTCTCGTGGAGAAGCTGCGCAGCCACGGAGCCCACGTTCCCGAACCCCTGCACAGCCACCGTCGAGCCAGCGATCTTCCGCCCGAGCCGCGCCAGGAGCTCTTCGACTACAATCATCACGCCACGCCCGGTGGCCTCGCGCCGGCCGCGAGCGCCCCCCACCGCGAGGTCCTTCCCCGTGACGATGCCGTACATCGGCTCGCCGCGGAGGGCCGTGGCCGTGTCCATGAACCAGTTCATGATCCGGGAGTTCGTGTTCACGTCAGGGGCCGGGATGTCGTGCTGGGGGCCGACCAGGGGGAGGATCATCGCCGCGTAGCGACGGGTCAGCCGCTCCAGTTCTCCCTCGGACATTCTCGTCGGGTCGCAAACGATCCCGCCCTTGCCCCCACCCAACGGGATGTCCACCACCGCGCACTTCCACGCCATCCACCCCGCGAGAGCCTTCACCTCGTCCATCGTCACGGACGGGTGGTAGCGGATCCCGCCCTTGTACGGCCCCCGCACCGAGGAGTGCTGGACGCGGTACCCAGTGAACACCTCGATCCGGCCATCGTCCATCCGTACTGGAACCGAGACCTCGATCACCCGCTCCGGACGTTTCACCATCTCCAGCGTGTCCGCAGGGTACCCCAGCTTCTCTCCCGCCAGGTCCACCTGGGCCCGGAACATCTCGTAGGGGTTCACCTCGACCTCTTTCAGAGCGCGTTCCACTGTGGCTTGTGCCTGCCTAGCCTGTTCAGGCGTCATTCGGTTCGACCTCCTTGGAACAGAGCCTAGGGAAACCGTGGGAGGCACACACTGCCACAGACAGGGGATGGTCAGTTTCGTTTAGCGGAGCCCTGCGTCCCCCTGGGCGATGGAGCGCCCTGCCCGAAGACACACAGGCGCGACCACTGTGAGCACTGCTCGCCATGTCAAAACACACTTGTTGGGGTCGTTACATGTCGGCATCGAGCACCTTCTGCGACAAGACGTGATGTGTCAGAATCCGGGCTAATCTTCTGTCAGTCTTGATTTACCTGAATCTGGGTTCCGTCCATCGTTGGGAAGATGGAGATGACGAACCGCAGAAGAGAGAACTTGATCGCTGAGGTGGAATCCCTTCCCGGGACGCTTGTCGTGAACCACCACCAGGGCGACCTGATCTTCCAGGATGGGGCGTTCGCAGCTGGAGTCTACCTCGTGTCGGAGGGCCTGGTGATGGTAGGTGGGTACGCGCCGGACGAACCGCGGGCCGTGGCATTGGCCGGGCCGGGTGACCTGCTGGGCTTGGAGGCGTGGAGGTCCGCGACTCCGCCTCGATACGAGGGATTCGCCCGTGCCCTGACCCCAACAACCCTGCTCTTCGCCACCGCGGACGCCTGGGCACGGGCCCTGGACCGTCAACCGTTCCGTGATCTCGTCCTGTCCGCACTCGCCGAGCTCGTGCTCGACCGGCGGGCCCTCGCCCTGCACCGCGACCGGCCAGAGCGTTCCCTGGCGTGGACACTCCTGCGCTGGGGCGAGAGGTCTGATGATGGAAACCGGGTACGGTTGACGGTCCCCGCGGCAGTCCTTTCCTCCATTCTCAACCTATCGCGAAGCGCGCTGCGCCAGGCTGCGACTCGCCTTGCAGAACTCGACGCTGCCCAACAGGCAAACGGGCACATCGTGGGCAATCTGAGCCGACTGCAGGGGTTGCTGGAGGAGAGCGTTACAGCGTCTGCTCGATGATCGTACGGTAGAGCTCGGGCGTCCGGGCGATGTCCTCAAGCTTCCCGCGGGACAGAATCTCGAACCCCCAGCGATGGGTATCGATGAGATCTCGTTCACGAAACCGGCGCAGCATGCGCATCAGGGTTTCCAGGGAGATGCCGAGAAGCTCGGCCATCGTCTGCCGGGTGATGGGAAACTCCAGACGCACGGTGCCGTCGGATTCCGGCACACCGTACTTGTTGGCCAAGGCAAGGAGGAGGAGCGCCAGGTTACGGTCCACCGATTCGGTGGCCTCGCGCGTGAGCTTGAACTCGAGCATCGTCACCTCGCGGGCAAACCACCTGCAGAGGTCAAACAGGGCCTGAGGGTGGTGCTGCAGGAACGCCCGCAGCCGGCTCGTCTCGAAGAACAGCAGCGAGGAGCCCACAATCGTTCGCGCGTACTGGAGGTTAACAGGGTTCCCACCGAGGAAGAACGCCTCCAGGCCGTACCACTCGCCGGGGGCCAGGAAGCGGAGCACGCGCTTCTCGTGGCTCTGCGGCGCGTGTTTGCCAATGGCCACGAGCCCGTCGCAGACGACATAGACACCCGAGGAGTAGGAGCTCTCTTGGGCGATGAGTTCGTCGGCATCGTACCTCAAGACAAGAGCCAGGTCCTGAAGTGACTTTCGGTCTGACTCAGGCAGTCCGGGCAAGGCTTTCGCCAGACACCCGGCTGGAGAGTCCTTGGCGAGGATTTTCGGCATGTGTCCGTCGGTCCTATTGTAGACGGCGGTGAGCAGGTCTGCCATACACACACCGCGGGGGCGCTTGACCAGCGCCCCCGCGTGGTTTCCTCCTGCCGCTATGCCCAACCGCGCAGCCGCACCGCCTCGGCCACCCGTTGCACCGAGACGAGGTACGCCCCCAGCCGGTTGTGGACTTTGTGCTCTTGCGCCATCTTGTGCACGGCGTGGAACGCGGTGGTCATCTTCCGGTCGAGGCGCTGGTGCACCTCTGCGACGTCCCAGTAGAAGTTGTATGCGTTCTGGACCTGCTCGAAGTAGGACACGGTGACCCCGCCGGCGTTGCACAGGAAGTCGGGGATCACGTACACCTTGTTCGTGTGAAGGGCCGCGTCCGCCTCCGGCGTCGTCGGCCCGTTGGCGAGCTCGGCGACGACCTGCGCCTTGATTCGGCCGGCGTTGGCCGCGGTGATCTGGTTCTCGAGCGCGGCCGGGAACAGAACCACGACATCAAGCTCGAGGAGGTCTGCGTTGGAGATCGGTTTCCCCCCGGCGAACCCCTTCACCGAGCCGGTCTTGTCCTTGTGGGCCATGACGTCCTTGGCTGCGAGACCGTTCGGGTTGTAGATCCCACCCTGGGAGTCAGACACGGCGACCACCTTCAGCCCCAGCAGTTCCTCGCCTAAGGTGTGCGCGAACTGGCCCGCGTTACCGTACCCCTGGATCGCCGCTGGCGCGCCCTTGAGGCTAATCCCGAGGGCCTTGCCGGCCTCGCGGGTGCAGTACATCCCTCCCCGTGCCGTGGCGTCGCCTCGTCCGGCCGATCCACCCAACGGAAGGGGCTTTCCCGTGATGACCCCCGGCGCGCTGCGGCCGACGATCTTCTCGTACTCGTCGAGCATCCACGCCATCACCTGAGGGGTGGTGTAGACATCGGGCGCCGGCACGTCCACGTCCGGACCGATGTAGTGTCCTAGGGCGCGGATGTACCCGCGGGAGACCCGCTCCAGCTCCCGGGCGGACATCTCCTTGGGGTTGCAGATCACGCCACCCTTTCCTCCTCCCAGTGGCAGGTCGACAACCGCGGTCTTCCAGGTCATCCACGCGGCCAGAGCGCGCACCGTGTCCACCGTCTCTTCGGGGTGAAACCGGATCCCGCCCTTGCACGGCCCGCGGGCGTTGTTGTACTGGACGCGGAACCCAGGAAACACTTGCACCGCCCCGTTGTCCATCCGCACGGGGATCCGCACGTGGAACTCCCGCATCGGCCATCGCAGGAGATCGTGAAGCCCCGGGTCAAGTTCCAGTCGCTTCGCTGCCTCGTCCAACTGTCGTTGAGCGATCGCGAAGGGGTTGAGGCTGGTCTGCGCCGACATCCTTGCTTCCTCCTTTGTGGAGGCGGATCTCGCATCCGCCGATCCCTAATGGTAGAGCGGACACATGTCGTTTGCCAGTCTCTGCATCGCAGTTCTGCTATTTTGAATCTGTCTTATGACCTGATCTGTGTTCCAGCCACGGGCCCAAGGTTGCGTGATCTGACGTGGGCAGCTAACCTTGGGGCACAAAGGGAGAACCGGATCAGCCATCTTGAGGACGAGCGCGCACCTGGCGACATGCCCTAGCAGCCCGCGGCACGCTGCCCCGATCTCCGAGCCGGAGACGGCGCCTCTGCCGGTTGAGTCGGTCTCCTGAGTCCACACCCATGCGCCCCCGCTCACCTGTAGGCGAGGCCGATCAAGCGGATCTCACCCCGCTCATTGAGACGTACCGCGGTCGCCACGGGGCGGCGATCCCCCTCTTGGCGGACATCCAGCGCCAGTTCGGCTACCTGCCCGCGGAAGCGGTGGAGGAAGCCGCGCGGGCGCTCGACATCCCAGCGGCGGAGCTGTTCGGCGTGGCCACGTTCTACTCGATGTTCCGCCTGAAGCCGCTTGGGATGCACGTCATCCGCCTGTGCCGGGGAACGGCGTGCCACGTTCAGGGGTCGCTGCGCATCGCCGAGGAGCTTCAACGCCGCCTGAAGGTCGCGGAGGGCGATACGACCGAGGATGGCCTGTTCACCCTCCAGTTCGTGGCGTGCCTGGGGTGCTGCAGCCTCGCCCCGGTGATGATGGTCGGGGAGGACGTCCACGGCCGGCTCACCCCGGACAAGGCGGTCAAGGTCCTCGACGCGTACCGGGAGGGAAAAGCCTAGCTTGGCCACTCCAACCACGGTGCGGGTGGGGCTTGCCAGCTGCGGGATCGCCAGTGGCGCGACTGCGGTCTACGAGAAGCTGCGTTCCCTCCTCGCGGACCACGATGACATCGCGCTGCAGCAGGTGGGGTGCGTGGGCCTCTGCTTCCACGAACCGCTGGTCGAAGTGGAGGTGGACGGAACGAGGTACCTGTACGGGGAGGTCACCCCGGAGATTGTCGAGGAGATCCTGGCGTTCCACCTCCGTGGAGAGGGCGACGTCGGTGAACGCCTCGTATTCAGCACAGACCGTGAGGCCCCCGAGAACGCGATGCTCGCGAAGCAGGTGCGGATCGTCCTCCGCAACTGCGGCCACATCGACCCGGAGCGGATCGAGGCGTACGTCGCCCGCGATGGGTACCAGGCCCTGACCCAGGCGCTCCCGATGAAGCCGGAGGCGATCATCGCCGAGGTGGAGAAGAGCGGCCTCCGCGGGCGGGGAGGGGCGGGGTTCTCCACCGGGCTGAAGTGGAAGTTCACCCGCGCGGCGACGGGCGACGTGAAGTACGTCGTGTGCAATGCCGACGAGGGCGATCCCGGCGCGT
>DLNB01000066.1:23443-23744 GCA_002479455.1 Acetothermia bacterium UBA7521
CCCGGCGCGTTCATGGACCGCTCTGTGCTCGAGGGAGACCCCCACTCGGTCCTCGAGGGGATGGCGATCTGCGCCCGATCGGTCGGGGCGAGCGAGGGTGTGATCTACTGCCGAGCTGAGTACCCCCTTGCCGTGCGGCGGCTGGAGGGAGCGATCGAGCAGGCCCGCCAGGCTGGCTACCTGGGGGAAAACATCCTCGGCTCGGGGTTCGACTTCGAGATCAAGGTGAAGGAGGGGGCCGGCGCGTTCGTGTGTGGGGAGGAGACCGCGCTCCTTGCCTCGATCGAGGGCCGGCGGGGCA
>DLNB01000066.1:23942-24124 GCA_002479455.1 Acetothermia bacterium UBA7521
AAGCCGACGGTCATCAACAACGTGGAAACGTTCGCCAACGTCCCGTGGATCCTCGTCCATGGGGCCGATGCGTTCGCCCGGCACGGGGTCGGGAAGAGCCGGGGGACGAAGGTGTTTGCCCTCGCCGGCAAGGTGCGCAAGGGGGGGCTCGTCGAGGTCCCGATGGGGATGCCGCTGCGCGA
>DLNB01000053.1:0-3797 GCA_002479455.1 Acetothermia bacterium UBA7521
GCTGGGGGGGGATCCTCCTCTACGGAGCGCTCGACCTGGGAGCCCTAGGAGCGTGGCGGTGGGCGAGCAAGCGATCCTCGCGCGGGTGAGACGGTGGGCTCGGATCCGCAACGGACTCCGGGCCGGTATGGCGGCGCTGGCGGCCGTCCTGGTGGCGATCCTGGCCGGCCGTATCGTGGGCACATCCCTGCCCGGCAGCGTGGGGTGGGCGATCCCGGCTCTGGTGGTGGCGGGAGCGATCTGGCCTCTCGCGGGGGACCGACTCCTCCTCCGGGCGGGACGACGCCTGGGAGTCGGCGAGCGGTTGGCGGCGCTGGACGTGCTCTCCCGTCATGGTGCCCGCGCCCTCCTTAGCCCGCTTCACGCTGAAATCGTGGCAGCGCGCCCCCGGGGATGGCGGCTTGTCACCGGTCCCGTGGAGTACGGGATGTCGGCCCTTGCCCTCGGGCTTGCGCTGGCCGTGGCGTTCGTGCCGCCGCTCGGTGCGGTTTCGGTTCCTGTGGGGGCCGATTCGCCCGACGGGACGCTCGTGGGCACCGTCCTCTCCCCTGAGCCGATCGCGGAGGTCGCGTCTCTCCTGCCGGCGGAAGCGCTCTCCCTCTACCCGTCCCAAGCGGAGATCCCTGCCTACTCGCCGTACCAGGATCTCCTCGCCGCTGTGCTGGGGCTGGATGAGCCGGAGCTGGGCGGGCTGTCGGGGGACGAGGTGGCCGCGCGCCTCGCCGCGGAGGAGGGGCTCCTGCGGCAGCTCGCGGAGCGGATCGCCGCCGCGGCTCCGGGCGGACTATCGCCTGCTGAGCGGGCGGAGCTGGCGCCGCTGGCACGGGAGGTGGCCCGGCCCGACCTACGGGAGCGGTTGCAGGACCTGCTCGATCAGGAGGGCGAGGCGGCGGCGCGTGAGGCCACCCAGGCGGTGGAAGCCGTTCTGGAGGCGGCCGAGCGGGCGAGCGCGAGGAGCGATTCGGGTTCCGACGGTTCCCCGGATTCCGGCCCGAGCGCCGTGCCGGGCTCGGGCACGACCGCCATGGGCTCCGTCGAAGGCGAGAGCGCCGGGGGCGAGGTGGTCAACCCCAGCGACGTGGGAGGACACGATCCGTTGTTGGACGGAGAGGGCGAGTTCACCATCCCCGGTCTGGCGGGCGGCGACCCGCTCGAGCCGGGCCCAGCCGACGGGTGGGGACCGACCTCGGCCGAGGAGGATTCGGATGTGGTGCGGGGGGGAGAGGGTCCGATGCGGGCGTACGTTGTCCCGGGGATCCCCGGCGAGTCGTCGTCGGGCCCGCGGACCGACCCCGTGGCCCTATCTCCGCAGGACGTCGAGGTGGTCCTCCGTGCGCGGGGGATCCCCGGTGAACTGCGCGATCTCGTGCGACGCTACTTCGAACTCATTGGAGGGATTCCGTGATCACTGACAGAGATCTGGTCGAAGCTCGAGAGGCGTTTAAGGCCCTGCGGGCGGGGATCGCGAACGTCATCGTCGGCCAAAACGCCGTGGTCGAGGTCGCGCTGTGGGCGATCCTCTCCCGCGGGCACGTCCTCCTCGAGGGTGTGCCGGGGCTGGGGAAGACCCTTCTCGTGCGGGCTCTCGCGCGGGCGCTCGGGCTCTCGTTCTCCCGCATCCAGTTCACCCCCGACCTCATGCCGGCGGATATTTTGGGCACGAACGTGCTCTCCGGGGATGGGTTTCGTTTCCTCCCCGGGCCGGTGTTCGCCCACGTCGTGCTCGCCGACGAGGTCAACCGGGCCACCCCCAAGACCCAGTCCGCGTTGCTTGAGGCGATGCAGGAGGGGCAGGCCACGATCGGCACGGAGACCCATCCCTTGCCGATCCCGTTCACCGTCCTCGCCACCCAGAACCCGATCGAGATGGAGGGGACGTACCCGTTGCCCGAGGCCCAAGTGGATCGGTTCCTGTTCAAGGCCGAGGTCGGGTTCCCCGGCGAGAGCGACCTCGTGGAGATCGTGCGCCGGAACACGGAGGGCGACGGGATGACGTTGCCCGACCCCATACTCTCGGAGGACGCGGTGCGGCGGGCCCAGGCCGTGGCGGCGGAGTACCCCGTGCCGCGGCCGCTCATGGAGTACGCGGCGCAGCTCGTCCTGGCGACCCATCCCCACGGTACCCAGGCCCCAGACGCGGTGCGGCGGTACGTCCAGTATGGGGCGAGCCCGCGGGGGAGCCTCGCCCTGGTGTGGGGGGCGAAGGCGCGGGCGTTCCTCGCCGGCCGGCACCACGTGGCGGTGGACGACATCCAGGCCGCGCTGCGGCCGGCGCTCGTCCATCGGATCATTCCCAACTTCCGGGCCGATGCCGACGGCGTTTCCGCAGGCCAGCTCGTGGATGAGGCGGCGAAGGCGGTCCGCGCGCCATGACCGACGGCCTCCTCTCCCCGTCGGAGCTGCGGGCCCTGGCGCGGGCCCGGCTCACCCAGCGCCGGCCCGGCGGCGCGCTGCCCGGCGGGCACCTCGCCCGGCGGCGGGGAACCTCGGTCGAGTTCGCCGACCACCGCCCCTACCAGCCCGGAGACGACTTCCGCCTCATCGACTGGGCGGTGTACGCCCGCCACCGGCGGTTGGTGACGAAGACGTTCGCCCACGAGGTGGAGGCGCCGCTGTACCTGTTCCTCGACGCGAGCCGTTCGATGGGCGAGGGAGACAAGGCGCGGTTCGCGCGGCGGCTCGCCGCGGCCCTGGCGTTCATCGCCTACCGAGGGCAGGACCGGTTCGTCCTCCATCCGTTCCGCGATCGGCTGGCCACTGCCGCGACGCCGCGCCGGGGGCGGAGCGCGCTATCCGCTGCGTTCCAGTCCCTCCTCGACCTGCCCAGCGAGGGGGAGACGGATCTCTCGGGTTCCCTCACCGCGTGGGCCGAGACCGGGCCCGAGCCCGGGCTGTGCGTGGTTATCTCCGACTTCCTGTGTCCAAGCGGCTATCGGGATGGCCTTCTCGCCCTGCGTCACGGGCGGCATTCCATCGCCGCGGTGCAGGTCCTGTCCGCAACCGATCTCGACCCGCCGCGGTGGGGCGAGGTGCGGCTTCTCGACGTGGAGACGCGTCGCGGCCGGTCGCTCGTCCTCGGCGCGGGCGCGGTCCGCGCGTACCGCGATGCCCTGCGGCAGTGGAACGAAGGGCTGGCCGACGCCTGCCGTGAGCTGCGCTCGCCCTATTTCCTGTTCCGGAGCGATGCCGCGCCGGTCGAGGCGGCGCTGACCTGCCTCGCGGGGTGGGGTCGGTGAGCTTCCTCCTGCCGTGGGCGTGGGCGTGGGGCGCCTCCGGGCTGGCGGTGCTCGCCCTGTACCTCCTCCGCCGACGGGAGCGGGAGCAGCCCGTGTCCGCGCTGTTCCTGTGGGAGCAGATCCCGGCCGACCGGGCCACCCGCCTGGAGCGGATGTTCGCGCGGGTCGACCTCCTGCTCCTCCTCCAGCTCCTCGCAGTGGCCCTGTTCGCGTTCGGCCTCGCTCACCCTCTGCTCCGCGTCTCGCGGACGGCTGGGGCGGTGGCGATCGTCCTCGACGGCTCGGCATCCATGACTGCGGCGGGCCGGCCAGACGAGGCGCTGGCCGAGGCGCGACGGCTGATCGCCGACTCCGCCGGCCCGTGGGCGGTCGTGATCTGGGCGGATCCCCCGCAGGTCCTCGTGCCGCGCACCGCAAACCGCGACGAAACCCTCGCCCTGCTCGGATCGTACCGTCCCACCCTGGGCGGCCGGCCGCCCCTCGGCCACGCCCTCGCCCTCCTCCCCAGTGGGTTCGGCCGCACCGTGGTTCTCACCGACGACCCGCCGCCCGATCCCGGGG
>DLNB01000053.1:3901-27703 GCA_002479455.1 Acetothermia bacterium UBA7521
GCCCGATCCCGGGGTGGAGATCGTCGCCCTCCCCGCCCGGGACAACCTGGCGATCGTCGCCTTCGCCGCTCGCCCCGCCCCCGACGGGACGGGGTACGAGGCCCTGGTGCGGGTGCGCAACGACACGGAGCGCTACCACGACGTCCAGGTTGCCCTCCACACGGGCGTGGCAACGTACCTCGGGGCGCGGCTCCTTGCGCCCGGGGCCGAGGACCTGTTCGTGTTCCAGGTCGGGCTCGTCCAGACCGCGCTCCGCGCCGAGCTCCTCCCCCACGACGGGTTCCCGTGGGACAACGTGCGGTACTACGCGTTCGAGGGCGCGGCCACGGTCCGCGTGCGGTGGCTCGGCGAGGAGGACCGCTACCTGTGGGCCGCGCTCCGGGCGGCCCTTCCTGTGGAGAGGGTCAGTTCAGGGACGTGGGATCTCACCGTGGCCGTGCGCACCGACCTCCCCGTGAGCCCGACGGGGCCGGTGCTCCTCGTCGGTGCGGGCTCTCCTGAGGCCGCCCTCGGCGGAGTGCAGGCCGCAGGGGCGGTCTGGGGCGACGCGTCGCCCCTCCTCCGCCACGTCGTGCCCGAGGACCTTCGCGTCAGCGTCGTGCACCCGGTGGAGCTCCCGTCGCACGCGGTGGTGGACCTGTGGGCCGGGGACGCGCCAGCCCTCGCCCGCTGGGAGGGAGACGCCGGCCGGCGGGTGCTCCTCGCGCTCGACCTCGCACGGTCCAACCTGCCCGTGGCGGTGGATTTCCCGATCCTGTTGAGGAACGTCGTCACCTGGCTCCTCCCCTACCAGCCGCGGCCGACCCTCGCGGTGGGTGAGGCGATCGAGCTGCCGCCGGGGACCGAGGTTCTGACGTCCGGCGGGCCGGTGAGCGGGGTGTGGCTCCCCGACCGACCGGGTCTGTACGAACTGCGCGGCGAGAAGCGCGAGGCGGTTGCGGTGAACGTGCCGTACGACGAATCGCTTCCCGGCCGTGCCGTCATGTCGAGCGAAGCCCCTCGGACCACGACCCACGCCGACCTCACCGCCTGGCCCTGGCTGGCGCTGGCCGCGTTCCTCGTTCTCGTGGCCGAGTGGGGCCTCGCCGTGCGGAGGGGATCGTGATGCGGTTCCTCACCCCGTGGGCCCTGGCCGGGCTCGTGCCGGCGGTGGCGGTGCTCGTGCTGTCCCTGCGCCGACGGGCCCTCCTCGGGCGGGCCGCAACGCTCGCCCTCCTTGCCGTGGCCCTCGCCGGGCCGGAGGTTGCCTTCCGGCAGAGACAGGAGACGGTGATCTTCCTTGTGGATCGGTCGGCGAGCGTGGGCGATGAAGGGGTGGCAGCGCTCGCCCAGTTCGTGGGTCCGGTGACGTCCCGCGGAGGCGAGGTGGGCGTGATCGCGTTCGCCGAGGCGTCCCAGGTCGCGCGCTGGCCGGGGGTGGGCGAGGTCCCTGTTGGAGTGCGCCCCGTCTCCGGCACCGACATCGGGGCGGCGGTAGACCTCGCGGTCGCCCTTGCCCCGGCGGGGGCGACGCAGCTCGTCCTCCTCTCCGACGGCCGGGCCACCTCTGGCGACGTCCTCGCTGCCGCCGCCCGGGCTCGCGACCGCGGCGTGCCGATCCACGTGTACCCGGTGGCCCGGACCGACCTCGTGCGGATGGCCGACTTCCGCGGCCCCCGCGAGGCACCGCTGGGAACGATCGCCCTCGACGCGATGGTCGAGGCCTCCCGGCCCACGGCGGCCACGGTGCACCTCTACCGGGGCAGCGAGGTGATCCAGGCCGTCTCCATCGACCTCCCGGCGGGGCGGACGCGCCTTTCCCTTACCGACGCGCCGCCGGGCGCGGGGTTCTGGACCTACCGTGTCGAGGTGCGGGCCCTCGGCGACCGGATTCTGGAGAACAACGCCCTCGCGTGGGGGGTGGCGGTGGGCGAGCCAGCGGGGATCGTCGTCGTCGGGCTCCACCCCACCGCAACTGACGAGCTCCTCGCCGCGGCCGGGCTGCCGTTCCGACGGGTGGCGGCCCTCGGCCCGGAGGACCTCGCCGGCATGGGGCTACTGATCCTCGATGACTACCCGCTGGGGTTCCTTGGCACCCGTATGCTCGATGCACTGCGTTCGTACGTCGCCGGCGGCGGGGGGCTCCTCGTCGTCCAGGGCCGCCAGGCCGTGGCCGGCTACCTCGGCCCGGTCGAGGATCTCCTCCCTGTGACCTACACCGTGCCGGAACGAATCCAGGAGGCGACGGCGGCGGTGGTGTTCGTGCTCGACCGGTCGGCGTCCATGTCCGCCATGGCCAACGACGTGGTGAAGATCGACCTCCTCAAGGAGGCCGCCGCCGCGGCGGTGGAGGCCATGCCGCGCGAGGACCTCGCGGGCGCGATCGCCTTCGATCGGTACCCCTACTGGCTCGTCCAACCCGGGCTCGTGTCCGAGGTTCGCGGTCCGTTGTTCGAGGCCCTGCGCGGCCTCACCGCGGACGGGGGCACCGACGTGTTCCCCGCCCTTGATCTGGCGGTGAAATCCCTCCTCCCGCTCGAGGCGCGGGTGCGCCACGTGATCGTCATCTCCGATGGGAAGAGCTTCCGCAACGAGGAGACCCTCGCCTGGCTCCGGGAGGAGGTCGCCCGCGCCGGGATCGGCGTGACCACGATCGCCATCGGTGCCGACGCCGATATGTCGATCCTGGACGAGCTCAGCGCGCTCGGCGAGGGGCGGTCGTACCTGCTGGCCTCGATGACCGACCTGCGGCCCGTGCTCGTTCAGGAGACCGAGCGCGTGGCCCGGCCGCGGTTCCTGGAGAAAGAGACCCCGGTTCTGCCCGGTCCGGGCGCGCGCGCGTTTCCTCTCTCGGGGAATCTCCCCGCGCTCTCGGGGTACACGCTGACCTTCCCCAAGCCCACCGCCGACGTCGTGTTCCTGTCGCCGGCAGGAGATCCCCTCCTCGCCCGGTGGCGGATCGGCCTGGGCCAAGTGGCCGTGCTCAACGCCGATCTGTCCGGGACGTGGACACGTGAGTGGCTCGGTTCGCCGCAGCTCGGCGAGCTGTGGGGACAGCTCCTCGGGTACCTGTGGGGCGAGCGGCAGGTCGTGCGCGTGGACTGGGAGGTCACCGGTCGGACCCTGCGCCTGGCGGTGGAGGCGACCCAGGGTGGGCGGTGGGCGAACGGGCTCGAGTTCGCGGGCGAGCTGGTCGGCGCCGGCGGCTCGTGGCCGCTGCAGTTCGGCCAGACCGCGCCGGGGCGGTACGAGGCGACCCTCGATGCCCCCGGGTCCGGCGCGTACCTCCTCACCGTGGGTGAACCCGGTGGGCGGTACGGGGGTGCGTTCCCTATCACCCTGCCGTATCCCGCCGAGCTCGCTGCGTTCGGCCCCGACCTCGACGCCCTGCAGCAGATCGCGCGCATCACCGGTGGAGAGGTCGTGCGCGACGAGATCCTGCCCCCGCCGCCGGGAACAGGGCGAGACTGGCTTCCCATTAGCCGGGCCCTGCTGTGGGCCGCGGCGTGCTGCCTACTGCTCGACCTCGGCCTCCGCAAGCTCCTCGTGTGACGATGGAGAGGCCCCGCAGCGACCGAGGGCGACCGGCTTCTACCCTGCGGGACGATGCTGCGAAAGGCGCCGCGCCGCCTCGTCGAGGAGGAGTTCGCGAAACTCAGCCACCGCGGCCCGGAGGCCCGCAGCCTCCCCATCCCCCACCATGCCGACCTGATCGTACATGAGAGCATGGCGCTTTCGTCGCGCCCGATCGAACTCCGCCGCGTAGCGGCGGACAGCGGGAGGGAGAAGGTCCTGGAGCTCCCGGAACGTCTGCGCGTGGCGACCCGTGGAGGGCACGCGGATCCCGTGCAGGCGCAACCAGGCCGTGGCCAGCTGAAGGGCGGCGTTGTAGGCGAAGACGAAGCGACCATCAGGGTCCAATCCGGGAACCGCTGCCTGGCGGCAGTCGCGGTCGGCCAGTCGGACGAGGTTCTCGATCTCCTCGCGGGACGTGGAATCCTCGCGCAGGCGCCGATTACCGCGTGATCCGTTCGAGCTCATCCTCGTCTCCGATGAGGAAGATCTTCGGGCCCGCGAGGACGGCCCGCGTGAAGTGGTCGCCGTCCCGCACGCGCGCGCGCAGCTCATCGGCGGTGAACGCAGTGGCGTTGAACTCGCGCCCTATCTCCCGCTCCAGATCAGCGAGCGTCGCGCTCAGGCGGCGCGAGGACACCTGGCCCACCACGAACAGGTCCACGTCGCTTGCGATTTCCTCCTGGTTCTTGGCGTACGAACCGAAGATGAAGGCGATGTCCACCTTGTCCGCGAGCGCAAGGGCCTCGCGTAGGCGGTCCCCCAGCCCCACCGTCTTCAGGAACAGGGCCTTGAGCTCGGGCAGGATCGGGTAGTCGCGGTTCACGGAGAAGTAGACGCTGTTGCCCCGTCTCTGGCGCTGGAGAAGCCCGATCCCGGTGAGCGAGTTCACCGTGCGTTCCACCGCGCGCACGGGGAGGCCCGTGCGCTGGGCGATCTCCCGCAGGTAGAACTCGGACGCGGAGTGCATCATGAACAGGGCCAGGACCCGCACCCGTGCCTCCGATCCAAAGAGCGTGCTGAGCATTCACCAACCTCCGTCTACGCATTGTAGACGAACGTCTACCTATTGTCTACAGGGGCCCACGGTGCGTCTGCTCGCGGTCGGGTGTCCGGCTGTCCTGCCCGATGGTACGACGTACAAGCGGGGGAGCAGGGGTCGCCCGTGTTGCCCGTTCCGGGCCGGATCGCTAACATCTTGTGGACGAGGCGATGCCGAGGCCCAGGAAGGATCCCAAGCCAGCACAGTCGAACAGCTCCGCTGTGAGCCTCGAAGCCAAGCTGTGGGCCGCGGCGGACGCGCTGCGCGCCAACATGGACGCCGCCGAGTACAAGCATGTCGTCCTCGGCCTCATCTTCCTCAAGTACATCTCCGACGCGTTCGAGGCGAAGTACGCCGAACTCGATGCCCAGCGCGCCCAGGGCGCCGACCCCGAAGATCCTGACGAGTACCGCGCCGTCAACATCTTCTGGGTCCCGAAGGAAGCCCGCTGGGCCCATCTGAGGACGAACGCGCCGCAGCCGACGATCGGCAAGCTCGTCGACGACGCGATGGAAGCGATCGAGCGGGATAACCCAAGTCTCAAGGGTGTCCTGCCCAAGGACTACGCCCGCCCAGGCCTCGACAAGGAGCGCCTTGGCCAGCTCATCAACCTCGTCTCCGACATCGGCCTCGGCTCGCCCGCCGACCGCGCCAAGGACGTCCTCGGCCAGGTGTACGAGTACTTCCTCGCCCGGTTCGCGAGCGCCGAGGGGAAGAAGGGCGGCCAGTTCTACACGCCGACCCACGTGGTGCGCGTGCTGGTCGAAATGCTTGCGCCCTTCAAGGGGCGCGTCTACGACCCGTGCTGCGGCTCGGGCGGGATGTTCGTCCAGAGCGAGAAGTTCATCGAAGCCCACGCCGGCAAGATCGGCGACATCTCGATCTACGGCCAGGAGTCGAACTACACCACCTGGCGACTGGCCAAGATGAACCTCGCCCTTCGCGGCATCGACGCCCAGATCGCCCACGGCGACACGTTCCACAACGACAAGCACCCCGACCTGAAGGCCGACTACGTGCTCGCCAATCCCCCGTTCAACGACAGCGACTGGCGCGGCGAGCTTCTGAAGGACGACAAGCGCTGGGTCTACGGCGTGCCGCCGGCGGGGAACGCGAACTACGCCTGGGTACAGCACTTCATCCACCACCTCGCCCCCACCGGCATCGCCGGGTTCGTGCTCGCCAACGGCTCCATGTCGTCGAACCAGTCCGGCGAGGGCGAGATCCGCAAGGCGATCATCGAGGCCGACCTGGTGGATTGCATGGTGGCGCTGCCGGGGCAGCTCTTCTACTCGACGCAGATCCCGGTCTGCCTGTGGTTCCTCTCCCGCGACAAGCGCCGTCCCCCCTCGCCCTCTGGGAGAGGGGTCGGGGGTGAGGGCGAGCCTGCCCAGCCACGGGACCGCCGTGGTGAAGTCCTCTTCATTGATGCAAGGAAGATGGGCAGGCTCGTAGACCGCACCCACCGCGAGCTGACCGAGGACGACGTCCAGAAGATCGCCAACACGTACCACGCCTGGCGTACCTTCGGCCCTCACCCTGACCCTCTCCCAGGAGGAGAGGGAGCGAGGACCCACTACCGGGGCGGACTCGACTTCTCCGGTCTTGTGCAGACGGCGAGGGATCTCCGCAGACGACAGACTCCGGCTGAGGCCATCATGTGGGAGCTCCTGCGTGATCGCCGGTTCATGGGCCTCAAGTTTCGTCGGCAGCATCAAACAGGCGAATACGTGGTGGACTTCTACTGCAACGAGGTCAAGGTAGTGGTTGAGCTGGATGGGCCAGTGCATGATGAAGCGGAACAGGCCAGGAAAGACAGAAAGCGCACTTCCTATCTGGAATCACTTGGACTGACCGTTCTGCGCTTCCGCAACGAGGAGCTTCTTGCTGACCCGGGGGATGTGTTATCGAAGATCGCCCAGATGCTCCCCTCTTCCGCTGGGAGAGGGGTTGGGGGTGAGGGTGACATCTACAGAGATGTCTTAGGCTTCTGCAAGAGCGTGCCGCTGGACGAGATCCGCAAGCACGGCCACGTGCTCACCCCCGGCCGGTACGTCGGCGCCGAGGCGCAGGAGGACGACCTGCCTGCGCCGCGCCCCGGCTCCTTCTTCGTCTACGCGATTCGCTGTGACGACGACAGCGTGTACATCGGGCATACCGACAATCTGCAAAGAAGGTGGAACGAACACCGTGGCGGCCAAGGGGCCGACCGGACCAAGAGCAGAAAGCCGGTCCGTATCGTTCACTACGAGGAATACGCCAGCCGGGAAGAGGCCGTAACTCGTGAAAAGGAACTGAAGACGACGAATGGCCGTCGCTGGCTCAAGGAGGAGATTGCCGCGGGGCGAGCGCGGCAGGCAGCGAGCCGTTTGAGGAGAAGATGCAGCGCCTCGTGGCGCAGCTTCGCGAGCAGCAAGAGGAAGCCGCGAAGCTCGATGCCGCGATCGCCGCCAACCTGAAGGAGCTGGGGTATGGCTAGGGAACTGCTGCGCGTTCAGGTGAAGCCAGAGATGCTTCGCTGGGCCCGCGAACGGGCGCAACTCGATCTCGCTGCCCTCCGCGAGACGTTGCCGGCTGTTGACCGCTGGGAACGCGGAGAGCGGAATCCTACGATGAAACAGCTGGAGCGCTTCGCTGTTATGGTGCGAGTACCGCTTGGCTATCTGTTCCTCGATGCACCGCCAGTTGAAGAACTGCCGATTCCGGATCTTCGCACCATGCCCAGACCCTCGCGCCAGCCCAGTCCGGATTTGATCGAGACGATCTACCTCTGCCAGCAGCGTCAGGAGTGGTATCGAGGGTATCTGAAGGGCCTTAGGGAGGAGGCGCTGCCGTTTGTCGCGTCCGTCCGCGTAGGAGATGACGTGGTGCGGCTAGCCACCCAGATCCGGCACCAGCTCCACTTTGATATTGCTGAACGGAGCAGACTGCCGTCCTGGACCGAAGCGCTGCGGCGATTCATCGAGCAGTCCGAGCGGGCCGGGGTCTTGGTGATGGCGAGTGGCATTGTCGGCAGCAACACACACCGGAAGTTGTCGCCCGAGGAGTTCCGCGGGTTCGCGTTGGTGGATGATCTGGCGCCGTTGGTGTTTGTGAACGCCGCCGACACGAAGTCCGCCCAGATGTTCACCCTCGCTCATGAGCTGGCGCACATCTGGCTGGGGGAGTCGGGTGTCTCAGACGCGCACGCCGCGCGGTTCACAGGCGAGCGAGTCGAACGCTGGTGCGACCAGGTGGCTGCAGAGCTGTTGGCGCCGCTCGACACTGTGCGAGCTGCCTACCGACCGGACCTCGATCTCCAGGAGGCGACAGCGGCGCTTGCTCGGCAGTTCAAAGTCAGCACACTGGTCATCCTGCGTCGCCTTCACGAAGCCGGGATCGTGGACGCGGAGCAGTTCCAGGCCAGCTACGCGGCGGAGATCGAGCGCTTGGCCGAGATCGAACGCCGCGGCACGGGAGGCGGCGACTTCTACCGGACGCTCAGGGTGCGCGTGAGCAAGCCCTTCGCAGAGGCGATCGTGATCAGCACCCTGGAAGGACAGACGCTGTTTCGGGATGCATACCGCATGCTGGGGATCCGCAGTCCGGCGACGTTTCAGAAGCTCACGCGGGAGCTGGAGATGGCGTGATGGCCTATCTGCTCGATGCCAACGTCTTCATCCAGGCCAAGAACCTCCACTACGGGTTCAGCTTCTGCCCTGCCTTCTGGGACTGGATCGTCCGGGAGAACCGTGCCGGCAAGGTGCTCAGCGTGGAGAAGGTTCGCGATGAGATCATGGACGGGGAAGACGAGCTTGCGCAATGGGCAGCCCAGTACAAGGACAGCTTGTTCCTGGTGCTTGGAGCGAGCGTCCTGCCCGCGATGCACCGCGTCAGTGCCTGGGTCAGCAGCCAGCAGTACACGCCTGCCGCGGTGAGCATGTTCCTACAGGACCCCGACTACTACCTTGTGGCTCAGGCGCTGGACGGCGGGCACGTCGTGGTCACGCACGAGAAACCGGAGGACTCAACCAAGCGCGTGAAGATCCCCAGCGTCTGCATCGGAGTAGGGGTCGCGTTCATGAACCCTTTCGAGATGCTGCGGCGGGAGCGGGCACGATTCGTGCTAGCAGGTGCAGCGCCATGACTACACAGATATGCAGCCGCAAGCAGACTGCCACCAACCTGAAGGAGCTTGGATATGGCGGGTGAGTGGATCGGCACGACCATTGGAGAGCAAGCGACGCTTCAACGGGGCATCGACATCACCAAGGCCGATCAACGTCCTGGGCAAGTGCCGGTAATCTCGTCGGGCGGGGTATCCAGCTACCACGATGCCGCTGCTGCATCGGGTCCAGGGGTAGTGCTCGGGCGCAAGGGCGTCGTCGGAAGTGTCTACTTCATCCCGTCTGACTACTGGCCGCACGATACAACACTGTGGGTCAAGGATTTCCACGGGAACGACCCCCGGTTTGTCTACTACTTCTTCAAGTGGATGGCCCCTCGCATCGCGACGATGGACGTCGGATCAGCAAACCCGACACTGAATCGGAATCACGTCCACCCGATCGAGATTCGTTGGCCGCCGCCTCCCGAACAACGCGCCATCGCCCACATCCTCGGCACGCTGGACGACAAGATCGAGCTGAACCGGCGGATGAGCGAGACGCTGGAGGCGATGGCCCGCGCTTTGTTCCGCTCATGGTTCGTTGACTTTGACCCTGTCCGACGGAACATCGCACGACGGGAGCGCGGGCAACCCTCACCCGCCGCTTCGCGTCACCCTCTCTCAGAGGGCGAGGGTTCACATCCAAGCAAATTCCCCTCTACCTTTGGGAGAGGGGCCGGGGGTGAGGGGCGCGTCGATTCACTCGATGCGCTATTCCCCGACCGCCTCGTCGACTCCGAGCTCGGCGAGATTCCGGATGGGTGGGAGGTGGGGCGCTTCGGTGACGTGGTGGAGCAGCTTCGCGATCAAGAGAACCCGCTCTCGTATCCGGACGTGTTGTTCAACCACTTCAGCATCCCGGCTTTCGACGAGGGGCAGACAGCGAAGGCCGAGTTCGGCGAGAGCATCAAGAGCCTCAAGTCGCGTGTGCCGCCCGGGGTGATCCTGATGTCGAAGCTCAACCCGGAGATCGAGCGGGTTTGGTTGATCGACGTACGTCCGGAAGATCGAGCGGTTTGCTCGACCGAGTTCCTGGTGCTTCAGGCGCGGTCTCCGTTTACGCGGGGCTACGCCTACTGCCTAGCGCGCTCGCCACTGTTTCGGCGGCAGATCGAGGGTCTCGTTACGGGAACATCCAAGAGCCACCAGCGCGCCCAGGTGGAGTCAATACTCAACCTCGCAGCAGTCAAGCCGCCAGCGCGTGTCGTCGCGACGTTCGACCGGTCGATCGGCGGCCTGCTCGCGCGAACGCTCGAGTGTCGTCGCGAAGCCAGCAGCCTCGCGGCCCTACGTGACACTCTGCTGCCCAAGCTCATTTCCGGCGAGTTGAAGATAGGCCGTGATTTGCGCAGTTCTGGAGCCCGCTGATGCCAAGACTTCTCAAGACCGGCACCATTCGGAGGATCCAGGGTGCCCAAGAGATGCTGCGCCTGGCTCTCTGTGGACTAGCTTTCCCCAGGTGTGCTGATGAAGCTGCATCGGCAAGCAGGCGGTCGGCAGATATCGGACTGCTTGGCTGTGCTGCAGAGCTGATCCTAAGCGCATGCATTCACGAGATCGAAGGCGAGAATGGGTTGGTCAAGCCAGATGGACGTTACCTGGTTGCTCGGGAAGTCTTGGGCCGGTTCCGGAATACGCTGCGATCCGGCGTGCCCAAGCTGGCGGTCCTCTCCTCGAGCACGTGTGCTGACGAAGAGCAGCTCAGATCCCTTCTGGAGGAGACCGCTCCATTCACCGTCCTCTTCAGCGCCAGGGCCGGAGCACTTCATGCCGGAGAAGGCGTCTCCCATGATGTCGCGATGGCTGCTGCAGTGGACGTTGCTGCCTTCATGACAGCCCTTGCACGAGCAGACCGGTGGACGCCGTACCTGAGGAGCATGCCTCTTGTGCCCCCTCTGCCTCGTGAGCGTTTAGTGGTTGCAGAAGAGCTTGCTCGCTCACTTGAGTCTAGTTCAAATGCCGAGAGCGCCAGTGCGGCCCTCCGAAGTGTGTTCATTGTACTTCCAGAACTGGTTGAGGAGACGCCAGAGTGGCTCGGAGCCTTTGACCGCGTACAGGTTGCTCCCCGGAAGAAGGACCTGGCGATTCTGCTCAAGAGTCTTCGAGGGGCGCGAACTGGTGACTTGCTGCGAGTTGGCCGCGGATCGAAAGGCATAGCAGCTCGTATCGAGAACGAGAACCTCAACGCTCTCCCTGTTCGGATTGAGAGGTTTAGGCGTAGCGCTACATCGCTTGAAGACCGCTTTCAAGTAGACATAACGGAAGCCAACACCTATCTAGATCAAGGCATCCTTCGTGTTCCGCCAATACAGAGCATCTACGACTACTTCGCGGTGGGGGTTGATCAACTGGGTCTGCCGGAAGAAGTGCTCTCAGACGGCTTGACTGCTCATGAGGTGTGGCCGGTTGTCGCAGGAGCTCTCGGTTATGTGGGGACGGCCGGCCCCACGTTCTTCATCGCGCGGTTCTTGAGGCCCGCAGAGACGGGACAGCTGCTTGCCCAGTTGCAGCGAGCGGCTGGCTTAAGTCCTGCATTCAAGAGACGCTTAGGCATGTATGAGCTACTCCTCCGCTCGATTGCCTTGAGGGGGACAGAACGTGCCGGATCTTTGTGCGAGGAGATGTCCAAGCGATTTGAGCAGAGGCTGGCGCTCAGAACCGAGTTGAACGAGACCGTCAAGGCCCGGCTCAGGAAGGCTAGGATTCCGGATAACGTCTCAGAGCCACTTCTGAGGGAAGTGGATGCCTCCGACGATCTAGGCTCAGTCATCGAGGGCACACTTGCGCGTTGGGCGTCTCTTGGCGCAGCGGCCATGCCTATGCTTCGCGACCTTGTCCGCGCTGCGACCGAGCGGGAGGAGGTCTTCGTTCTCCTAACCATTCTGAGTGACCTCACATATGCGGCCGTGCACACGGATGTCCGGAAGGCGCTCCGTGACTTGGATTTCGGTCTGTACTGCGGGCCGCCGGAGAGAGGTGTGGGATGAGCTACGGCGCAGCATCTGAGTCCAATGTCGAAGCCTCCGCCCTCGCCTGGCTCGGAAGCCTCGGGTGGTCGGTGCGGAACGCCGGGGAGATTCTGGAGGTCAGGCCGTGACACTGGACCAGATCAACACCTGGGTTGCCGCTGGCGAGTCCGAGACACTGGAGTTCAAGAAATCTACCGCAGAGAGGGACCGCGCCTGTCGCACGCTGTGCGCCTTCGCCAACGCTCAGGGTGGGCGCGTGCTGTTCGGCGTCACGGCGGCGGGCAAGGTGGTCGGCCAGATCGTCAACGACCACACGCTCGAAGAACTCGCGCAGGAGTTCCGGGGCTTCGAGCCGCCGGTGTTCCCCTCGGTGGAGCGTGTTCCCGTCGGCGACCGGCGCGAGGTGCTGGTGCTCACCGTGGCCCGCGGGGCGCGCGTGCCAGTGGCTTTCCGCGGCGTGGCGTACGAGCGGGTGCTGAACACCACGCGCACCATGCCACGCGCGACCTTCCAGCGCCTGCTGCTGGAGGAAATGCACGCCACCGAGCGGTGGGAGAACCGGCCGGCCGAGGAGTGGGACGTGGGCCGGCTGGACCGGCGCGAGCTGGTGTTGACACTGGAGGAGTCCATCCGCCGCGGTCGCGTGGACGACCCGGGCACGCGCGAGCCGCTGGAGATCCTCCGTGGACTGGGTCTCCTGGTCGATGGCGACCGGGTTTCGCGCGCAGCAGTGGTGCTGTTCTGCGCCGACGACGTGCCGCTGCCCGACTTCCCGCAACTGCTGCTCAAGGTGGCTCGCTTCAAAGGCACCACGCGCGACGAGTTCCTCGACAACCGCCAGTTCTACGGCAACGCCTTTGCGCTGATGCGGCGCGCCGAGCGCTTTCTGATCGAATCACTGCCGGTGGCCAGCCTCATCGTGCCCGGCCGCATGGAGCGCGAGGACACGCCGCTCTTGCCGGTCGAGGCCCTGCGGGAGGCGCTCGCCAATGCCTTCGTGCACCGCGATTACGCCATCGGCGGCGGCTCGGTGAGCGTAGCGCTGTACGACGACCGGCTGGAGATCATCTCCATCGGCGAACTGCACTTCGGCCTGACGCCCGAGGCGTTGTTTCGCGAGCACGAGTCCAAGCCATGGAACCCGATGATCGCGCGTACCTTCTACCGGCGGGGGATCATCGAGACCTGGGGACGGGGGACGCTGAAGATCGCCCGGCTGATGCAGGAGTGGGGCTTGGAGCCGCCGGCGGTCGCGGTGCGCGAGGGGGCGGTGGTCGTCACGTTCGGGCTGCCGGCGAAGGTGACAGGGAAGACGACGGGGAAAACGACGGGGAAAACGACGGGGGAAACGACGCGGAAAACCCCTCTGGCGGTCCTTGAGCTGCTGGCGGAGGAGCCCGACCTGTCCATCCCCGAACTTGCTGCCCGGCTCGACAAATCCGAACGGGCGATCGAACGAGCCATCCGAAAGCTTCGAGAATCCGGCAGGCTTGAACGAATCGGCCCCGCCAAGGGCGGCTACTGGAAGGTGATCGAATGACCGCCTTCGCCGAATCGACCGTCGAACACGCCGCCCTCGCCTGGCTGGAGGCCCTCGGCTGGCAGGTCGCCCACGGCCCGGACATATCGCCTGTCGGCGATACCCTCACCCCGGCCCTCTCCCGGAGGGAGATGGATCACTCTCGGAGGTCGTGCTGGACCAGCAGCTGTGCGCAGCATCTCCCAGTACAGGGTACGGACGGGCAGTGTTCCGATCAGCTGGTGCCGGCCCCTGAGCTGTACTCGAGGCTCGCCGCGCAAGCGCTGCGAGAGGAGCCTGTACGCGTGCCCAACGGGCCATGAACGCGAGACACGACGAGCGCACGACACGCTTCTACTTCGTGGATGAGGCGGGCGATGGGATCATCTTTGACCGCAGGGGCAAGGTCGTCACTGGAACGCCAGGATGCTCCCGGTTCTTCCTGCTAGGCCTACTGGATGTTCCTGATCCCCTGGTGCTGGGAGCAAGCCTGAAGGAACTGCGAACCCGGTTGCTGGCTGATCCGTTCTTCTCCGGCGTTCCCTCCATGCAACCGGAGGCGAATAAGACAGCTCTTGCATTTCACGCCAAAGATGACGTGCCTGAGGTCCGCCGGGAAGTGTTCCGGGTGCTGAAGGAGCATGCTGGATTGCGGTTCTTCGCGGTCATCACCGACAAGAGGCGAGTACTGGACTACGTTCGCCAGCGACAGGCCCGCGAGCCCTCGTACCGGTACCATCCCAATGAGATCTACTCGTACCTTGTGCGACGCCTCTTTCGGGACCGCCTGCACAAGGATGCATCCTACGATGTGTGTTTCTCGAAGCGCGGCAAGTCGGACCGTACGGCAGCTCTCCAGGCCGAGCTGGAAGGTGCAAGGCGAAACCTCCAGAGCCGATGGGGCATTGTCAGCAGTGCCCCCATACGCATCACCGCAGATAGCCCCGTGCGATCTCCGGGCCTTCAGGCAGCCGACTACTTCCTGTGGTCCGTGCAGCGTCTCTATGAGCGCGGGGAGGATCGGTACGTAAGATACTTGTGGCACGCCTTCCGGCTTGTGCACGACATCGATGACACCCGGAGAGCGCGATACGGGGAGTACTACACGAAGGACCGTCCTCTGACCTTGGAGGGCCTGAAGGGGCGGCTATGAAGAAGAGAGGCCAGGGATATAGGATCACTGTGGCCGTAGCCCAGCGATCACACGGCATGGAGCCGAGTTTCGTCTCCTGGCCCTGTCATCATACCACTTGCGGGCTCGGGCTGTCAACTCCAGGGATCATGTGACCAACAAGATGGGTGCCGGATGAGGATGACGGAATCGCTTGTCGAGGATGCGGCCCTCGCCTGGCTGGAGTCCATCGGCTGGCACGTCAAGCACGGGCCCGCCATCGCTGCGGGCGAGCCTGACGCCGAGCGCAGAGACCCAAACTACCGCGACGTCGTCCTCGAAGGCCGGCTACGCCAGGCGCTGGCGCGCCTCAACCCGGAGCTTCCCGCCGAAGCCCTCGAAAACGCCTTCCGCAAGCTGACGCGGCCCGAGGGCGCGGACTTGATCCAGCGCAACCGCACGCTGCACCGGCTGCTGGTGGACGGCGTGACGGTCGAGTACCGCGACGCGGACGGCGCCATCCGCGGTGCCCAGGTCCGCGTGATCGACTTCGACGACCCGACGAACAATGACTGGCTGGCGGTCAACCAGTTCAGCGTCACGGAGAACAAGCATAGCCGCCGGCCGGACGTGGTGCTGTTCGTCAACGGCTTGGCCGTAGCGGTGCTGGAGTTGAAGAACGCCGCCAGCGAGGACGCCACGATCTGGACCGCCTTCCAGCAGCTCCAGACCTACAAGGCCGAGGTGCCGGCGTTGTTCGCGACCAACGCCGTGCTGGTCGTGTCCGACGGCGTCGAGGCGCGCGCCGGGACGCTCACGGCCGGTCGCGAGTGGTTCAAGCCGTGGCGCACGGTGTCCGGCGAGGCGCTGGCCGACGCCCACATGCCCGAACTCCAGGTCGTGATCGAGGGACTGTTGGCGCCGCGGCGTTTCCTCGACCTGGTGCGCGACTTCATCGTGTTCGAAGACGACGGGGGCGGGCGGACGTCCAAGAAGATGGCGGGCTACCACCAGTTCCACGCCGTGCAGGTGGCGGTGGGGGAAACGCTTCGCGCCGCGAGACTGCATCGCGCGGCCGTTGGTGTGGCCGAGCCCGAGGGCCGTTACGAGGCGGGCCGCAAACCCGGCGGCAAGCCCGGCGACCGGCGCGTCGGCGTGGTCTGGCACACCCAGGGCTCGGGCAAGAGCCTGACGATGGCCTTCTATGCCGGGCGCATCATCCGCGAGCCGGCGATGGGCAATCCGACCCTGGTCGTGCTCACGGACCGCAACGACCTCGACGACCAGCTCTTCGGCACCTTCTCGCGCTGCGCGGAGCTTCTGCGCCAACCGCCCGTGCAGGCGGACAGCCGCGCGCACCTGCGCGAGCTGCTCGCGGTGGCAGCGGGCGGGGTGGTCTTCACGACCATCCACAAGTTCTTCCCCGAAGAGAAGGGCGACCGGCACCCGATGCTCTCCGACCGGCGCAACATCGTGGTGATCGCCGACGAGGCGCACCGCAGCCAGTACGACTTCATCGACGGCTACGCGCGCCACATGCGCGACGCCCTGCCGCACGCTTCGTTCATCGGCTTCACCGGCACGCCGATCGAACTGCAGGACGCCAATACGCGCGCGGTGTTCGGCGACTACATCAGCATCTACGACATCCAGCGCGCGGTCGAGGACGGTGCCACCGTGCCGATCTACTACGAGAGCCGGCTGGCGAAGCTGGCGCTCGACGAGGTCGAGCGGCCGAAGATCGACCCCGACTTCGAGGAGGCGACCGAGGGCGAGGAGGTCGAGCGCAAGGAGAAGCTCAAGACCAAGTGGGCGCAGCTCGAGGCGGTGGTGGGTTCGCACAAGCGGCTCGCGATCGTGGCGCGCGACATCGTCGAGCACTTCGAGAAGCGGCTCGAAGCGATGGACGGCAAGGCCATGGTCGTGTGCATGAGCCGGCGCATCTGCGTCGAGCTCTACGACGAGATCGTCAAGCTGCGGCCGCAGTGGGCGGGCGACGAGGACGACCAGGGCGCGATCAAGGTCGTCATGACCGGCTCGGCCTCCGATCCCGCGGGCTGGCAGAAGCACATCCGCAACAAGCCCCGGCGCGAGGCGCTGGCCAATCGCTTCCGCAATCCGCTGGACCCGTTCAGGCTCGTGCTCGTGCGCGACATGTGGCTCACCGGCTTCGACTGCCCGAGCCTGCACACGATGTACGTGGACAAGCCCATGCGCGGCCATGGGCTGATGCAGGCGATCGCCCGCGTGAACCGGGTGTTCAAGGACAAGCCGGGCGGGCTCGTCGTCGACTACCTGGGGCTGGCCCACGAGCTGAAGCGCGCGCTCGCGACCTACACCGAGAGCGGCGGCACCGGGCGGACGGCCCTCGACCAGGACGAGGCGGTCGCCGTGATGCTCGAGAAGTACGAGGTCTGCTGCGGGCTCTTCCACGGCTTCGACCGTGGAAAGTGGACCACCGGCACGCCGCCGGAGCGGCTCGGACTCCTGCCGTCGGCCCAGGAGCACATCCTCGCCCAGGAGAACGGCAAGGACCGCTGCATCCGCGCCGTGCGCGAGCTTTCACAGGCCTTCGCGTTGGCGGTGCCGCACGCCGAGGCGCTGCGCATCCGCGACGACGTGGCCTTCTTCCAGGCGGTGCAGGCGGTGCTGGCCAAGCGCGCGCCGGGCGATGCGCGGCCGGAAGAGGATATAGACCACGCTGTGCGCCAGATCATCTCGCGCGCCGTGGCGCCGGAAGGCTTCATGGACATCTTCGCCGCGGCCGGGCTGGAGAAGCCGGACATTTCGATCCTGTCGGACGAGTTCCTGGCCGAGGTGCGGGGCATGCCCCAACGCAACCTCGCGGTCGAGCTGCTTCAGAAGCTGCTGAAGGGCGAGCTGAAGGAGCGCCGCCGAAAGAACGTCGTGCAGGCGCGATCCTTCGCCGAGATGCTGGAGCAGACGATCCGCAAGTACCAGAACCGGGCCATCGAAGCGGCGCAGGTGATCGAGGAGTTGATCCAGCTCGCGAAGCAGATGCGCGAGGCCAATGCGCGCGGCGAGCAGCTCGGACTGACCGAGGACGAGCTGGCCTTCTACGACGCCCTCGAGACCAACGACAGCGCGGTGAAGGTGCTCGGCGACAAGACGTTGCGCGGGATCGCCCGTGAGCTGGTCGAGACCGTGCGCACCAACGTTACTATCGATTGGACGCTGCGCGAGAACGTCCGCGCTCATCTGCGCGTGCTCGTGAAGCGGGTCTTGCGCAAGTACGGCTACCCGCCGGACAAGCAGGAGAAGGCGACGCAGACGGTGCTCGAACAGGCCGAGGTGTTGTCAGCAGCGTGGGCGGGGGCCACGGCATGAGCCGGCGGCGGCAGGTGCCGACGGGAACCGCCATGAAGCGCCGCTACCACCTCGTGAACGTGTTCTCGCGTGGCGGGCGCCTGACCGGCAACCCGCTCTGCGTGTTCGAGGACGGCACCGGCCTTGACGACGCGACGATGCAGGCGCTCGCACGGCAGTTCAATCTATCGGAAACGACGTTCATCCTGACGTCGTCGCGCGCGACGGCACGGGTGAGGATCTTCACGCCGGACTTCGAGATGCCGTTCGCGGGCCACCCGACGCTGGGTACGGCGCACGTCGTGCGCTCGCTGCTGGCGAAGCCGGTGGATCACGTGACGCTCGAACTGCCGGTCGGCCTCATTCCGGTGCAGGCGCGCGGCGACCTGTGGACGTTGACGGCGAAGGCGGCGACGCATCGCGAGATTGACCTCCCAGTGGCCGACCTCGCGGCAGCGCTGGGCCTGCGAGCCTCCGACATCCTTGCCGAGCGGGGCGGCCGACGACCGCTGTGGGTCAATGCAGGTTCGGATCAGCTGATCGTGCCGCTCGTGGACGCAGCGGCCGTGAACCGCGTCGCGCCGGATGCGACGAAGCTCGCCCGGCTGCGCAGCGCGCAGGGACGCCAGCTTGCCTACGTGTTCGCGGAAATAGGCGAAGACGAACTGCTCGCGCGCTTCCTGTTCGAGGCGGGCGGCGCGTTCCGCGAGGATCCGGCGACCGGCTCGGCCTGCGCGAACCTTGGGGGCTGGTACCTGGCGACAGGTGCGCCCGTGCCGCTTGCGCGGCGCGTCTACCAGGGTGAGCGCGTACACCGTCCGTCGGAGCTGCTGCTGTCGGTTGACCGTTCCCGGATGGTGCGGGTGGGAGGGACCGTGATCGCGCTCGGCCACGGGGAGGTCGCGCTGTGAGCGAGCGGGCCGTGCCGCGCCCGTCCACCCCTCAGGTGGGCTGACGGCCTAGGCGAACAGCTTCTTGGCGGTGCGGGCGACGCGGGCGCCGAGCTTGCGCGCGGCGGTGAGCGTGGCCTCGTCGGGCGCCCCGGCGCAGGCGACGCCGTAGTGCCCACCGGCATCGAGTGGATCCCCCATCACGATCATCCCGTAGATGAGCATCGCCTGGTGGATGGCGAGGATCGTCGTCTCCTTGCCCCCGGTGGGGTGAGCGGAGGTGGCGAACGCCGCGCCTACTTTGCCCTCCATCTGCCGGCGCACCACGAGGAAGTCGTCCAAAACCTTCTTCAGCTCGGCGGCCATCCCCCCGAAGTAGACCGGCGACCCGATGACCAGGCCGTGGCTGTCGCGGAACTCCTCGATCTTCACCGTGTCCGGCGTGCGGAGGATGGCCGCGCACCCCGCGACCTCCCGCGCTCCTTCGGCCACGGCCTCGGCGAGCCGCTTCGTGTTCCCGGTTCGTGAGTGGTAGAGCACCAACACCTGCATGTCGTCTCTCCTTCGTTGCGCGTTGTCTCCCTCGATCTCCGGGGACCGTTCAGTACGGCCTTCAGTCCGCGGGGATGTTGTAGGGGTGGCAGCGGATGTCGGCGTAGCAGAACCCGGTGCGCGCTCGCTCCTCCTGCTCGGCGACCCACGCCGCGACCCCGATCCGCTGCATCCGCCTCCCGTCCGGGATGAGGGTCACGTAGCCCTCGGCGAGGGCGGCGATGCGCTGGCACGGGTAGTCGGCGCACTGAGGGCAGATCTCGACCCCCCGCGCTTGGGCGCACTTGCGGATCCCGCAGAACGGCGGCCCGCCGCCGTCCCGGCAGCCTGGACACGACCGGTCCGGGTCGCACAGGTGGTCGAGGAACGCCCGGAAGCCCGTGAAGTGCGGAAGATCTTGCCCCCAATCGTCGTACCCTTCCCTGACGATCGTCTCTCGGAGGGCCTGCGCCTGGCCCGGGATCCTCGACCGTGCCGAGCACAGCCCGCAGTACAGCCCGCAGTACGTCACGAACCGGAGATCGCTCATCCTTTCCTCCTCTGGTTCACCCGCCGGGTCACCGGGAAGTGGCCCCATGGTTGTACCCCCACACCGCGAGCGCGACGGTCGCGATGGGAACGAGGAGCACGTCCAGGTCGAGCCCAGCCAGGGCGTAGATCGGGATCGACAGGAGCGCTCCCACACCGAGCCCGAGACCCCCGCCGAGCACGCACAGCGGCTGGTTTCCCGCCACACCGAGGAGGATTCCGGTGAGCGCCACGCCGCCGCTTGCCCCAACGATGATCCCCCCGAACACGGCACCCGCGCCAAGGTGGCGGACCCAAGCTTCTCCGTTCGGGAACGCGCCTTTGACGGCCAGTGACGCCCTCCACCCCGTGTAGAAGCCGGCGAACGCCCCGGCGAGCCCGGCCACCGTCTCGGCCAGGACCGCCTCCTCGGGAGGGCGGGCGACGAGAGCCCCCCCGGCAACGACGGCGGCGATCACGACCGCGAGAACCTTTCGCACCGCACCACCTCCTGGGACGACCGGGAACATTCTAGCCTGTCCCGCCACCGGAGGTTTCCGCGGTTGGGGTCATCCCGATGGCCATGTACAGCGCTGTGGGAAGGGCAGGGATGTTGTTCTGCTCAGCGTCCTGACTGCGGCCACTCAACGCGCCACAGAGCTCTGCAGCCCGCTGGGGCGTTGCGGGAAGGGACGTTCGTCTTGGCGAGGGGCGGCGAAACGTGTACACTTCGGTCATCGTCGGTTCGAGGAGTTCTCTATCGGCCCACGGTAAGGAGGCGACATGACTTTCGAGCGGCGCAAGATGTATAACGTGAGCCATTTGGGGCTCACCTGCGCGGACTGCGGCACCAAGATCGAGGAGCTCCCCTTCGAGCCCAAGACCGATCGCCCGGTCTACTGCCAAAAGTGTGCCCGCACGCGGCGGCGCGATAACCCGCGCGTCCTGCGGTAAACCGTAAACCCCAGGGGGCGGCCACCCGGCCGCCCCATTTCTCTATCTCAGCAGGTACCTCATCCCTCCCACAGCAGGTCCAGTGTACGTTCGAGGCTAGCCGGAGAGAGCTGGCGCCCCCGCCGGTTCCAGGAACAGGAGCTCTCCCCCATCGTCGTAGGCGAGCACCTCGGCGTACCGCCCCCAGCTGATGATCGTCTCCAGCAGCCGACCGGCTTCCTCAGGCCGGAACGCCAACTCCATGGCCTGCTCGACCACCGCCCGCCGCAAGCGCTCTCCTTCGGCCGCTCGTAGCATGTTGAGAAGCCACTGGAACACGGGCAGGCGACAGATGCGCAGCGCGAACATCTCCTTTCGGGCAAGGATGCTCGCCTCGGCGAACGTCTCCCCGAGCGGGCTGAGGACGATGTCGCCGGAAGCCACGGTGGCCAAGCCGAGGAGTTCGGTGGCCTCCACTGCCTGCAAGAGCTGGTTCGAGCCGATCTTCAGCTCCTCGGCGAGCTTGTACAGGTCGTGGTGGGCCCCTGGGGCTTGGTTCAGGTGCTCGACCAGCCCGGCAATCGCCCCCACCGTCACGGGGGGCAACGCCCGCGGCCGGCCCGGACCGCCGGGCGCGCTCCCCAGTTCGACGTGCTCCGGCTGAGTCTGGCCAGCCAGGAGGGCGTACATCTGGTCCACCAGCGCCGAGAACCGTGGGTCCTTCTTCCCGCGCGGCTGCGGCAAATCCACGGCGAGCTCGCTCACGATCCGCCCGGGATCCTTGTCCATGACCACAATGCGGTCAGCGACACTCACGGCCTCCTCGATGTTGTGGGTGACCATGAGGATTGCCTTGGTCGGGATTTTCCCGCCTGTCCACAGTTCGAGGAGCTCCCCTCGCAGGGCGGTGGCGCTGAGGACATCCAGGGCGGAGAAGGGTTCGTCCAGGCACAGGAGCTCGGGCTCCACTGCCATCGCCCGGGCAAACCCGACCTTCTGCCGCATCCCGCCGGAGAGCTCGCGGGGATAGGCCCCCTCGAACCCGTCCAGTCCCACCCGGTCCAGGAGGTCTAGCGCCCGCGCCGTGCGCTCCCGGTGCGGCATCCCGCGGGCCGCGAGGACGAGATCTACGTTCCCTTGCACGGTCAGCCACGGGAACAGGGCGAAGGTTTGGAACACGATCGTCGCCTTGGGGTTGACCCCATGGAGAGGCTGTCCGCGGTACAGGACTTGCCCTTCGGTTGGCTGCTGTAGGCCGGTGACGATCCTAAGGAGGGTGCTCTTCCCGCATCCCGAAGGCCCAACGAGCGCCACGAACTCGCCTTCGCGCACAACCAGGTTCACGTTCTGGATGGCCACAAACCTGCGGTCGGCGGAGGCGTAGGTCTGGTGGATCCCTTTGAGCTCGACGAGCGCTTCGCTTCCCATCGTCACTCCAGTTTATACCGCTCTTCCGCCCGCCGGTACATCCGCCGCCACAGGACCCGGTTCACCAACACCACGGCAAGGATCATGACCAGGGTCGCGCCAAGGAGGAGGGGGTAGTCGCCCGCAGCGGTGGCCGCGGCGATGACCGCCCCCAGGCCGGGGGTGGCCAGGGTTCGCCCGCCGAATTCCACTCGCTCGGCGACGATACTCGCGTTCCACGCCCCGCCACTTGCCGTGATCATCCCGGTCACGAGGTACGGGAACAGGGCGGGCAAGATCAGGGTCCGCCAGCGCCCCCAACGGGATAGCCCGAGGATCTCCGCGGTGTTTTTGAGGTCCTGGGGGATGGCCCGCGTCCCCGCGATGACATTGAACAGGACATACCACTGGGTCCCAGCAAGCATGAGGAGGACGGCGGCCAGGTTCAGACCCCCGGGCAGGCCAACAAGGGCCAACACGAACACGGGGAACAAGGCCGTCGCCGGTACCGAAGCGGCGATCTGCACGAGAGGCGCGAGCCAGCGTGCGAGGCGCCGGCTTCGCCCGATGGCCACCCCAACGGGCACCGTCCACGCGAGGGTAATTCCCAACGCCACGAACACCCGCAGGAAGGTCGCGCCTGCCCCTTCGACGATGGCCCCCCACCGCGCAAGCGGCATCCCTGCCAGCAGCCGCACCGCCTGGGATGTCCCGAACAGGAGCGCCCCGCCACCGAGGGCGCCTGCGATAACCAACACCCAACCCCGGTTTCTCCGCTGCCCCTCACGCTCGGTGGGGGTCCAGCGCCGTCCGGCGAGCCACGGCTCCAGACGTTCCCCGAGCGCCTGCACCACCCGCCCTTGGGTCCAAGCGGAGACGCGGGAACCCCGGACGAGGTTGTAGAACCACGACGTGGGCGGGGCCTCGCCCTCGACCGTCTCCAGCTTGAACCGATCGGACCAAGCGAGGAGCGGTCGCCACAGGAGCTGATCGAGAAGGACGATCACCGCCCCCAAGGTCCCGATCCCCCACCCGATGGCCGCGATGTCTCCTCGCTCAGCCGCCTCGTGAAGGTACGCCCCGAGGCCGGGCAGGCGGAAGTCCCGTGTCCCCACCGTGAACATCTCCGCGGCCATGAGGAAGAACCACCCTCCCGCCCAGCTCATCATGCTGTTCCAAATCAGGTTGATCCCGCCAAACGGGAGGAGCAGCGCCCTCAGCCTCAGCCATGGGGAGAGGCGAAACACCGCCCTTGCTTCGTCGAGTTCCTTGGGCACCGTGGTGAGCGACTGGTACCACGCGAAGGCAAGGTTCCACGCTTGGCTGGTGAAGATGAGGAGAACAGCGGACAGCTCAAGCGCCATGCGCTCGGGAAGGAACGCGGTCAGGCTCAGCACCACCACCGGGAGGAAGGACAGAATGGGCACGCTCTGCAGGACGTCGAGGAGCGGGAGGAGGAGCTTGCCCGCCCGCTGGCTCTGGGCAGCCTTGTACCCGTACGCGAGGGCGAAGAGCAGCGACAAGGCGTACGCCCCTCCCATACGGGCCACGGACAGAAGGGCATACCAGGGGAGCGCCGACGGGGCGAGGGTGATCTCGGGTCCCCGCACGACCGGCGGGGAGTAGAAGGCCAGGCGCACCCCGGCATAGAGAACGACGGTGACCCCGAGGAGGATCACCGCGTCGGCCCATGCCGCATGTCGGTGCGGCCGGGCCGTCCGGTAGACGCGGATGGGATTCATGTGCCGGGAACCCCCAGTCTCGCTCGTCGCCCCACGCCTGGAACTCGCGTAAGCCGGCGCGGCCGAAGCACCCCCCCACCCTTGTCCCCCGTGGACCTAGGACC
>DLNB01000017.1:0-35521 GCA_002479455.1 Acetothermia bacterium UBA7521
GTGGGCAAGGTTGGCAGGGGAACCGGCGTTGCGGTGACGGGCGTTGCTCCCAGAGTCAGACTTCCCCAGGAGAAGCCGATGTGCGGGTCGCACGATAGCACCCGTTGGGCGATGAGGATCAGCTCAGGTCCGGTGGGGAAGATCCGCGTCTCTCCGCGAACGGGATAGGCGATGAAGCAGTCTGCCCCGCTGGGGGCCACATTGCGGAGCCAGAACTCCGCGCGCTGCCAGTACCGGTCTCCCGGGGATTGGTAATACAGGCGCACCAACACGTCACGTCCAATTTGACAGGTCTCGCAGATATCGTTGGCGATCCCTTCCAGAACAAGGGGAAGCACCCCGCCGGCCGGGACGTTCGAGAACCGCCACGTCGCTGTATCCGTAAGTCGCGCGTTGGAGAGCCAGCAGACCGCACCTTGGTTGTCGCCCGAGCAAATAAACAGGTCGGCCTCTGTCGCCCATCCCGAGGAAGACCCCACGAGCGCCACTAACGTGAACGCCGCTAGAACAAACCGCATCACACCCCAACACCCCCTTCCGAACCTGCGCCATTCTAGGGCGCGAAGGGGGTCAAAGGCAAGTGGTGGACGTTACACACCTACCGGAATCGTCCGTCGAGCGCCTGCCAGAGGGCTGTGTAGTCAGAACGTGGGTTCCAGAACAGGTAGCCGTCGGCCCCGGCCGCCTCAGCTGCCTCGACCTGGGCCGCAATGTAGGTGCTCAGACTCATTCCAGACGGAATCGCCATCTCGAACGCCTGGAGATACGGGCGCACCGACAGAGCGATGCGCGCGGTCGCGTCGCTGACACCGCGGTGAACTGTCCCGTACGGGTTGTCCTTGAACTCCCGTTCGACGTAATGCGAGGGGTAGAGCATCGGCGACACGGCATCCACCCACTGCGCCATGCCCTCGAGATGCTGGCCGATCGGGTCAATGCGGCGGGCGTTCCAGGGGAACGTCACCCGGCCGTACACGTCCGCCGAGACGGGCAGAGCAAGACGCTCCCTCGCCTGGGAGAGGAACGCCTCCACCGCGCGACAGCGGGCCGAGTAATCCGGTCCGATGGGCCCGTCGTCAGGGAACCGGATGTAATCGAACTGGATCTCGTCGAACCCGGCGCGCTCGACCTCCGCGGCGATGTCCAGGTTGTAGGCAACGACGGATGCAACCGTGGGCAGGACCCACGGTGCGGTGTCCAGGCCGAGGTGCCGGGCGAGAAACGGATCGTAGAACACCACCTGCCGCGCGATGACGTACATCCCGCGGGCGTGCACCGCCTGAACAACGGTGGACAGATCGAGAAGGGGCTTGACGGCGCCGATCTGCCGCGCAAGCTGGACACCGGAGGCGTAGCACACTTCGCCGTGGTTGTTCTTGATGTCGACAACCACGGTGTTGAGACCGTGCTCGTTGAGCTTGCCTAGCACCCCCTCCAGAAAGCCGGGCTGGCGGGCGGCGTAGGCGGTGACGTAGACTCCCCGTCGGCCCTCCACGGATGAATGGGCAGCAGGGGGAAGAGGCGTGCTGAGAACGGCTGCCGTCGGGGCTTGCCCCAGCCAATGGGTTCCAACCAGGCCAGCGAGCAGAGCGAGGAGCGCGAACCGGTAGGTGGAGTTCATGGGGAAGTCCACGGTAGCCGAGGGGGTGTATCCCGCAGGGGACCGGGGTCCTCCTTGCCGCGGAAGTTGTGTCCCTTCGGCGGGGAGCTACCATTCGCCCATGCCCGTGCGTTTTGTACTTGCTGGACGTGCTTTCGCGGCATCGGGGTTTCTGTTCGACAAGGACGGGACCCTGCTCACCTTCGACCACTGGCTGGCCGTGATGGCGGAACGGGCCCGTCGGCTCGTGGCGGAGCTGGGATTGGCCGAACCCGAGCACGAAGTGCTCCTTCGGTTCATGGGTCTTGACCCAATCCGGCCGGGGACGACGAACGCGGGGATCATCCCGCTCCCCCGCTGCGAAGCCGAGGAGGCCACCGCCACCCACCTCGCTGCCCGCGGAAGCGGGGACCTCGCGGCACTGCGGGACCTCGTGGCGCGGGTGTTCCGCGACGTCGACGAGGGGTTCCCGTTCCATCGTCACCTCCGCCCCACTGCCGGGGCCGAGGAGGGGCTGAGGGCGATCCAGCGGGCAGGAGGGCGGACGGCAGTGGTTACCCACGATGTGGCGGCTGCCGCGCGGCGGCACCTGGAGGCTCTCGGGTGGACCGATCTCGTGGACGCCGTGATCGGCCTCGACGTGTGCCCGGAACGCAAACCCGACCCCAAGCCCATCCTGGCCGCGTGCCGTGCGCTGGGCCTGCCCCCCGAAGAAACGGTGACGGTGGGAGACACGCCGACCGATCTCCTGGCGGGGAGAGCGGCGGGATGCCAGCTTACGATAGGGGTGCTCACGGGGATAGGGACGGAAGGGGATTTGGCGCCGGTCGCCGACGTGATCGTGCCCGACTTGATGGCGCTGTCGGTCGTGTGAACTGCCCACCGCATTCAGCGGCATGAGGCAGCCGAGGCTGGGCCGGTCGTGTGACCAGGACCGATGCCCGGGATGTCTCGGACCTCGCGAGGCACGCGGAGGGGTGCAACCTGAGCCGCGGACGCTCGACGATAGGGGAAACCCGAGCCCTGGCCGAGCTAGTCCAGCGGTGGCGGCAGGTGGCGAAGACGGCCTTGACACGTCCGAGCGGGTGAGCTAGATTATCCTCTATTGTGGCCTGGGTAGGTGCTTACCCCCATCGGTATAGGCGTAAGGCCGGGTAGTCGCCTGGGCTGTCCGCCTGTGTTCATCTCCTCTCTTTCGATAGGCAAGCGGCCCAGGTAGCTGCTCGGCCTCGTTTTTGACCTGGCTTGTCAACCCTGCGTTGTCCAAGAAAGGCGTCCTCCCTTCGTGGGAGGGGCGTGTGTGAAGTTGCGGAAGGAGACGAGATGAAGAAGCGAAGCGTGAACAAGGTCGTCCTGGCCTACTCTGGCGGCCTGGACACCTCGGTCATCGTGCCCTGGCTCAAGGAGAACTACAACTGCCAGGTGATCACGTTCACCGCCGATGTCGGCCAAGGGGAAGAGGAACTGCTGGGCCTCGAGGAGAAGGCCATCCAAAGCGGAGCGGCCAAGGCCTACATCATGGACCTGCGTGACGAGTTGCTGCGGGAGTACGCGTTCCCCACGATGCAGGCCGGTGCGATCTACGAGGGGTTGTATCTTCTGGGCACGTCGTTCGCCCGTCCTCTCATCGCCAAGCACATGGTGAAGGTCGCGCAAGATGAAGGGGCCGACGCGGTGGCCCATGGCTGTACGGGAAAGGGAAACGACCAGGTGCGGTTCGAACTCTCGGTGATGGCCCTTGATCCCCAGCTCCGCGTCATCGCCCCGTGGCGGGAGTGGGATTTCCACTCACGCGAGGACGCGCTCGCTTATGCCCAAGCCCATGGCATCTCTGTGGCGATGACTCCCAAGGCCATGTACTCCCGCGATCGGAATCTGTGGCACCTCTCCCATGAGGGCGGCCCCCTCGAGGATCCCTGGTTCGAGCCCGAAGAAGAGATATTCCAGCTCACCGTGGCCCCGGAAGCGGCGCCGGATGAGCCCGTCTACCTCACGCTCGACTTCGAGAAGGGCGTTCCGGTGGCGATTGACGGCGAGGCCCACGGGCCGGTGGAAGTCCTTTCGCGGCTCAATGAACTGGGAGGGGCCCACGGCGTAGGCCGCGTCGACCTCGTGGAGAACCGCCTTGTGGGCATGAAGTCGCGCGGCGTCTACGAGACCCCCGGCGGAACCATCCTCTACTGCGCCCACCACGCGCTGGAATCCATCTGCCTTGACCGGGAGACCCTTCACAGCAAAGAACTCGTCGCCCATCGGTACGCTGAACTCGTCTACTATGGTCTGTGGTTCACCCCTCTGCGCCAGGCCCTGGCCGCATTCGTGGCCGACACCCAAGAACGGGTAACCGGCACGGTGCGGGTCAAACTCTACAAGGGATCGTGTACGGCTGTGGGCAGAAAATCCCCGTTCAGTCTGTACCGGGAAGACCTGGCGACCTTCGGCAAGGATGACGTCTACAACCAATCTGACGCCGCCGGGTTCATCAACCTGTTTGGGCTCCCCCTCAAGGTCAACGCTTTGGTGGAGATGGCGACCGAGGCGAAAGCGACGCCTGCGTATCGCAGGCGGGACTGACGATGGTCTTGTGGGAAGGGCGGTTTGCGGAGAAGGCCGACGCGCTTGCCCGCCGGTTCGGCGACTCCATCGGGTTCGACCAGCGGCTCGTCGCGGCCGAAATCCGCGCGAGCCTCGCCTATGCCGAAGCCCTTGCCCGGGCCGGCCTCATCACCGCTACGGAACAGCAAACGCTCGCCTCGGGCCTTCAGAAGATAGGAGGCGAGTTCGAAGCCGGCACCTTCGCCATCCACCCCGACGACGAGGACATCCACACCTCCGTCGAGCGGCGGCTGACGGAACTGGTCGGCCCTGTGGCCGGCAAACTCGCCACCGGCCGTTCCCGCAACGATCAGGTAGCCTGTGACGTGCGTCTGTATCTTCTTGGGGAGGCGGCGTCTCTGCGCGAGCGTCTGATCGAGCTCTTCAAAGCCATTGTGGACAAGTCGGAAGCCCATCTTGACGTCATCATGCCCGGGTACACCCACCTCCGTCGCGCCCAGCCCCTCCTCTTTTCCCACTGGCTGATGTCCTTCTTCTGGAAGCTCTGGCGCGATCTGGGGCGGCTTTCAGACGTGGAACGCCGTACGCGGGCATGCCCCCTTGGTGCAGGGGCCTTTGCCGGGAACCCGTTTGGCATTGACCGAGAGGCATTGGCCTCCTCGCTGGGCTTGACCGTTGCCGAGAACAGCGTGGATGCCGTTTCCGATCGGGACTTCGTCCTGGAGTTTCTGTTCTGGGCGGCCCTGGTCCAAGTGCACCTCTCGCAACTCGCCGAAGACCTCATCCTTTGGTCGACTCGGGAGTTCGGGTTTGTGGAACTGGACGACCGGTACTGCACGAGCTCGAGCCTCATGCCCCAGAAGAAGAATCCCGATGTCCTGGAGCTCGTTCGGGGCAAGACCGGGCGGGTCATCGGCCACCTCGTGGCTCTTCTTACGGTACTCAAAGGGCTCCCCACCAGTTACAACAAGGACCTCCAGGAGGACAAGGAGCCGCTATTTGACGCGGTGGACACCTTGACCTTGGAGCTCCCCCTCGCCGCCGAAATCGTTCGCACCCTGAAGGTGGACAGGGAACGGATGCGTGCCGTATTGGATGATGGGATGCTCGCCACGGATCTTGCCGACTACCTCGTGCGGAAGGGGGTTCCGTTTCGGGAGGCCCATCATCTGGTGGGACAAGCGGTCCGACGGACCGAGGAAGTGGGCGTTTCGCTCCGCCTTCTCCCCTACCCGGAATACCAGGCTCTCCATCCCGCCTTCACCGAGGACCTGGTTGAGGTCTTTGGTTTCTGCCGTTCGGTGGAGGCGCGGGATGTCGAAGGGGGGACGAGCCCGCGGGCGGTGCGCGCCCAGATCGAGCGGGCCAAAGCTCTGATTGCAGAGCAGGCGTTCGACAGCGGGTGCGAACACGGAACGCGATGAGCTAACAATCGGCAGGGCGCTCAGTGACGTGCTTGGGAGCTCCTTCCGCAGGGGCTCCCAGGCGGCTGCCGGTGCGGTTCGCCACCACCCGTGGCCGGGAGACAGGCGAGCTTGCAGAGGTGGGCATGGGCGGCTCGGTACGGGGTGATAGACGGGTTCGGGCGCGCGCACGCGCTTCGCCGATCGGAACGCGGTCGCGTTGATGGGCACGAGCCTGTCGCAGGAACGCCTTCTCGTTGAGACTGTTGGCCCCAGCGGAGGGCGGAATCGGGCCGCTGCCTCCTGTGGCCGGGGCCAACAAGACGAGCGCCGCAACCCGGTTGGGATAGGTCAGAGCGGTGAAGAGGGCGATGCCCCCCCGCGGAGTGGCCAACGAGGACGGCCTTGTCGATCCCCAGCCGGTCCATCAGGCCCACGGTGAACGCGACCTGAGCTTCCGGGGCGTACGGGTTCGGTCCGTCCCACGCAAGGCGACGCTCTGTGAGCCCGAACCCCGGCCGGTCGAACGCAACGGTTCTTCCCCACGTCGCAAACGTGGGCAGCACTTCCCGCCACGAGAAGGTGCCCGCCCCGAACCCGTGGAGGAGGACGAACCCCGGCTCTCCACTTCCCAAGTGCTTGTGGTGGACGCGCACGCTGCTGAGGGTGGTGAACTGGCTATCGGGGTCTGCGAGATCCTCGGGCGGCACCGTGTCGCGGAGGGGAGGGACTGGGATGACCAGCGGCAGGACGAACAGGATCCCGACGAGAAGACCCAGCGCGATCGCCGCGTTCATGCGCTGCCTCCGTTCAGGAGCCGGAGGTCACCGCGCGCGAGGGCCAGGGCCTGGAGAGCGCTTGTTTCCTTGTCCTTCACCTCAAGCAGGAGGTCAAAGTCGTGGGGGCGGCTCCTTTCGAGGAAGCGCCCGAAGTCCGCCTCGTCGAGCGCGTGGGCGTGGCTTCCCCGGCGGCCGTTTGGGTGGGGAGACGAGTAGTCGACGATGGGAAGCCCATCCGCTGAGCTCCAGGTGCCGGCCTGGGCGTCCAGTGCCTCTCCCAGGCTGTGCCCATCGGGATTGAGGGTGTGGTGGAACGCGTCGAACACGACCGGGAGCCCGGTCCGTGCGTGGAGCTTGACCGCATCCGAGAAGGAGAACAGCCGCTCATCGTTCTCTATCACCAGCCGGCTGCGGATGTCCGGTTCGAGAAGGTCCACAGCGTCCGCGAATCGGTGCAGGGCTTGCTCCTTGTCTCCGTACGCCCCGCCGACGTGGATCTGGATCTTCGCCGTTGCGTCCAGCACCAGCAGGTCGAGCACCCGGGCATGGTAGCGGAGGTCAGCCCGCGCGGCCGCGACCACCTCCGGCCGGGGCGAGTTGAGGAGGGTGTACTGCCCGGGGTGCATCGAAACGCGCATTCCCAGGTTCCGGAGGAGCCTCCCGATCGAGGCGAGCCGTGAGGCGAACTCTTTCGGCCACGGGAACTGGTTCTGCGGGTGCGACGCCAAGGGAACGAGGTCGGAAGTGATGCGCAGAAAGAGGAGTCCGTGACGGCCGTTCCAGCGGATGATCTCCTCAAGGCAATCCAGGTTTCCGCGCACGGTGGCGTAGAGCCGCTCCTCGCTCAGTGAGGCGAGGCGGAAGGTCCGACTCGGGCGGCACGGAAGGCCGAGGTTGATGCACGGGTAACCGATCTTCACGTCAGCTCTCGGCCGTGGCCGGAATCCTCGGGCGAGAGGAGCGACGGGGGGAACGGGAAGAACAGACGCTGATCCGCGAGGTAGGAGACGCCGAACCGGACGATCCACGCCCGGAGGACCCCCACCGGTGCAGCGAGGGGGACGTGCCCAGCCTGGTACTCGGCGACGGTCTCGAGGAAGTAGGCCCGCTCGCCGGACGACAGACCGTCCGTAACGTAGCCAAAGGCATGAAGCAGCGCGTTGGCAGCAGAGGGCCGGCGGACTGGGCGTCGCAACACACTCGGGAACGTGGCCCGGTACAGGCAGAGCACCTCGGACACCGGGAGGTGGTCGGGGTTGGCCACGATCCGGCCCAGCTCGCGCAGCCGGGTCTGCCCGAGAGTCATCAGGAGGAGCTTGTACCGGGCATGGAACGCAACGAGGTTCCGCATCCTCTCCTCCGCCTCGACCTCGCGGAGGGACGCCAGGGCGAAGACCGACGTCAGAAACGCCTCCCGCAGCGCTCGGTTCGTGAGCCGGCCTTCATCTTCGGTGGGGAGGTCCGGAAACCGCTCTCGCACCGCCCTCCCGAACAGCCCAGCTTGGCGGGCGATCGCCGCTCCCTTCTCGGTGGCCCCGTATACCTTGCTGTCCGCGATCCCGCATGACGGGGAACGATTCTTGAGGATGAACCCGTCCACCGGAGGAAGCGAACGGAGGAACCCGTGGGCGAACTCCCGCATGGAGGAGGTGTAGTCGTTTCCGGTGGACGGCTGGACGAGGCGGAGCTCACGCTCTCCCACGAGCCTCAGGGGCTGGCAGGGGGACGGGAGCCCCATCCCCATCTCGGGGCACACGGTGACGAACTCCGCCTCGCCCTCCATCGTCCGCACCTCGGGAGCGGAGATCACGCTCCCGTCGTACCGACAGTGGGCGAACTCCAGACACCGGCTGACGACGACCCTCGGTCGGGCAAACACTTCACCTACCCGAGCTCGACCCGCTTCTCTGACTCCCACAGCCCGTGGATATTGCAGTACGCCAGGGCGTGAAGCGTCCCTGGCCTACCGGTCTTGAAGACGAACGCGACCTCGTGGTGCGTGTAGACCGGGCCCTGGTTCGGGCCGGCTGCCGCCTCCCCGTGGGCGCTGAACTCGAACTTCCCGAGGTCGTAGATGAACTTGTCCCCATCGGGAGCGAAGTACGCCCCGATCCAGCGGATGTGGTGCTCGGTCGTGTTCGGGTGGGCCGCGGCCTTGCCGAGACTCACCTTCACCGTCACCCATTCGTCGGCCTTCACCCGGTCCGGGCACTCGACGGCCGGGACGTGCTTCTCTGCCTTCCAGTCGGCGGTTTGGATCTTCGCTGCGATGCCCATCCCTTCCTCCTCTACACTTTCTCAGCAACCCGGCGGCCGAGCTCGCGGTCGGCCATGACGAGACCGCGGCCCTCGCCTCCCATCCTCTCCAGGAGCAGCACGACCTTGCTCGCGTGATCCTCTTCCTCTACCTGCTCGGTGACAAACCACTGGAGCAGGGCCCCCGCCGCGTAGTCCTTTTCCTTCTGGGCCAGCTCGACGAGGCTGTGGATGCAGCTTGTGATGTGCTGCTCGTGCTTGTAGGCAGCCTTGAACGCGGCGGGCGGCGACGCCCACTTCGCCTCGGGCGCAGTAAGTGCATGGAGCTTCACCTTCCCTCCCCGCTCCACGATGTGGTCGAACAGGCGCATCGCGTGCTCCTGCTCCTCCCCGGCCTGGACCCTCATCCAGCCGGCCATTCCATCCCAGCCTTCGGCGGCGAAATGTGCCGACATGGACAGGTACAGGTACGCCGACGCGAGTTCCTCTTTAATCTGCTCGTTCAGAGCAGCTTCCATCTTCTTGCTGATCATGCGCTCTCCTTCAGTCTGCGGTGGCAGAACCACCAGTCGTAGCACTCAACCTGGCCAGCTTTGGCCTCGTCAAGGCGCTTCTTTGCCCCGTCCTCCGTGTCCGGCGGCGGGACGATCCCGTGATCGCCGATGAGCCCGTTCTTGGGCCAGTCGGCCGGCAGCGCAACCTTCTCCTTCACCGCGGTTTGGAACGCCTTGAGGAGCCGGACGATCTCGTCCATGTTCCGTCCGATGTTCATCGGGTAGTACACGATCGCGCGGACGATCCCCTGGGGGCAGATGAGGAACACCGCTCGGACCGCCGCCGCCTCCGAGGCACCGGGGTGGATCATCCCGTACAGCTCGGCGATCTTCCCCGTGGTGTCGGCGATGATCGGGAACGGGATCTGTACCTTCAGGTTCTCGGCGATCCACTCCGTCCACTTGATGTGGGAGTAGATGTGGTCCACCGACAGACCAAGGAGCTCCGCTCCCATCTTCTGGAACTCCGGGTACCGCTGGGCGAACGCCACGAACTCCGTCGTGCACACGGGCGTGAAGTCCGCCGGGTGCGAGAACAACACGACCCATTTCCCCTGGTAGTCCTTGGGAAACTCGATCTTTCCCCGCGTTGTCGGGGCGACGAACGGTGGAGCTGGATCTCCGATGAGCGGGATACGCTTTTCCATGCTGACCTCCATGCTTAGAACGCTCTGAACTTGGCCAGGGGCGCCTGGCAGACCGGGCAGCGCTCGGGCGCCTCCCCCTCCACCGTGTAGCCACATACGGTGCAGATCTGGATTTTCTCGACTTGAATATCCTTCCCCGCAAGGGCGCTTTCCCGCGCCTTCGTGTACATCGCGGCGTGGATCTTCTCCGCCTCGAGCGCGTAGTGGGTGGAGCGCATTGCCCCCTTCTCCCCCTGGAGCTCGGCCACGGCGTGGTACGCCGGGTACATTTCCGCTACCTCGAACGACTCGCCCCCGATCGCTTCCTGGAGGTTGTCCGGGCTTGTGCGGACCATCCCCAGCTCGCGCAGGTGGTTTGCGGCGTGGATCTGCTCGGCGTAGGCGATCGCCCGGAACAGGCGAGCCAGGTTGGGCCGCTTCTCGTCCTCGGCCACCTCGGCGAAGATCAGGTACCGCATGTGTGCCTGCGATTCGCCGGCGAAGGCATCCTTCAGGTTCGCCTCCGTCATCTTTCTCATGTGCTGCCTCCTTTCGTGGTCAACCGCCCCCCCATCGGGAACCGCTCAACGAACTCCACCCCATGGGGAGCGTCTTCCAGTTCTGCGGTGAGGTCTCGGCCGGCAGCGTGCTGTGCCTCGTGAACCCCACCCTTCCAGAGGGAGCTCCCCGTGACGTCGTAGACCTGGCCGGCGTGGGCTACCCACGTTGGGTGGCCGTCTCGGCCGTCCGCAGCGCGGAGCTCGTCGGGCGTGATCTCCCGCATCCCTACTTCAGAAACTTCGACACAAACGGCGATGTCTCGCCGTGGCGCATGAAGTGCCCCGACGGGCCCTCGCCCAAGAACTCCGAGAACCACGACTCGTGCTCGATCTCCTCGTTGAGGATCGCCAGCGCGAGGTCGTAGGTGCGGTGGTCTTTGCCGGCAGTGAGGTTGCAGATGTGTGTGTACCCACGGACGGCACACCGCTCGGCCTCGACGAGGGTTTGGAGCATGGCCTTGATGTCCCGCGGGTCCTTGGGCAGGTTCGCCGGCGGACAGGCGGACATGTCGTGGAACTCCTTCATCCCCGCCGGGAGCTTGCCCCCCAGCTCGTAGATGCGGGGGACGAGCGCCTCGAAGTGGTTACGATCCTCGATCCGCGCCACCTCAGCGATCTCCTTGATCCCTTCCCCATCGAGGCCGATGAGGTTCACCCGCAGGATCGTGTAGTAGTAGTACGTCGTGAGCTCCGCCGCAGCGTTCTTCACGAGCAGTTCCAGGAGTTGATCCACGTTCACTCCTGCCCGCTCCACCATTTCTCTAGCTACTTTTGCCATCGCCTTCCTCCTTTGCGTCTAAGCAAGATGCACAGACCCCAAAGAACGTGATCTCATGACCCGAGACTGTTCTCCCCGTCCGGTGTTGTAGGAGCGCGTCGAGGCTCTCTTGGTAGGGAAGGTCGGCGTCATAGACCCGGCCACAGCGCGGGCAGACGTGGTGGTAGTGGGGCTTCCGAATCGGATCAAAACGATCCGCTCCCAGCCCTCGGACCTCCCGTACGAGGCCATCTTCAGTGAGGGACCGCAGGGCGCGGTAGACCGTGGCCAAACTGGCCCGATCGCCTCGGCTGCGGAGGGTGTTGTACAGGTCCTCGGCGGTGGGGTGGTCCGTACGACCCTGCATCGCGTCCAGTACTTGTCGGTGCTTGGGGGGTAGCTCTCGCTTGCTCATGATTCTGCTTCTCATTATAGACCAACGGCGACGCTTGTCAACGTGACGCGTTGCTTAGGTTCTTGAAGCCAGTGGTAGAGTACAGCGAAAGCAGGCCCCGCCAGTGGAGCAGTTCTCGGCCCAGATCCTCCCCCCATGGGCCTCGACGATTGCCTTGGCCACCGATAAACCCAGGCCTGCACCGCTGCCCGAGGCGCGCGCCTCAGCTCCGCGGTAGAACCGGTCGAAGAGGTGCGCTTCGTCCTCGGGGCTCAACCCCGGTCCCGAGTCGCATACGCTGAGTCGTGCCATGGTCTTCTCCGCCTGGGCGGTCACACGGATCTCCCCACCCGGCGGGGTGTGGCGGATCGCGTTGGCCAGGAGGTTCAGCAGGACCTGCTGAACCCGCTGGCGATCGCCCAGCAGAAAGGGAAGGTCCGGAGGGACGGCAAGGGAGAGCCGGGTCCCCCCGTCCTCAAGCTGAGGGCCGATCAGGGCCGCGATGTCGGCGACGACCTCCCCGAAGGGGAACGGCTCCTGACGAAGGGACAGACGCCCCATGTCGGCCAGGGCCAGCTGCTGGAGGTCGTCAATCAGCCGGGCCGTGAGGTGGATCTTGTCCTTGAGCGCAGCGAGGTTCTCCGGGGTCGGTTCGAGCACCCCGTCTTCGAACCCTTCCACGGCCGTGCGCAGTACGGTGATGGGGGTGCGCAACTCGTGGGCGACGTCGGCGATCACCTGGCGCTTGGAGCGCTCCGCCTCCTCCAGGCTCACCGCCATCGCGTTGAACGAGCGAGATAGGTTGCCCAGTTCGTCTTCGCTCACCTCCTCTACTCGAGCCGCGAGATCGCCGGCGGCGATCTCGCGTGCCGCTGCTGAAAGCCGCCGCAGGGGGCCTGTGATGTGGCGGAGGAGAAACGAGGCAAGGATCAGCGCAATCCCTGCTGCTGCGGCTCCCGCGATCCACAGCGCGTAGTTCACCGCGCCCATGAACCGGTCGTGGAGCGGGTTCGGGGGAGAGGGTGTCTCCGGGACAAGGGTCCAGCGCGTTCCATCGGGAAGCTCGATCGCGGTTCCCGCGGCGAGTTCCTGCCTCGTGAGTGTTCTTCCGATCAGGGATTCGTCCCGTGCCAGTACGACGCGTCCTTGCGGGTCGGTGAGCGCGAACCCCAGCGGACGCGGCCCGCCTTCCAGGAACTGCCCGATTCCCTCCAGGCTCCCCCGCTGACTGGGGTACCGTGCGATGAGGTTGCGGACCCATTGGTCGTAAGCGCGTCCCTCACGGGCGGTCAGGTCCGCGAACGCCCGGTCCACGGAGAGCTTGACGAGGGCGTACCCCAAGGCGGTCACGAGGAGGACGACGAACAGGAGGGCCGCCACCAGCTTCGTCTGGAACGAGAGCCGCTTACGCAGGTTCACGGCGTCCCTCCGTGGAGAGCTTGTACCCCACGCCGTACACGGTGACGAACCGCGAGGGGGATTCGGGGAAAGGCTCAACCTTCTTCCGCAAGCGCTTGATGTGCGAATCAACGGCCCGCTCAAAGGACGAGTAGGATGTCCCACGCACGGCTTCGAGCAGTTCAAGGCGGGTGAACGCGCGGTTCGCGTGCTGGACGAGGAACGCCAGGAGATCGAACTCAAGCGCGGTTAGATCGAGCAACTTCCCATCCACCCAGGAGTCCCGCCGCTCGAGGTCCATCCGGATCCCGGCGGCTCCGATCACGCGGGGCGCCATCGGCTTGCTCTCTGCCCGCCGGAACACGGCCCTCACCCGCGCCTCGAGCTCACGGGCGCTAAACGGCTTGATCACGTAGTCATCAGCCCCGAGTTCCAGTCCGAGCACCCGATCGTCCTCGGTCGAGCGGGCGGTGACCATGATGATCGGGACGCGGGACGAGTCGCGGATGCGCCGTGCCACGTCGAGGCCATCCATTCCGGGGAGCATCAGGTCGAGGACAACGAGATCAGGGGGGTGGGCTATGAACTCCGTGAGGGCCTCCGGGCCGCTTGCGGCCACAGCTACAGCAAACCCTGCGCGCTCGAGGTAGCCGCGCACGAGCTTTCGCACCCATGGGTCGTCGTCTACCACGAGGATCCTTTTCACTTCACCTCCCCGTTCCTAGTCTAGCGTGGAGCGGCTTCCGCCGCTGGGACAATGTGGAGAGAAACGTGCCTTGTTGCCAACTCAGCACAGCACCTCCCCCGTTCTCGGCCTCAATCGAAACATACCCGGACGATGTGAAGGATGGAAGGCGAGTCCATGGCAGGGTTGTGGAGCGCTGGTGGCGCCCGGTGTGTGCCCTCTCCATGGCTTTGCCACAACTTTGCCTCAATCTCTCTCGCTCCGTAGGATAAACACGGCAGGGGTTCGATACGCACGACCCAACACCGGCTTCGGCAGGGTGGCAGGGGGCCGGATCAATCGATGGGGTGGCCAATGCTGGTTCGTGGAGAACAGAGGAGCGAGCGCAAAATGAGAAGAACTACAGGGCGACTGCGATCAGTCTCTTTTCGCGTACGCCGTTGGGCTCTTGGGTTTGCTATGGTCGTGCTCCTCGGCCTTAGGTTGGGGATGCCGGCTCTGGCTTCACAGGGCACGCATGTTCTCACGCTGCGCGATGCCCTGGAGATCGCGCTGTCTGCACATCCCGATGTGGTCCAAGCGGCGTACGACCTCCGTAAGGCCGAGCTCAATCTTGTCGGTGTGCGAGCCCAGGTCACCCTGCCAAGCATCCAAGTCGATCTTCGGCCGTTCACCTTGGCCGAGGGGGAGAGTTTCCCCGGTACCACACAGGGATCGATCGGCTTCAGCTTGGGCCTCACCACGGGCACAAGCCTCGGCCTTGAGCTGAGCCCACGCTACAACTGGGATGCGGAGGAGTTCAGCTTTTCGTGGAAAGTATCTCTCTCGCAGCGCTACGATCCGGCACGGCCCATTCCCTCGGAAGCCAGGGCCCTCACCGACGCCGAGGCGAAGGTGGCCAGCGGTCGGCTTACGCTCGCGCAGGCGAGGGAGAATGTGCTGCTCTCCCTCGTGCAGAGCTACGGGAATCTCCTCTCCTCCGAGGTGACCGTTGCCGATGCCCAGCGAAGCCTGGCCCGCGCCCGAGACGCACTGGCCGCCGTCGGGGCGGACGTGGCCGCTGGCCAGGCAGGGCAGCTCCAACTCCTTGAAGCGGAGATCGCCCTCCGCGACGCTGAAATCACTGTTCGGAAGCGCAGTGCAGCGCACACCTCCGCGTTCGAGGAGTTCGCCCGCAGTGTGGGCCTCAACGGGCCGATGGAGTTGCAGCGGACGGGCAACATCTCTGAAGAATTGCTCCAGCGTGTTGATGAGTTGCTGGCCCGGGCGATCCCGCGCGAGGCCTTGGCGATGGCCAGTGCGGTGCGAGCCGCCAGCGACGCGGTGACGACGGCTGAGGAGAAGCTATGGGCCGTCCAAGCTGCGGGTTGGCCGGTGCCATCGGCCAGTCTGACGTGGAGTGAAGGAGGCTGGCGTGTGGGGTTCTCCCTGTCGCTTTCTCTGTTCGCGCCCGACCGACGTGCGCAGAAGGACATCGCGCAGGCAGAACTTGAGCTCGCCCGGGACCGGCTGGCGTCGGCGTGGCAGGATGCCGAGCGCTCGATCTTGCAGGCGAAATCAGCTCTCGAGGAAGCGTGCGAGGCCGTAGCCATCATGGGCTTGGAGCGGGAGAAGCTCATCCTCGAGCGGGCCGCGGCCGAGCTCCGGCAAGGGGCGGGGTTGATCGGTCCCGCCGACTGGGAAGCCTTCGTGCTTAGGGAGGAGCGGTTTGAAGCGGATTACGAGCAGCGCTTGTTCAGCCTGCTCCAGGCGTACTTGCGCTACCAGCGGGCCCTGGGGCTCGAGCTGGACTGGGAGGGGATGATCCGATGAAGAAGCGCGTGTGGTTCGGCGTGACGCTGGTCCTGTTGCTGGGCCTCGCCGGAGGGTTGTACGCCTGGCAGCCGTGGCGCGGGACAGAAGCGACCACGGGAGCCACGGGCCTGGGAGCGACGTACGTGGTCGATCGTGGGAACCTGTCCCGTTCTCTAACGGCGTACGGCGAGGTCCAGCCTAGGGATGAGGCCACGTTTACGTTCGCCGAGGCCAAGCTCAAGTCGCTGCACGTCAAACTGGGGGACACGGTACGGGCGGGGGATGTGCTGGCCGTACTCGACTCCACGCAGGAGGAGTTGGCGCTGGCTCGCGCCGAGCGTGCCCTGGCCCAAGCGCGGGCGGACGGTGTACCGACGACAATCCGAGAGCGCGAGCTTGAGCACGACCTGGCTCGGGCCAGCTTCGAGGAGACCACGGTCCGAGCCCCGTTCGGCGGGATCGTCGTCGAAGCCGGCCGGACAACAGGAACCACTGTGGGGCAGTATCGGATCGTCGTGCTCGACCGGGGCGAGCTTTTGGTGAAGATCTCCCTCTCGGAGACGGACGTGGGTCAGATACGCGTCGGGCAGCGGGCATCGGTCACCCTGGACGCGGTGCAGGGGAGTTCGTGGCTGGCGGAGATCGTAGAGGTGGGGCTGCGGGCTACCCAGGCTTCGGGCTTCGGAGGAGGGCGGGTGGTGTCGGCCACGGCGCGGCTTCTGCAACCGGATGAGAGGATCCTCCCCGGGTTTTCCGCCCGGGTCGAGGTGGTCGTCGCTGAGGCGCGCAACGTGCTGCGGGTTCCCATCGAGGCCCTGGTTCAGTATGCGGCGCCTTCCGTGGTCGGTCAGGAGCAGACGGCTTCAGAGGAGAGAGGGGAAGAGGGTTCGCGCCCGCCCGGGGCAGTCACCGGCGTGAGGGAATCCGGCGCGGCAGAGGTGCGCACGGAACCGCTGGCGCAGCGCCCGACCCAGATCTCCGAAAGAGATACCAGCTCCCGTGTGTCGGACGGAACGGCTACGACCCAGTCTGTGGCTACATCCCGGAACTGGGCCGTGTACGTGATCGAGAAGGGCGAGCCCGGTCTGCGGCCGGTGGAGATCGGGCTGACGACGGCCCAGTACGCCGAAGTCCGGGGGGGACTTTCTGAAGGGGACGTGATCGTCCGTTACCCCACCTCGACGCGAACCAGCAGCGCCGGGGCGACGCAGCGCAACGTCACCCTGCCCGACATTTTCCGCTAGCCATGGAAGACCTCGTTCGTGTCGAGGGGGCAACCAAGGTTTACCGCCTCGGGGAAATCGACGTGTGGGCGCTGCGTGGCGTGGACCTGGCCATCCACCAGGGCGAGTTTGTGGCGCTCACAGGGCCGTCTGGGTCGGGAAAGTCCACGCTGCTCCACCTGATGGGCGGGCTTCACCGTCCCTCGGCGGGACGGGTGTTGCTCGAGGGCAAGGACATCTCTTGCCTTTCGCGGGCCGAGCTGGCGCGCTTGCGTGGGCGGAAGGTGGGATTTGTGTTTCAGCAGTTCCACCTCTTGCCCCGGGCAAGCGCTCTGGCCAACGTGGAGCTGCCGCTGATGTATGCGGGGATCCCGCGAAAGACGCGGCGGGAACGTGCCCTGGCGTGTTTGGACAAGGTGGGTCTCGCGCTGCGCGCCCGTCACAGGCCCGGTCAGCTCTCCGGCGGGGAATGCCAGCGTGTAGCCATTGCCCGTGCCCTGGCCTGCGATCCACCGCTGCTCCTTGCCGATGAACCGACGGGGAGCTTGGACACGCGCACGGGACGAGAGATCCTGGGGATCTTCCGCGTCCTGGTTGCCGGAGGAAAGACGGTGGTCGTCGTGACCCACGAGCCCTACGTTGCCTCGTTCGCGGCGCAGCAGGTGCGGCTGCTCGACGGACGACTGGAGGACGGCGATGGGACTGGGTGAGCGGATCTTCGCGGGACTTTCGGCGTTGTGGACACACAAGCTGCGCACGGGACTCTCGGTGCTCGGCGTGGTGATCGGTGTGGCCGCGTTGGTGGCGATCGTGTCCATGATCGAAGGCGCGACCGCGGAGATCAGCGGTCAGATCGTCGGTTTGGGAGCACGAACGATCACGGTGAACCTCTATCCCACACGGGTGATCCAGCCCGGCCAAGGGGCGGGGTTCCTCGCCGAGCAGATCTCGGACGAACTCCGGGCCGCTTCGGCGGTGGCGGAGGCGGTGCCGATCAGCACTGCCTCAGGGGAGGTGCAAGTGGGGTTCAACCAGATCTCGCCCCTCCGCGTCGTCGGCACGACCCCGGAGTACGCATGGCTGTTCGAGTTCTGGCCGGCCGAGGGGCGGTTCCTGCACCCCTTGGATGAGGGGAAGTCGGTGGTGGTGCTGGGGTCGCGGCTCGCAACGGATCTCCTCGGCCCCGGGGACCACGTGGGAAAGGACCTCGTCGTCAATCTGCAGAACGAGACGCTGATATTGCGCGTGGTGGGGGTCATGAACCCACGCGGCACGGTCGGGACCTACGATGTCGACGGACAAGCCTACGTGCCCATTTCACTTCTGCAAGAGATCTCCGGCAACCGGTATTTCAGCACCTACATCGTGCAAGCGGTCGGCGAGGGTCAGGTGGACGAGGCCGTGAGCCAGATCGAGGCGCTCCTGGACCAGAAGTTCGCTGCTCTGAGCCAGACGACGAATACCGCCATGAGGGCGATCACAGCGATGCCCGGAGGGGCGGCTCGCACCACAACGCAGCTCGTCCCCTATACCGTGCAGGTCCAGAAAGAGCTGATTCAGGCGTTCGAGGAATCCACCCGCACGATGATGCTCATTCTGGGGGGGATCGCCGCCATCTCTCTCCTCGTGGGAGGGATCGGGATCATGAACATCATGCTTGTGGCGGTGGTGGAGCGGACACGCGAGGTCGGGATCCGCATGGCCACCGGCGCGCGTCCGGGGGACATCCTGGGGCAGTTCCTGTTTGAGGCAGTCTTGGTGTGCGTGGTGGGAGGGCTGCTCGGGCTCGTCGTGGGGTGGCTCGCGGGAGCGGTGGGGGCGAGGATCGGGGAGTGGCCCTTCGTCTTTTCTCTATTACCCCCCGTGATCGCGTTCGCCTTCTCCCTGTTGATCGGGGTGGTGTTCGGGATCTACCCCGCGATTCGCGCTTCGCACCTCGATCCGGTGGAGGCACTGCGGCACGAGTAGTGGGGCTTTGATCACGTCCTGATCGAACCTCTGGCGGGGAGCGCGGCACGAGTATACTCGCCCCGGCATGGAGCAGACCCCGGTGATGCGGCAGTACCGCGAGCTCAAGGCGCGCCACCCGGACGCGATCCTGTTCTTCCAGCTCGGCGACTTCTACGAGACGTTCTTCGACGATGCCGAGGTCGTGGCCCGCGAGCTGGAGATCGTCCTCACGAGCCGCGACGGGGTCCCGATGGCCGGGGTTCCGGTGCGCAAAGCAGACCTTTACGTGCAGCGCCTTCTCCGCAAGGGGTACAAGGTCGCACTGGGTCCGCAGCTGGAACGGCCCGGTCAAGGGAAGCGTCTTCTCAAGCGCGGCGTGACCCGTGTTCTCACCCCGGGGACGGTGATCGAAGAGGGAGCCCTCGAGGGGGGAACAGACGTGCTGTTGGCCGCGGTGTGGCCGGACGGGGAACGGGTTGGCGTGGCGTGGACGGAGGCGGCGTCGGGCGAGTTCTGGGCTGAGGAGATCCCGCTCTCTGAGTTTGGGTCCCTCGTGGCACGGCTGCCCGTGGCCGAGTGGGTCTTCCCCCAGGGCTGGCGTTCCCCGGTCGAGCTGGTGGGTGCGGGCACGGAGCGGCCGGCGGTTGAGTTCAGCTCCGAGACCCTCAAGGCACGTTTCCCCAACGCGCTGCGGGGGGCTCCGCTCGCGGCGTGTGCAGCGGGTGCGCTCGTCTCCTACCTCGCGGTCACGGTGGGGGATCTCGCCCACCTGAGACCTCCGGCGCGCGCTGAGGAAGAGGCGCTCGTCCTCGACGCGTTCACCCAGCGATCGCTCGAACTGCTGAACCCGCTCCGCTCCGAAGGTGTGGTCACGCTGTTTTCCGTGCTCGACCAGACGAAGACGGCGATGGGGCGGCGGCTCCTCCGGCGGTGGATCCTCGCTCCTTTCGCGCGTCGTCCGGCGATCGAGCGGCGCCTGGACGGTGTAGAGGTCCTTCGCCAGTCGGGTACAGAAGGCGAGCTTGCCCGAATGCTCGGCTCGTGCTGCGACCTCCCCCGCCTCCTCGGCCGGGCAGTGACCGGCGGGCTGTCTCCTGGGGATCTTCTTTCTCTGGCCCGCACCCTCGACGCCGCAAGCGAGATCGCCCGGCACCTGCGTGGTCTTCCTGCACCCGTGCCTGAGCAGGTGGTGGGCCTCGCCGACGCGCTGGCGGGGGTTCCCGCTGAGCTCGGCCAGGGCGTGCGCCGCGCGATCGCCGACCCTCCTCCCCCGACGCTGGACCAAGGAGCTGTTATCCAGGTAGGGTACAACCCCACGCTTGACGGTCTGCGTCGGGAGGCAGAGCAGTTGAGAGAAGCGATCGCGAGGCTCGAGGCCGAGGAGAAGGGGCGTACCGGCATTCCCAGCCTCAAGGTTGGCTACAACCGAGTGTTTGGGTACTACTTCGAGGTCACCCGCTCGCACCTGGCGAAGGTCCCCACCGACTGGAGGAGGAGGCAGTCGCTCACCGGCGGCGAGAGGTTCACCTCAGCCGAGCTTGCGTCGCTGGCCGACCGACTGGCCGAGGTTGAGGAGGGGAGCGCGAAGCTCGAGCGGGAGCTGTTCTCCGCTTTATGCCACCAGGTGGAGGAGGCGATCGGGGACCTGGGCACGGTGGGGGAGGCGCTGGCGGAATTGGACGCTCTGCGTTCGCTGGCCGAGGTCGCCCGCCGCAAGGGGTACGTCCGACCTCGATTCACGGATCAAGCCGTGGTTCGGATCCGCGAGGGACGGCACCCTATGGTGGAAGAGGTCAAGCAGTTCGTGCCGAACGACCTCGAGTTGGGCGAAGGGGCTCACCTCGCCGTCGTCACCGGGCCGAACATGGCCGGGAAGTCCGTGTTCCTGCGGCAAACGGCGCTCATCGCCCTGATGGCCCAGATGGGGTCGTTCGTTCCGGCGAAAGAGGCGGCGCTCCCCGTGTTCGATCGGATCTACGCCCGAGTTGGGGCGTCCGACGCCCTGACGGGTGGCCTGTCCACGTTCATGGCTGAGATGACGGAGGCGGCGGTGATTCTCACCGGAGCTACGCCGAAGTCGCTCGTGATCCTCGACGAGCTGGGACGGGGGACGAGCACCCACGACGGCATGGCCCTTGCCCGGGCGATCGCCCGCCATCTTGCCGAGCGGGTAGAGTGCAAGACCCTGTTCGCGACCCACTACCGGGAACTGGCCCGCCTTGCGGACGAGGCAGCCGGGGTCGTGAACCTCCACGCCGCGGCCCGGGAGTGGAAGGAAGAGGTCGTTTTCCTGTATCGCATCCTTCCCGGTGTGGCGGAGCGAAGCTACGGTGTACACGTCGCCCGGCTGGCGCAGCTTCCCGAGGCGGTCCTCGTTGAAGCCCAACGAGCATTGGACGAGACCGAAAGAGTGGCGTCCGTCACGTCTGACCCTCGTGGGGAACAGCTTTCCCTCTTCTCTTCTGGCGATGATCCTGTGCTGCGCGAGTTGCGAGCGGTTGACCCTAATCGTCTGACCCCGCTCGAAGCCCTCGACCTCCTCTACCGGCTCAAGGAGATCGCGCGGCAGCGCTGAGTGCAGCGAAAACCGCTTTCATCTTCTGCAGGGCCATCCTTCCTGGCCAGCGTGGCGACTGGCGTGGCCGAGCAGAAGCCGGCAGTCCGGAGGCCGTCGTTCCGCCACCTGCCCGTAGGGTTGTGTCTCCGTCACTCGCTGGACACAGCCTGAACTCCGAGCTGATTCGATGTACCCCAGTTCGCTGGGGTGCCAGAGGTTGAAGCTGCGCAGGAGAGAGGGGACCCCCGGCGGACCGAGGCAGTCAGGCGTGTGCCAGTGCCCCGTCGCTCACGGGCGAGTTGGCTGGGGCGATGCTTCTCGGGATTTGAAGACGCCATGCCTGGCCACGGAATCGGTCTCCACAGGTTTGCCATAGGCGTGACACCAGTTGCCCGCCCTCTCGTTCCTATCATTGCGCCTCTTGGAGGTGAGGAGATATGCGCGTCTCAAGTTGGATCATCGGATTTGTGGTTTGTTCACTTGGGGTTTCCGCCCTGATCCTGCTTCCGTGCCTGTCGAGAGGGGGATTGGACTCAGCAGTCGCGGCGTCGCAGGTTCCCGCGCTGGCAGGGGCATCGTTGGCTTCGGATGGGGACTTGGCGGGGAACCCAGGGATCCTGAACAGTGATGAGGGGGCGACCAGTGTGGCCGCTCCCCCAGGCCCTGGGGTCACCCCCGTCGCTGTAGCAAGCGAAACAACAACCCGTACCTCTGTGACTCAGATTGACCTTGCTGGCAGCTCGATCACGGTGACGGGAAGCGGAGCCATCGCCCAAGGGCGTCGTGTTCTTATCCGGGCCGGTGGGACGTACAGCATTCGCGGGACGCTGGACGATGGGCAGATCGTGGTGGACTCCACGGATAAGAATCCCGTCGTCCTGATCCTCAACGGGGTGCGGATCACCTGTTCCACGAGTTCCCCGATCTACGTTGCCCACGCCAAGGACGTCGTGATCGCCCTGGCTGCCGGCACGGAGAACGTCCTCACGGATGGAAGCTCGTACGTGTTCGACACCCCCGGCGCGGACGATCCCAACGCAGCCCTGTTCAGCAAAGATGACCTCGCGATCACTGGGACCGGATCTCTCATCGTGAACGCGAACTACAACAACGGGATCCAGAGCAAGGACGCCCTGACGATCACCGGCGGCACGATCACGGTTCACGCAGCCAACCATGGCATCAAGGGCAAAGACTCGATTGTCATCACCGGCGGCACCATCACGGTGATCGCGGGCAACGACGGGATCCAAGCCAGCAACGAGGAGGACCCCTCAAAGGGATTCGTGCGCATCGAGGGCGGCACGATCAGCATCAAGGCCGATGATGACGGCATCCAGTCTGAAACGAGCGTACTGATCAGCAACGGGTACATCACGATCGTGTCAGGTGGCGGCAGCACCAACGCCCCCGAGAGGCAAACGACAGGCCGGATGCCCCTGCCGGGCATGCGGATCTGGGACCAGCCTGCCGTGAGCACAGCTTCATCCGGCAGGGCAAAAGGGATCAAGGCCAACGTCGACATCACGATCGACGGCGGGACGATCACGATCGATGCCGCGGATGATGCGATCCACTCCAATGATAGCATCACGATCAACGGCGGCCGGCTCGCATTGGCCTCCGGGGATGACGCCGTACACGCCGACTCCACGATCGCGATCAACGGCGGAGACATCGACATCACGGCATGCTACGAGGGAATCGAGAGCGCAGTGATCACGATCAACAATGGCCATATCCGCATCGTGGCCAGCGACGACGCCATCAACGCCGCCAGCGGTACGGGTGGAGTTCCGATGATGAGGCAGATGGGTCCTCAGGCCATGGGCGGCGGCGCCGACAATTGGCTCTACATCAACGGTGGGCACATCGTCATCGATGCCATGGGTGACGGGATCGACGTCAACGGTTCGATCGTGATGACCGGAGGGGTCGTTCTCATCCACGGTCCCACGATCAACATGGAGGGTGCACTTGACTACGACCGCACCTTCACCATGACCGGCGGGTACCTGGTTGCCGCCGGCAGTGCCGGGATGGCGCAGGCTCCGAGCGCCTCTTCGACCGTGAACTCGGTGCTGATGACATTCCCCTCGGTGCAGCCGGCGGGGAGCCTCGTTCACATCGCTGCAGCGGACAGTGGGAGCGTGGTGACCTTCGCCCCGGCCAAGGCGTACCAGTCAGTGGTGGTCGCTTCTCCTCGTCTGAAGAGCGGCTCCACCTACACGATCTACTCCGGAGGACGATCCACCGGAACAGTTGTAGATGGCCTCTACTCAGGGGGCACGTACACCCCGGGGACCCAGGTTGCCCAGTTCAGGGTTGCGGGCAGCGTGACCTACGCTGGCGCTGCGGCGGGCCGGTTCCGGTGATCTCCGTGCAGCACGCCAGGTTCTTCAATCCTTCTGCTGCCAATCAGATGGATCAACCCGAGGGCGGCAAGTCACGGGCGGTTTCCGGCGATCTGGGCTAGGCAACGATGCTTGTCCCCGGATCCGAGTTGGTTCACCGACGGTCCGAGCGCCCCACCGCAACCTGCGACCCGCAGCGATCCCTTGCTCTCCCTGCAGAACCTAGAAATGGATCCCATGGGCCAGGGACCAGCGGTCGGCTGGAATTGAAGTACCTCCTGTCGCCCGACGTAGCGCGAAGGATGTCCCGCTTTCTCTCCTCTCAGCTAGAGGTGGACCTCCACGCGCAGGGGAAGCCTGGCAATGCGTACACGGTACGCAGCGTGTACTTCGACTCCCCCAGCCTCATCTGCTACCACGCCAAAAAGAGCGGCGGCCTGATCCGGCAGAAGTACCGCGTTCGCACCTACGACGAACCGGGATCCGCAGCCTGTTTCCTCGAACGCAAGGCCCGTCGGGGACAAGTCTATCGCAAGGAGAAGGCCCGCCTGACCGATGCTTGGCTGGCGTGTCTTGCGGCGCGGGACGGCCTGGGTTCTGCAGGAGGCTGCCCGAGCGTACTGCAACGGCTTCTCTACCTGATGGACCGCCATGCGTTCGTTCCGACGGCGCTCATCGCCTACGAGCGGGAGGCCTACGTCGAGTTTGCCGATCAGGACACGGTGCGGATTACCATCGATCGAAACCTCCGTGCCGCAGCGTTCCCTCGCCTCGAGGGTATCCATGATGAGGAGGATCTCCGCCCGATCCTCACCCACGGGGCGATCCTCGAGATCAAGTTCACGGATGTTGTTCCCCAAGCCCTTCGTCAGCTCACCCGGCGGTTCCCCCTGCTGCGACGGGCATGTTCCAAGTACGCCGCGTCCATCGAAAACCTCGTCTTGGACTCACCATCCCCAAAGGAGGTATGGTCCCATGTTCGGCTCTTCTGATGTGATCCTTGTCAGCTTGAGGACGGTGCTCACCGTTGTCTCAGTGAGTCTTGGGCTCGGTCTCTACGTGGCGCTCATCTACCGCCTCGCCACCCCGGGAGCGGCGTTCTCGATCACGATCCAGCACACGCTCCTCTACCTCGCGCTCATCGTGTCGCTCGTCATGCTTATCATCTCGAACCAGGTCGCCCGGGCGTTTACATTGGTGGGCGCGCTGGCTGTAATTCGCTTCCGTACGCCGGTGAAGGACACTCGGGATGCCGCGTTCATCTTCCTCGGCCTGGCCGCGGGGATGGGGGCAGGGGTGGGGATGTTCGCCGAGACGGCCGCGGGCGTGGGGCTCATCGGCCTGTTCATGCTCGCCGTCCGCTTCTTCAGGGTCGGGAAGCACCCCCGGGGGGAAACGCTGGTGAAGTTCACCGTGCCCACCGAGGGCGGCGGCGAAGAAGCCTTCCCGCGCGATGCCTTCGCACGCCATTTTCGGTCGTTTCGCCTTGTCAGTACCCGGTCCGTTCACGATGGGCGACGCATGGAGTTGACCTACCTCGTGAGGCCGCGACAGGGTGCCGACCTCGTGGCGTTCGCGCGTGCCCTCTCCGCTTTCCCCGCGGTCGAGAAGGCCACCGTGATCGCCTGTGATGACGAGGGACTGGTGGAGAACGTGTTCTGATCTAGCGGGCGCTTCGCACAAGCAGGGAATGATCGGGCGGGGCATGCCTGCCCGAACAGCGCGCAACGGGGTGGGTGGACCCCGCTGCGCAGGTGGGGAAGGTTGGCGGGCTGGTCGGAGTGCGGCGTTCACGGTTCTGCCCCCGCACTCCATCCATGGAGCTGGGGCTGCGGGGGACCGGGAACCCCTCCTTGCTGGGCGAGGAACGCGACCCGGTTCACGATGATCCTGTTCTCCAGGGGAATGGACTCGCCTGTCGTGAAGGCGACGGTTCTGGGTGTGGTCAGGGGGATCGCCTCCGCCGCATCGCTCCTCCACATCCACCGGAGCAGCGCCGCAGACGCGCCCGAGGTGACCGCTGCGATCCCTGTCAGGACAACTACGTTCCACTCCGTCATCGTCGTTCCTCCTTGCCTCCGAGTGTGGAGGCACTCTGAGGATGCACGTGCGCGATGGAGAATACAGAGCGAACTTGCGGCGGTACCGTGGAGGGCATCATGACACGCAGGATCACCTCTCAGCTGTTCGGGTGCCCGGGTTCGAGCCCGGCGGACCTGGCACCCGTGAGGCCAGGGCGCCCGCGAGAGTGGATTGACGTCGGTCTGGCCCGGTGCCTGTCTTCTGTGTGGAGGGAACCGCCGGGGATGATAGGATTCAGCCCGTCGTGCCGAGGAGGTGGGCGATGGGTCAGTACTGTCACTCGTGCGGCGGGCCTCTTGCGGACCCGAACCTGAAAGGGCCTTCGGACCAGTTTTGCAGATACTGCGCCGATTCCCAAGGAAACCTGTACCCCGAGGGACGGGTCCAGGCGGGAGTCGCGCAGTGGCTTATGACCTGGCAGCCTGGGATCACGGAGCGGGAGGCCCGCGAGCGAGCGGCGCACTACATGAGGGCGATGCCCGCCTGGGCCGAGAAGTGAGGATCTAGCTGCCGGCAGCGAGGAGCCGCTCGCCCAGAGTGAGATCCTCGGGACGGGTGATTTTCAGGTTGGCCGGGTCACCGGGAACCGCGGCCACAGCGTGGCCTAGCGCGAGGACAGCGGCCGCGTCATCGGGAAAGTCGATCCCCTGATCTTCAGCCGCTCCGTAGGCGCGGGAAAGGATGTCTCGTCTGAACCCTTGGGGGGTCTGGATGAGGACGAGCCCCGCGCGGGCGATCGCCTCTCCTCTCAGCCATCCGTTGGCGGCGTAGCGCGCAGTGTCCGCTGCCGGTACCACCGGCACAGCCGCTCCGTGGTGCCTCGTCGCCTCAAGAACCCGCTGGATGAGGTCCGGTGACACAAGGGGGCGGGCCCCGTCGTGGATGAGGACGTAGTCTCCTCGGGCTCGGGATAGCCCGGCCCGGGCCGAGTCGGCGCGCCTCTCCCCGCCGCGGACCGCGTGAAGGGGGACGCTGACCTCCGGCAGACCACCCAAACGGTGTTCATCCCCGGCGCGGACAACGACAACGAACTCGTCCACGTCCCCCGAGCGAGCGAACGCGTCGATCACGTGCCAAAGGAGAGGCCGCCCCGCGAGGCGAGCCCAGACCTTAGGCTCTGCGTCGCTGAACCGCGTTCCTGCACCGGCGGCGAGGATCACCCCCGAGACGCTCACCATGGCGCTACCCTTTCGGCGGACGATCGAACGATATCTTCTTCAATCCTGTTCCGTCCGGGTTGATCGTGTACGCCCCCCACTGTCCACCGCGGTTGGAGTTGAACAAGATCCGGTCATTCGCTGCCCACGTCGGGTTGACATCGGCGGCCGCATCGGATGTCACCCGGAACACAGTTCCCGTACCGACCTCCACGGTGAAGATATCCCAGTTGTCCTTGTCCTCAACGTACATAAAAGCGATCCGAGTTCCGTCGGGAGACCAGCTTGGGTATACGATATCCCGCTCCAGCGCGAGCACGAGCTGTTCCTGGTTCGTTGTCAGGTCAAGGACGAACAGGTCGTAGCTCTTCGCTCCCTTGGCGATGTAGGCCAGGAACACCTGGTCTGGCGACACGACGGGTTGCCAGAAGTCCACGGGCTGTTCCTCGCTTCCGAAGAACGCGCACCCCGCCACCGTCAGCCCCACAGCCACGAGAACGATTGCCTTGAACGTAATGCGCACCACACTGCCCCCTTTCTTGCTACAATGCATTTGCTTTGGCTCATTGTACGGGGGAAGGATAGGGTGGGCCCAACTACTGGATGGGTTAGGGATGCAGTGGCCAACGGTTCCAGGGCGCTCGCACGCGCAGGGATCGCATCGCCGGTTCGCGAGGCGCGACGGCTGTGGGTGCTCGCGGCGGGCTCGTCGCTGGGCCTTGTCGGTTCGGACATTTCTCCCTCTGCAAGACGTCGGTACCGGATGCTTGTTTCCGCCCGAGCCAGACGGGTCCCGCTGCCCCTGTTGGAGGGCCAGACCGGGTTCCTCGACTTCGACATCGCGGTCTGTCCCGGGGTGTTCGTCCCTCGTTCGGAGACGGAGGAACTCGCGGAGCGGGCGGTGTCCGTCCTCCGTTCTCTTCCGCGCTGCCCGCGCGCCCTCGACCTGGGGACGGGGACCGGGGCCCTTGCTCTGGCCATAGCCCAGGCCAGGCCGGACGTGTCGGTGGTGGCGGTGGACGCGAGCCCGCGTGCCCTGGCCTGTGCGCGGCGGAACGTGCGAGCCCATGGCCTGGATGGGCGGGTTGAGGTGCGAAAGTCCGACTGGTTCTCCCATGTACCGGAGAGGTTTCACCTCATCGTGGCGAACCCGCCGTATGTGGCCCGTCCCGATCTCGCGACCCTGGAGCCCGAGGTGCGGCAGTACGAGCCGCGTCAGGCCATCGATGGCGGGCCCGATGGCTTGTCCGCGATCCGGATCGTCCTTGCCGAGGCTCCTCGACATCTCTTCTCGGGTGGGGCGATCCTCGTCGAGATCGGGCACGACCAGGGAGAAGCCGTCCTCCGGTTTGCCCGGGCGGCCTTTTCTTGGGTAGAAACGAGGGTGGACATGGATCTCTCTGGGAAGGAGCGGTTCTTCATCGGACGATGCGGGTAGCGATTCAGGTATCGGAGCTGCGGTACGCAACCGACGACGGAGTGCTCGTCCTCGACGATCTCTCGTTCGGTCTCCCCGGGGATGGGTTCGTGTTTGTGGCCGGGCCGCCGTCCTCGGGCAAAACCCTCTTGCTCGAACTCATCCTGAGGGAGAGAGATCCCAGCGGAGGACAGATTCTTGTCCTGGGGCGAAACATGGCGCGTCTCTCCCCGGCGCGGGCGCGGGAGCTGCGGCGGCGGATCGGGTACATGCCCGAACAGCCCGTGGTCCTCGATCGGCGATCCGTCCGCGGGAACCTGGAGTTCAAACTGCGCGCGCTGGGAATCGGGGGCTCCGAGGCACGGGAACATGCGGCGCGGGCTCTCGAACTCGCCTGTTTGAAGGGGGAAGAGGAGGCACCGGCGGCAGCCCTCGACGCGATGGGCCAGAGAAAGCTCGTCCTCGCCCTCTCCTTGTGTCCCGAACCAGCGGTCCTCCTGTGCGATGATCCCTTTCGGGGACTGTCCGTGGATGACCAAGACCGATTCGTGGCGATGTTGAAAGGGGTCAACGAGGTCGGGGTGGCTGTGCTGGCGACAGCTCGTGATTCGGAGATTCCCTCTCGGCACGGGTTCCCACCCAAAGAGCGGGAGCCTCTTCTTCAATACGCGGTGCACCTGCGACCGGGGGTGTTGGGGTGAGCTCTGGGATCGTGTTTGTGGTGGGAGATGCGCTGCGGCGGAGCGCGGGACGTCCGGGAGGCCTTGCCCTGTGGGCAGTGGCCGTGGCGGCCGTTCTTGTGAGCGGGACCGCCTTGTTTCTCATCCCCACCGCACCGGGAACTGGACCGACGGCCGAGGCGTACCTCGTGGCCCAGCTCGCGTCCGACCCGTCCGAGGCAACCATCGCTCGACTGGGAAGCGAGATATGGACTTGGCCTGGTGTAGATGGAGTCACCTTCCGCTTCCCGGGGGAAACCGAGCCGATTGCCATCACCCAGCGGTCCCTCCTCGTGCGGCTTCTGTCGCCCGAAGTCCGATCCACTGTGGAACCCCGACTCCGAACGCTGACCGAGGTTGTCGGAGTCCAGTACCACCAACAGTCGCCCGGGCGAACCCGCGTTCCTCCCGCCTCGCGCATCGGTGCGTTGGTGGCGCTGGTGGGGACGCTATCCCTTGCGTTGTGGTTGGGCCATCGTGCAGCAACCCGTACGGCGACGGCGTGGGGACGAGAGCTTGCCCTGCTGCGGAGCTGCGGGGCGAATCCAGCGATGCAACGGTCCCCGTTCTTCGCCCTGGGGGCCGTGGTAGGGCTTGCCGGCGGCGGTCTGTACATCGGTATCTGCTGGAGCTTGTGGGTGTGGGGAAGATCGCTTCCCTACATTCGGGATGTGGTCCCCAGCTTCCCCCACGTGTGGGTGGGGGTGGTCGTGTGGGGGTTGGCGATTGGCGCTGGCTTGGGCCTTGTGGGGAGTCTTATCGCTGCTCTTGCCCCCTCGGCTCATTCGTAGCGGAGCGCGTCCACCACGGGCAGCTTCGAAGCACGCCGTGCGGGCCATAGGCCCGCGACTGCCCCCAGCAGAAACGACCCACCCAGCGTCGCTGTGATCAGCACCGGGCTGGCGACGACGGCAATCCTAACGTCGAACATCCGCCCGATGATGGCGGAGGCTACAGCGCTGAGTCCAAGGCCGAGCAGCGTCCCCACGATCCCCCCGACGAGGCCCATCATCCCGGATTCGATCACGAAGATGGACAGGATGTGGCTGTTTTTCGCCCCGACCGCCTTCATGATTCCGATCTCCTTGGTGCGCTCGAGGACGGAGGTGAACATCGTGTTCATCACGCCTACCCCCCCCACGAGAAGGGAGATGCCCGCGATGCCCGCCAGGAACGCGCTCACGGTCGAGGTCACGGTTCCGATGGCACTGCTGATGTCGCTGTAGGTGATGGCAGTGACCCGGGACCCGCGCGCCCGGAGCTCCGCCTGAGCTCGGTTCGCCACCTCGTCCACATCGCGCCCTGGCGCGGTACGCACCAGGGTGACCAACACATCCTGAGCCGGCCCCCATAAGGACTCCATGGTGCCGTAGGGGATGTAGATCGTGGTGGCGCTCGCGGGCATGCCCGAGGTGAAGCCCTGTTGGGGGCGTTCATCGTCGGCCGTTGCCAGAATGCCGACCACCGTGAACGTGATCTCCGGCTTGTCGGCGTCGCCCGCGATGACGATCGTCTGTCCCACGTCCACGCGCAACCGGGTTGCCACCTCGCGGCCCAGCACAGCGACCACGCTGTCCGCTTCCTGGAACAGCCGTCCCCCCGGCTCGACCTCCAACGACCCCACGAACGACGAGAACGACGTGATCAACTCAGGGGAGAGGCCCATCACGGGCAGGAACCCCTGGGCGAGCCGCCCCTCCGGCCCTGGCTGGCCTTGGACGAAGGCCGTGCGCTGACGTACGGCAGCAGCGGTCTGCACACCGTCTAGGGTGCGCAGCCACTCAAGATCAAGTGCATACTGGTTGGAACCTTCGCTGCTTCGCGCCGGCCCGAACGACCCACGGGGGGCGAGGACGAACGTGTCCACGCCGAACACCTTGGCCACCTCGTCGTCGATCGTGCGCTCCAGACCCAGTCCAACGGAGATGAGGGCGACCACGGCCGTGATCCCGATGAACACCCCGATCACCGTGAGCCAACTGCGGATCTTGCGGTGGAGGATGCTGGAGCCAGCCAGCACAAGGAAGTCCCTAAGCATTGGCCTTCTCTTCAACCGTGCGCCCGTCTCGCAGACGGATCACGCGACCGGCAATCCGAACGGCTTCGGGGTCGTGGGTCACCAGGACGACGGTCTTGCCGTCGTCCACGCTCAGTCGTCGCAGGAGTTCAAGAATCGTTCCCCCTGTCTCCGTATCCAGGTTCCCGGTGGGCTCATCGGCGAGGATGATCTCCGGGTTGTTGGCCAGTGCCCGGGCGATGGCCACCCGTTGGCGCTCGCCGCCGGAGAGCTCGTTGGGCTTGTGCCGGATACGGTCCGCGAGACCGACCTTGGTCAGAAGCTCCTTGGCCCGCGCGGCGCGTTTCCGTTTGGGTACCCCGAGGAAGATCATCGGCAGCTCCACATTCTTCTGCGCCGACAGCGTTGGGACCAAGTTGAACGTCTGGAAGACAAATCCCACTTTGCGTCCTCGCAGGGTCACCAGCTGGTTTTCCGAGAGCTGCTGCAGGCTCTGCCCGTCAAACGCAGCCATGCCGCTCGTCGGTGTGTCCAAGGCTCCCAGGATGTGCATCAGCGTGGACTTGCCTGATCCGGACGGCCCCATGAGGGCCACGATCTCACCCTGTTCGATGGTCAGGTCCAGGCCGCGCAGAGCGTGTACGAAGGTCTTGCCGAGCCGGTAGTCCTTGGTGATCCCCGCCAATTCTAGGAGCGGCATGGAGGCGCTACGGTCCGACGAAGGTGTACGCAACCAGTTCCATCAGGAATACGGTCTGCCACGTTCCGCCCCGCAGTCGCTCCACACGGACGCGTGGCACCGTGTACACGGGCTTGGAGATTCCAAAGGCAACGGTCATCCGCGTGTCGCGATTCTTGGGATCCACGTACGAGCCTTCCACGCACCGCACCCCCGCGATGTCGACCAAGGCCACATCGGTGAACGTTCCCCCTCCGGGGAGCAAGTACTCATCGCCTTCCTGCAGTCGGCTCCGCTGGTCCACAAGCACCTGAAGCGCGGATAAGCTCACGTCCTCTCCCCCTCCGTAGGCCAGGCCCGCGGCACCAAACAGGAAGCCGAAGCCCGAGAGCTGATCTCCCGTGCCTGTCGCTTCTGCCCGCATGCTCACGGTGTAGGTGCTGTTCGGGTGCACGACCACCTGGAGCTCAAGCGTCTGGGGGGCGCTCAGGTCCTCGGTCGTCACGGTGAACACCATGGTCGTGGTTCCCACCGGAAACGCCTCCAGTTTCGCCTGGGAGAAGGCGCAGGTACCGAGGGTGATCATGCCGACCAGGACGAGAGCACCAAGCTTCATCTTCACGGGTTCCTCCTTCGTCGAACCGCAAGCATCGGATTGTACCACGACGGCCGTGTCCTGCACTCGGTGGTGCGATGGGCGCAGCTCGTGCTGGGCAGGCGCAACCTTGCCGGGTCGGGTGGCTCAGCGCAGCCTGGCGTCGGTAGGCGGGGAATCCTTGGATTCGGGGCTGGTGCTGTCTACCGTCATCGCAACCCGCCCCCTGCGCAGTTGGAGGAGGCCGCGGCGGAGGAGGAGTTGCACACCAAACCCGACGAGGATGAGGTCGACAAATCGAAACAGAACGTTGAACGCCACTGCTGCACTGAGCGGGACACCAAGAAGGCTGAACACCCCAACACGGCCTCCGTCCGTGATCCCGAACCCGCCGGGAGTCACCCAGAGAAACGCGTTGACGAACAGGCTCAGCGTGAAGTAGAGCGAGAGCTGGGGGAACGTGAACAGGTCGCCTTGGGTGAAGTAGAAGAAGATCTGCGGTCGGACGTAGTTGAGGAACACCGTGAGGAGCTGCAGGGCAAACGCGAACAGAGTGTAACTGCGGTAGAGGGTGAACGCTCGGTGAATCTCGGCCTCCATCTCGGCCACATGGCCCGCGGCGCGAAGGAGCCGTTCCCGACCCGGCAAGTACCGCGCAAGCCATCTCAGAAAGCGGGAGATCCAGCGGATGTCTCGCGCGAGGAGCGCAACTGCTGCTAACAAGATCAGCGCCAGCGTTCCAAGAGCGATTCCCACGACTGCTTTGTCGGCAACGGACACGCCCGGGGAGATGAGGGTGAGCACCGCTCCGATCGAGGCGAACGCGAGGACAGAGAAACCCGACAGAATCCGCTCGGCGATCACCGTGGCCATCACCCGGGCCATGGGGATCCCCTGATCTCGGGCAACCCAGTTGGCCCGTACGGGTTCCCCTCCAATGTACATCGAGGGGGTGAGGTAGGTGACCGCAAATCCGGCGAGGAGGGGGGATACGGTGCGGTGCCAGGGGACCGCAATGCCAGCTCCGCGCAGGAGGGCGTGCCAACTCAGGGCCCACGTGAGCATGGAGGCGAGCACGCTCAAGACCACAGCCAGGAACCCCACAACGCCTACCTTCTTGATGTCGGCGAACACCTGCGCCGGTCCGCTGAGGTAGATGAGGGCGCCGAACAAGGCGAGGCCACCGAGCATGAACGCCACCAACCCAGCCCAGCGCAGGGTAGCCCAGCGCGGCCTCGCGGGTTGTGGAGAGGTCACCGGCCCCTCAGATGACGGAGGAGAAGGTCGAGCGCAGCGTCGCAGGCGGCCCGGCGATTCTCGTTGCGGGACCCCACGAAGCGATGCTCTTCCACCCATACTCCATACGGGGAGGCCAGCGCGACGTACACCAGCCCCACGGGCTTATCCGGAGTTCCGCCTCCGGGTCCAGCGATCCCGCTGATGGCGAGGGCGAAGTCTGTTCTCAGCAAGCTTTGCGCTCCTTCGGCCATCGCCTGCGTGCACTCCGCAGACACCCCACCCTTCGACACGATGATTGCCTCGGGCACTCCGAGGAGCGTTGCCTTGATTTCGTTGCTGTAGGCGATGATCCCCCCTAGGAAGTACGCGGACGCCCCCGGTACGTCGGTGATCCGACCGGCGAGGAGCCCGCCTGTGCACGACTCGGCTACGGCGAGGGTCTCCCCCTGCTGTGCTAGCAGCTTGCCAACCTCGATCTCACGCATCCACGTTCACCTCTAGCTCCTCTCCGAGAAGCCGTGCGGTCGCGACGAGGTCGCCCCGCAACAGTACGTCTGCCTGGTCATCGTACGGGGTGGGCTCACGGTTGGCGATGATCAGCGTCGCGCCGCGGGCGGACAGACGGGGCACGAGCCCCGCCACCGGCCACACGGTAAGGGAAGTCCCGAGGACGACCAGGAGATCCGCTTCCGTGCTTGCTGCCCACGCCCGCGCGAAGTCGGGTCGAAGATCTTCGCCAAACAGGACCACGTCCGGTTTGATGAGCCCCCCGCACGGGCAGTGGGCTAACCCCAGCGTTTCGGCCTGATGGATGATCTCGGTCATCGGGTAGGCACTTCTGCAGAGGAGGCAGGTTCCTGAACGAACATGGCCGTGGACCTCGAACACGACGCGGGAACCGGCCCGTTGATGTAACCCATCGATGTTCTGGGTGATGACCCCTCGCAGGCGCCTCTGCGCCTCCAAGCGCGCAAGCAGGGTGTGGACCTCGTTCGGCGGCGCCGATTCCATGTGCTGAAACCGCCACACCCAGAAGCTGTAGAACACCGTCGGGTTGCGGCGGAAGCCGTTCACGGAGGACACCTCGTCCGGATCTGCGAGTTCCCACAACCCGCCGGGAGAGCGGAAGTCGGGGATCCCGGACGCGGTGCTCACCCCGGCACCGGTGAGGGCCCACGCGACGCGGGCTGAGGCAATAAGCCGTGCTGCCTCTTCGATCCGACGTAGATCAGGTTCCATCGCGGACAAGTCTCCTTCCCAGTTCAGTCGGGTGCAACTGCCGCGCCTTGCCCGATTCCCGATGGGTCACTATCATTCTCTGTCGGGCTGAGGGGGAAACGATGGCTGGTCATTCCAAGTGGGCGAACATCAAGCACCGCAAAGGGGCGCAGGACAAGAAGCGCTCCAGTCTGTTCTCCCGTCTGACGCGCGAGATCATCGTCTGTGCGCGTCAGGACTCCAATCCTGATACCAACGTCACCCTCGCCGCCGCGATCGAGCGGGCGCGGGCAGCGAACATGCCCAAGGATAACATCGAGCGGGCGATCAAGAAGGGTGCTGGGAACTTGGATGGGATCCAGTACTCCGAAGTTACCTATGAGGGCTACGGCTCCGGTGGAGTGGCGATCCTCCTCCGTGCACTCACCGATAACCGCAACCGCACGGCTTCCGCGGTGCGCAACATTTTTGAGGGCCATGGTGGAAGCCTGGGTGGGGAAGGAAGCGTGGCTTGGCAGTTCGATCGCCGGGGGGTGGTCGAGGCGGGGGAGATACCTCCCGATGCGGATCGCGAAGCTCTGATCCTTGTTGCGGCGGAGGCGGGGGCCGACGATTTCTCTGACGAAGATGGGGTCATGACGTTTTACACCTCACCGTCGAATGTGGCCGCGGTGCGCGATGCGCTCAAGGCCGAGAGCGTGACGGTGGCCCGGGCGGAGATCGCGTTCGTCCCCAAGGCGACGGTGCGGGTGGAGAGAAAGGACGCCGAGCGGCTGCTCAAGCTCATGGATGCCCTGGACGAAGAAGAGGACGTGCAGGAAGTCGTGGCGAACTTCGACATCCCCGATGAAGTGTTGACCGAGATCGAAGGAGGCTAGATGCGGATCGTAGCGGTGGTGTTGGCGGCGGTGGTGGGCCTGGGTGTGGCGGGATGGGCACGGCAGGAAACGAA
>DLNB01000017.1:35699-40102 GCA_002479455.1 Acetothermia bacterium UBA7521
ATCCTCTCATCCACGGAATCGCTTCGTTCGCCATCCCGGGTCTAGGACAGTACCTCAATGCAGAGTACGACAAAGCGCTCACCCACTTCGTGGTGGACGTTGCCCTCGTTCTGGGAGGTGGGTATCTGGCCACCATGCTCCCCTACCCAGGCTTCTCCTTGTACTGGGGAGTGGGCCTGATCCATACCCTGTGGGCGCTGTACTCGGGCTGGGATGCCTACACGGTCGCCCTGCGTCGGGAGGGGTTGACGTTCTTCCCAGGCGGGTTCGCTCTCAGACTTTAGTCTGCCATGGGCTTCACGTGCCAGCGGTGAGCCCACGTTTTTCAACGTTGTGCGCCGATGGCCTCGGGGCGACGTGCCCTTCCGCCGGGCTCACAACACAGTGGTCGAGGCGTCGCTGATGGCTGAGAAGGGCATCGCGTACATCCAGGGGCTGATCCCCAATCGGTACCCCTTGCTGCTGATCGACCGGGTCCTGGAAGAGGGTGAGAATTGGGTGAAGGTCCTGAAGAACGTGACCATCAATGAGCCTTTTTTCGTCGGACATTTTCCTGCGGAACCGGTGATGCCCGGGAACCTGATTCTGGAGGGGATGGCCCAAGCTGCTGGAGTCCTCGTTGCCCGATCGCTCCCCAAGACGAGCATTGGGTACCTGGTGGGGGTTGACCGGGCCAAGTTTCGAAAGCCAGTCCTCCCTGGGGACCAGCTGATCTACGAAGCGAGGTTGGTCAAGGCCCGGGCGGGCTTCTACCACGTGCAGGCGGTGGCCACAGTGCAGGGGGAGCGGGTCGCTGAGGCGGTCATCGCCCTTGCCTTGGGGGCCAATGCGAGCGGATGACCTGGGGAGGGACATTCCCGGTTCGGCAAGGGGATTCTCGCCGGTTGAGCATCAGGCCAGGGGGAAGATGATGCGGAACGCCGCGGTCTTCCCCGGTCAGGGATCCCAGGTTCGGGGGATGGGGCGGTCTCTCGGGGAAAGGTCTGCCGAAGCGAGGGAAGTCTTCGACACGGCCTCCGCTGTATTGGGCTGGGACCTCTGGGATCTCTGCACCCGTGGGCCGGCAGGGGAATTGAGCGACACCAGCCGGTCGCAACCAGCGATTTTCACTGTGAGCCACATCATGTTCCGCCTCCTTGCCGACCACGGGTGGCAGCCCGACCTCGTGACCGGACACAGCCTGGGCGAATTCACGGCCGCGGTGGCCGCCGGTGCCCTGTCGTTCCAGGACGGACTGCGGACGGTGGCGGAGCGCGGGAGGTTCATGGCCCGGGCCGCGGCGCGGAACCCCGGGGCGATGCTCGCCCTCCTCGGCGTCCGCTGCGAGGAACTCCCCCGGGCCCTCGCCGACTTGGGGCGGCTGGGGATGATCGCCCCAGCCAACTACAACTGCCCCGGACAGGTGGTGGTCGCGCTGGAGAGAAAGGTCCTTGAGGCAGCAAAGCGCGAGCTCGCCCCCCTCGCGAAGAGGGTAGTCGAGCTCCCGGTGAGCGGGGGATTCCACTCTCCGCTCATGGAGGAGGCTCAGAGGGAGTTCGCCCGCTTCCTGGCCCAGGTTCCGATCCAAAGGCCCCGCACTCCGATCCTGCTCAACGTTCGCCTTGCTGTATCCTACGATCCGACCGAGATCCGAGACGGCCTGGTGGCCCAGATGACGGCCCCCGTCCGGTGGGAGGAGGCGGTCCAGCGGATGGCCGCGCTCGGGGTGGGGACGTTCGTGGAAGTGGGACCAAGGGATGTCCTCACCGGCCTCGTCCGGCGGATCGCTCCCCAATGTCGAGCGGTGGCGACCGACGGACGGGATCCCCAGGAGGTCGTGTCCGAGCTAGGGAGGGGGGATGGAGGTTAGGGGGAAGGTAGCGGTGGTCACAGGGGGGAGCCGCGGAATCGGCCGGGCGATCTGCGAGAGGCTGGCTTGGGGAGGAGCGCGGGTCGCGTTCTGCGGGCGTGATGTGGAGCGAGGGCAGGCGCTCGCTGCCGAGCTGGCGAAGTCCGGCGCGGAGGCCCTGTTCGTCCCCGCCGACGTGGGCCGCCCGGATGAGGCGACGTTCTTCCTCGATGCCGTCCTGCAGCACTACGGGCACGTCGACGTCCTGGTGAACAACGCCGGCATCACCCGAGACGGGCTGCTGGTTAGGATGTCTTCCCAGGAATGGGCGGAGGTTCTTCAGGTCAATCTGACCGGAGCTTTCCACGTCATCCGGGCGGCAGCGAGGGCGATGCTCCGCCGGAAGGAGGGGGCGATCGTCAACGTCTCCTCCGTGGCCGGGCTGGTGGGCAACGCTGGCCAGGCGAACTACTCTGCGGCCAAGGCGGGGCTCCTTGGGCTGACCAAGGCCCTCGCCAAGGAGTTTGCCACGCGCGGGCTGCGAGTCAACGCGGTCTGTCCCGGTTTCATTGACACGGAGATGACCGCGGGCCTCGCTCCGGAGATCCGAACCGAGATCCTGTCTCGGATCCCACTCCGCAGGGTGGGGACAGCGCAGGAGGTGGCGGAGGTGGTGGTGTTTCTCTGTTCGGATGCCGCGGCCTACGTCACGGGCCAGGTGGTCGTTGTGGATGGTGGACTCACCTGCTGCTAGGCGGCGCGGAGGCGATCAAAGTGAAGGAGAGCAGGGACAGGATTGTCGTGACGGGGATGGGCGTCGTGTCTCCGATCGGCATCGGCGTGGGAGCGTTCTGGGAGGCGCTGCAAAAGGGGGTCTCGGGAACGAAGAGGGTTGACGAGGGCATTGACCTCGCAGGGATTCCCACCAAGATCGGGGCGCCGGTGGAGAACTTCGCTCCCGATGGCTTGCGGGAGATGGGAAAGAATCCCCGTAAACTGGATCGGGCGGCCCAGATGACCCTCGTTGCGGCGCGGGAGGCCCTCGCCGATGCGGGGCTGGAGTTGGATCGCGAAGATCGGGACCGGATCGGGGTGGTCGTTGGCACGGGGATCGGGGGGATCCAAAGCTTGGCCGAGAACCATGAGATCCTCCTCCGTCAGGGTGCGGAGCGGGTCAGCCCAAGGTTCATCAGCCAACTCATGCCCAACAGCTTGGCCGCGGAGGTCGCGCTCGCTTTCGGCTTCACGGGGATCAATTTCGGGGTGGTCACGGCCTGCGCCAGCGCCAATCATGCGATCGGCCTCGCGGGGATACTCTTGCGCGGCGGCTTCGCTGATGTTGTCCTCTCCGGAGGGGGCGAAGCGGCGATGATCCCCGTGACCTACGCCGGGTTTTCCCGGGCCGGGGCGCTCTCCCGAAGGAACGACGAGCCCGAGCGAGCGTCCCGTCCCTTCGACCGAGAGAGGGACGGCTTCGTCCTCGGGGAGGGGGCAGCAACCCTCGTCTTGGAGACCCTCTCTCACGCCCGTCAGAGGGCAGCCCGGGTCCATGCCGAACTCCTGGGATTCGGCATGAACGACGATGCCTATCACATCACCGCTCCCGACCCCGAGGGCCGCGGAGCGCGGGAGGCGATGTCCAGGGCCGTCCGCCAGGCCGGGGTCTCCCCCCTCGATGTGGACTACATCAACGCCCATGGCACCTCAACCCCACTCAACGACAAGATCGAGACGTTGGCGATCAAGGCGCTGTTCGGCGACCATGCCCACCGCCTTTCCATCAGCGCCACCAAGTCCCAGACCGGTCACCTGCTCGGCGCCGCTGCCGCCGTGGAAGCCGTGGCCACGATCTTGGCCATCAAGGAGGACCTCGTGCCCCCGACGATCAACTACGACCACCCGGATCCCGAGTGCGATCTGAACTACACCCCCCATCGGCCAGTGCACAGAAGGGTGGACATCGCCATCTCGAACTCGTTCGGGTTCGGGGGGCACAACGCGGTGATCATGCTCGGTAAGGCGGGGCAGGAGCAGGTCGGAGATGGCTGAGCGACCGGGGGTACTCGGGGTAGGGGCTTCTGTTCCGGAGAAGATCCTCACCAACTACGATTTGGAGCAAATGGTCCTGACTTCGGATGAGTGGATCACCCAGCGGACGGGGATCAAGGAGAGGAGGATCTTGGGGGAAGGGGAGGATCCGGCCCGCCTCGGGACCGAGGCGGCGGAGATGGCTCTCGCCTCCGCGGGGATCCGGCTGGAGGAGGTCGAGCTGGTGATCACCTCCTCCAACGTCCAGATCATGCCGGTCCCTGGGTCCTCTCCGTTCATCATCGAGGGGCTGCGGGATCGGGAGGGGACAACGAACCGGCATGTCCCGTTCTTCGACCTCGTCGCGGGGTGCACCGGGTTCATCTACGCCCTGGAAGTAGCGCGGTGGATGTTCTGTGGCGGCTACCGACGCATCCTCGTCATCGGGCTGGAGAGCTTGTCTCGCTTCACCAACTGGCGAGAGCGAGATACCTGCGTTCTGTTCGGTGACGGGGCGGGAGCGGCCGTCGTCGGGCCGGTGGAGGGT
>DLNB01000023.1 GCA_002479455.1 Acetothermia bacterium UBA7521
CAACACCCCGTGGAACCCGGAGGGCGCTCGAACTTGACCAACAACACAGTTGCTCTGGGGCTCGGTGAGGTGGAGGATCACCGGCAGCCCGCCGCGGGCGAAGTAATCGGCCAGCGCCTCCGGCGACACCCGGTAGCCTCGGGTGGGGATGCCCTTCGCCTCCAGCGTCTGCCGGAGGGCGAGGGCGGTGAGCGCCTGTCCGGGCTCGCGGCCCGCCGCGACCATGAACCCTTCAGCGAGGTCCAGTGCCTCGGCCTCCGTGGTGGCAATCCCGTAGTAGTGCGTGAGCAGCGTCGCCACCGCCGCCGGCCCGCACGTGTACCAGTCCGCCTGCCCCACCACCCACTCGTAGCGCAGGTCCCGGTGGGGCAGGGGCTGGAACAGGAGCTCAATGAGCAAGAGCAGTTCCGCCAACTCCCCTCCCTGGCTCGGGCCGTCCCCGCGACCCGTAGCGGCGAGCCCTAGGTCTCAGATCCCCGATCGGCCTGTTGCTCTGCTTCCTTCCGCTTCAGCCTCTCTTCCAGGGCGTAGATCACGATGTCGAACGGTATGCTGGCAAGCGCGACCGCCACCCGCGTGATCGCCAGTCGCCCGACCAGCTGCCACCGCTCTGAGAAGTCAATCTTTCCCAGAATCCCCAGCACGACGAAGATCCACGGGGTAAGAGAGTCGTCGCGAACCGTACGCTGTCCTTGAGCAGTGGGCCAATCGGCTTCATCCTGGCCCTCCTTCTCACGGCTTCGTCCTTCTCTCTCCCTTCAGCTCCCGCCATGCTTCCTTCAGGCGTCTTCTCGCCTCCTCGTCTTTCCGCTCCAGAAGCTCGCGGCGCGCCTTATGTCGGGTTTGCCGCCTCTCCAGCCGCGCCTGCGAATGCTCCAGCTTTTCTCGCAGCTTCGCGCCCACCTCTGGGTCGACCACGGCGCTAATTCCGAGCTGACTGAAGAACAGGACGGAGAAGACCATGAGCGCCCGCAGCAACTGAGACCCCCAGGGGTCCTGTGGTCGCGGAACCAGTCTGAACACGATGCCCCAGGTCATGGCGGCGCTGAAGCCCAAGGCCACGCCGGCGTACCGCCGCAGAAACCTTCTCAGCATCAGGGTCCTCTAGCGCCCCCCGCGGATGAGCCAGTCAACACCCAGGCTTCCTGCGGCCCCACCAAGTCCAGCCACAGTCACGTCCCGCAGGGTTACCGGTCTCGAAGGGTCCACAGCCCGGTAGATCGCATCCAACCCCGCCCCTGTGACGAACCCCGTCGTTGCGCTTACTGGTAACGGGTTCTGCTGCGCGATGGGGAGTTTCCCCGCTCCATGGCCAGCAAGGCCTCCAAGCGCGCCCGAGGCTGCTGCCACGACCACGTCCTGGAGGCTCCCTCCGTCGGCCGCGGTCGTCCCTGCGCTTGCCACGCTGCTTCCCACCATCCTGGTGGCCAGCGGGTGCTGCTGAGCCATCATCACAGCCTGTTGTGTCAAGCTCACGCCTCTCATGGTCAGGGATGTAACCGCCTCTGATGCTCGCTCGCATCCCTTCTGCACGCTGGTCGCTGCAACGGTTCCTGCCATGAGTGCCAGCTTTGCCACCTTTGCCAGTTTGAGCCCAAGGATGAAAACGCTTGTAAGTAGGACTTCCCCGTCCACCTCTGCCAGCTCTGCGTCGTCCATCTCCTCACCGATGGGAAGAACAGGCGCGGTCTGTGCAACCGGGACCGCCTGAGCGTAGCCCAGTTGGGCGAACGATGGAACCAGACCGACCACGGCCGCGAGAGCCACCGCCACGACCTTGATCCACCTTGACATGTCTACCACCTCCAAGGTGTTGATATTAAATTCATTATAGGCAACTACCTCCTTCGGTCAAGCCCTCCGATGACGGACGTCGGGCACCTACCGCACAAGTCCGCTCCGCGAGGTGGGGGTGCCGTCCGCCTACGGCACCTGGAGGAACGAGAGGATGCCGGCGAGGATCCCGGCGGCGATTTTCTCTTGGTAAGCGGGGTCCAGAAGCTTCGTTCGCTCAACAGGACAGGAGAGATACCCGACCTCCACCAAGGCGGTGGGAAGCGCCGTGTGGCGAAGGTAGAGGGTCTGGCGCCGAACCCCGCGGTCTGCCGCTCCCGTGGCTGCAACGAGCGCCCGCTGCACCTCCCGCGCCAGGCGGAGGCTCTCCGCTCCCGCATTGGAATCGACCCATGTCTCCACACCACAGATCCTTGAGTCGCTGGAGTAGTTGGCGTGGATGGAGACGTACAGGCGCGCTCCCACCGCCTCCGCAAGTGCCAGTCGTTCGAGAAGCGAGGGGTACGTATCTGTAGTTCGGGTGAGGATCACTTGGATGTTGGTGAGGGACTTGGCTTTGCTCTGGATACGCAAGGAGAGAGAGAGGTTCACATCCTTCTCTTGAACCCCCGCCACGATTGCCCCCGGGTCATGTGCGCCGTGGCCTGCATCGATGACCACCACCGCCGCGACGGGCATGCGAGGGGTCTCGGGCAGCATCGCCAAGATCCCCACGGTGAGGACCAAGACAAGACTGAACAGCAGAACCACAACGACTGCCTTGGGCACGCGATGGAGGATACGAGAGAGAGAGGAGGAGGGCGAGGCGCTATGTCCTTTCTCCGCGTTCTCTGCGGGCAGGGTTGACATGCGCGGGGGTTCGTTTATCCTTGCCTACGAAAATGAGTATCGATTCATACCTACCTCTCGCCTCTCTCCTGTCTGCACAAGAAGGTAGGCTTGTGGCGATCAATGGGGGGCACGGGGTGTTGCTGCGTCTCCGCCGTCTCGGCCTCCGGCCCGGAGCCCAGGTGCGCGCCGTGGCCACGGGGAGGTGGGGAGGTCCGGTCCTCGTCGAAGTGGACGGCTGTCGCGTCGCCCTTGGCCGCGGTCTCGCGCGAAGGATCCTTGTCCAGGTGAACGAGGATTCTTTCCGTCCAGATGAGCGCTGACGGACTTCGCGTCGTGCGGCGGGTGGTGCTCGTCGGGCAGCCCAACGCCGGCAAGTCCACCCTGTTCAACGCGATCGTCGGGTACCGGGCGGTGGTGGCGAACTTCCCCGGCACCACGGTGGAGGCGCTGCGCGGTCAGGCGAGCATCGGGGGGCTGCGGGCCGAGGTTGTCGACCTGCCGGGCACCTACTCCCTCCTCGGCGGCGACGTCGCGGAGCGGGTGACGCGGGACTTCCTCCTGTCGGGAGAGGCGGATGTCATTGTCCAGGTTGTGGATAGTTCGCTCCTTGGCCGGTCGCTGGAGCTGACGCTGGAAGTCGCGGAACTAGGCCTCCCGATTGTCCTCTGCCTGAACATGATGGACGAGGCGGAGCACAAGGGGATCCGCATTGACTGGGAGAAGCTCGCCGCGCTCCTCGGGGTGCCCGTGGTGGCCACGGTGGCCAGCCGGGGACAGGGGCTTGTGGACCTCCTCGCTGCGATTCCCCAGGCACGGCCGGTGCGGCGGCCGCCGTACACCGCCGATGTCGAGCGAGCCCTGTCCCAGATCCGAGAAGCCCAGTCCTCTACCGGGCGATTCGGTGACCACCGTGCCGCCCAGCTTCTCTCCAGCGGAGCGCCGGTGGACCTTGCGCTGAAGGAACCGGTGGAACGGGCGCGCCGCGAGCTCGGCGAGGGTCGCGGAGAGGATCCGGGGGTGATCCTGTCCGACGAGCGACACGCCCAGGCGATGCGGCTATTCGAAGCCGTGGCCACGGTGGGCAAAGCCCGCGTCGGGTGGCGGGAGAAGGCCGATGACCTCCTCATGCACCCCGTGATCGGCTACCCCCTTCTCGTCCTGGCGCTGATGGGGCTGTTCGGGGCTGTGTTTTGGTCTGGAGATGTGCTGGAGGGACTCCTCTCCCCGCTGCTCGATACCGTATCGGGCCAGATCGGCGCTGCGCTTGGCGCAGGCCCCCTCGCTGCCGTTCTTCGGGGCGCGTGGGACGGCCTGGCGGCGGGGGTCGCCATCGTTCTTCCCTATTTGATTCCGTTCCTGTTCCTCCTCGCGTTGTTCGAGGACGTAGGGTACATGCCGCGCGTGGGGTTCCTCCTCGACGGACTGATGCACCGGATCGGCCTGCACGGGAAGAGCGTGATCCCGTTCCTCCTTGGCTACGGGTGCACCGTGCCGGCGATCCTATCGACGCGGATCCTTGAGGACGAACGGGACCGGCTGGTCACGGCGGCGCTGGCGGTGATGGTTCCGTGCGCAGGGCGGACGATCGTGGTGATGGGGCTGGTCGGGCGGTACGTGGGCCCGTTGGCGGCGCTGCTCCTCTACCTTGGCAACGTCCTCGTCATCGCGCTTGTGGGATGGGTCCTCACACGCCTCGTGCCGGGCGAGGGGCCGGGGCTGATTCTGGAGATCCCCCCCTACCGGCAGCCGCGTCTCCAAAACCTTCTTGGGAAGACGTGGCTCCGGCTCAAAGGGTTCGTGGTCCTGGCATGGCCCCTGCTGGCGGTGTCCAGCGCGCTCCTCGCGCTGGCCGAGGCCCTGGGTTGGGCAGGTGGGCTCAACCTGGGGGTGAGGTTTCTCACCTGGCCGCTCGGGCTTCCGTCGGAGACCGGGGTGCCCCTTGTCTTGGGCATCCTGCGCAAGGAACTGTCGCTCGTCATGCTCGACGAGGCTTTGGTGGGCGGTGTTGCGGCCCTGACCCAGGCTCAGATGATCGTGTTCACCGTGTTTGTCTTGTTCTACGTTCCGTGTCTGGCCACCGTCGGCGCCCTCGGGCGGGAGCTGGGGTGGCGGCGGACCGGCCTCGTGGTGCTGGCAACGACCGGACTGGGACTCGTCCTCGCCCTCCTCGCGCGGGTTGTTCTCGGTGCCTGAAGACCGTTCCAGGAGCAGCCACGCAAACACGATCCTGCCGAGGAAACCGTGGCCCTTGGTCCGTTCCTCGTGAACCTGCGTAGCGTCGGTCTTCTTGCCTAACGGCCGTTCCCAACGGACGTAGCGTCGGGGTTCATCCCCGACGTCAGTTTGGTTCGTCGGTTGCCGTGGAGCAGTCTGGGATAGGCTGTCGCAGACAAGCTGCGCCGCTACGTCATCTCGGCAACCGCGGCGACAGGCGAGGATGCGCCGAGGATTGCGTTGTGTGCAGCGGGGCTCCGTGTGCCGAAGGCCCGCGTGCCGCAGGTCCGTGGTCCCGGCTGGGTTCTCAACGGGGACCGAAGATAGCCGTTCCCAAGCGGATCATTGTCGTCCCTTCCTCCACGGCGACCTCCCAGTCCGCGCTCATCCCCATGGAGAGCACATCTGGGGCGGGGTCAGCGATGCGCTCGCGGTTCAGATCCTCCAGAAGGAGGCGCAGGGCGCGGAAGTGCGGGCGGGAATCGTTGGGTCGCTCTGGGACAGGCGGGACGGCCATCAGACCTCGCACGGACAACTGCGGATAGCGTATCAGGCTTCGGACGAACGGGAGCACAGCCTCCGGGAGGACTCCAGCCTTGTGCTCTTCCCGCCCGATGTTCACCTCGACGAGCACCGGCAGAGCGGCTGCTTCCAGGGCACGCGCCGCGGCGAGCCTTCGAGCCAGGGCGGGTGTGTCCACGGTCTGGACCCAGTTGAACAGGCGGGCCGCCCTCGCCGCTTTGTTCCGCTGAAGGTGGCCGATCATGTGCCACGTGGCCGGTTCGAGGACGAAGGGGCGCTTCCCCTCTGCATCCTGGACGTAGTTCTCCCCAATGTGGCTGATCCCGGCGCGGAGGGAGGCTCGGATCTCGTCCGGGGTCCTCCCCTTTGTTGCCGCGACCACGGTTACCCCACTCGGGACCCGCCGCAGGATGTCTCGGCAGCGCTGGGCAATCGCCTCGGTGGTCATCTCCGGGAGGATACCGCGGGAGCGGAGTCTCTTGCCAGGCCCGGTTCTCTCGACGTACGATCCAGTGGTATGCATGAGGCGATTTTGTGGGAGCCGGCGGGCGAAGGACGAGTGAGGTGCGCGCTCTGTGCCCATCGATGCCTCATCCCCCCGGGGGGACGTGGCATGTGCGGGGTTCGCGAGAACCGTGACGAGACCCTCTACTCCCTCGTGTACGGACGTCTCGTGTCGCAGTCCCTCGACCCGATCGAGAAGAAGCCCCTCTACCACTTCCTCCCCGGTTCCCTTACCCTTTCAATTGCCGCGGCGGGCTGCAACTTTCGGTGCAACTTCTGCCAGAACCACGTCATCTCCCAGTACCCGCGGGAGCACAGGGGCGGGATCCCCGGAGAGCCGGTCTCAGCGGAGGACGTGGTGCGGGCAGCGAAGGGGACGGGTGCGCCTGCGATCGCCTACACCTACACTGAGCCGACCGTGTTCTTCGAGACCTGCCGAGACGCGGGGAGGCTGGCCCGGGTACGGGGAGTTCGGAACGTCTTCGTCACCAACGGGTACATGACCGGCGAGGCTCTCGACGAGGCCCGTGGGTGGCTCGACGCGGCCAACGTTGACCTCAAGGCGTTTTCAGATGAGTTCTACCACCGCTACTGTGGCGGGTCGCTCCAGCCGGTTCTCGACTCGATCAGGCGGATGACCGAGCTGGGGATGTGGATGGAGGTGACGACCCTCGTCATCCCCGGCCGGAACGATTCAGAAAAGGAACTCGGGTGGATTGCGGAGTTCCTAACGGGGGTCTCCCCGGACCTTCCCTGGCACGTGTCGCGGTTCGTCCCCTCGTACCTCGTCCACGACCTTCCTCCCACCCCTGTCTCGGCGCTTCGCCGCGCCCGGGAGATCGGAAGGGAGGCCGGGCTGCGCTACGTGTACCTGGGCAACGTGCCCGGGGAGGGAGAGGACACGGTCTGCCCGTCCTGTGGCCAGGCCGTCATCCGGCGGCAGGGGTTCCGGGTGGTGGAGAACAGGATTACTGACGGTGGTTGTCCGGGATGTGGCAATCCGATCGCCGGGGTGTGGTCCTAGCGGCGGAGGGTGATTCGGCGGCGGTCGTCGCCGGTGTGTTCCAGGGCAACCCAGATCGCCCCAGACGGGATGAGGTCCGGAATCCGATCCGCCCATTCCACCGCCGTCACCCCTTCCGACGGGGGAAGGAGCTCCAGCAGTCCGACCACGGACAGCTCGTGGGGCGAGGTGATCCGGTAGGCGTCGAGGTGGTGGAACGGGAGCCGCCCCATGTAGCTGCGGGCGAGGAGAAAGCTCGGCGACAGGATCACGTCCTTCACGAACAGGCCGCGAGCGAGGCCCTTCACAAACGTTGTCTTTCCCGCTCCGAGTTCGCCGACGAGGGCCACCACGTCCCCGTCCGCAACGAGAGAGGCGAGACCGAACCCCACCTCCTCCGTCTCTTCGGGGCCGTGAGAGATGACAATCCGTTCCATCTAGGTTCGGAGCTGCGTACCCATCGGCCCTAGGGCAGTAAGGATCTTCTGCACGGCATTGTCAACCTCTTCCGAGGCTAGAGTACGCTCAGGGTCGCGAAATGAGACCTCGTAAGTCAGGCTGAGGTGACCTGCCGGCACGCCCTCCCCCTGGTAGAAGTCGTAGAGAAAGGCGGTCTCTACCAGCGGTTCGGCGAGGATCGCCGCGCGCACGCTCCCCTCGGGGACGTTTTGGGGCACGAGGAGGGACAGGTCACGCTTGGAGGCCGGGGAGCGGGGAATTGGGCGGTGTTCGAGGGGGAGCGCTGCCGTGCGGAGGGGTGCCAGCGCCAGCTCCAAGGCCAAGACGCGCCGCTCGCCGGGGAGGTCAGAGCTGAGGGCTGGGGCGAGCTCGCCGAGCCATCCGATCAGCGTCTGTGAACCGTGGTCCGTGGTCCGTGGTCCGTGATCCGTGGTCCGTGATCCGTCGTCCATACTTCGTGGTCCGTGATCCGACGGCCAACGGTCAACGGGCAACCGTTCTCGAGGTGCAAGGTAGATCCCGGCGCGGCGGTGGGGGTGGAGCCGGGGATCTTCGATCTCCCCTAGCTCAACGCTTTCGACCAGCAGGGCAGCGAGAAGGGCGTCCAGAATCCCCTTCAAGTCCGAAGGACCGTACTCCCCCTTTCCGGACAGGGGGAACGGGGGACGACCGGAAAGGGCGATCGCGACGCGGTCCTCCTCCGCTAGGGCTCCATCGCGGCGCAGAAACACCCGGCCGACCTCGAACAGAGCCACGCCGGGCGCCTGGGCCTCGAGGTTCCCCTTGATCGTGGAGAGGAGCCCGGACAGCAGGCTCGGCCGCAGCCCATCCCACCCCTGGGCGAGCGGGTTCCGCAGCCGAACTTCAGCCTCGTCCCCGGGCACGAGCCCTGGGTTGTAGGCCTCGAGGAGCCCGAGCGAGGCGAGGATCTCCCGTACCCGGTCCGCAAATGCCTCCGCCGGGTCCTTGATCCCGATCCGCGGTTCGATCCGAGGGGGAAGCGAGGGTATCCGGTCGTACCCGTACAGGCGGGCGATCTCCTCGACGAGGTCGATCTCCCGCGTCAGGTCCTGCCGGAACGGTGGAACCACAACGTTCCACGCTGTGTCCAGGTCACGGAGCTGGAGCCCGAGCCGGGACAACCCATCTTGGACCTCGGTGGGGGCCGCCTCTACCCCCAGCACGTCCCGGATCTTCTCCCGTCTCAGCACGATGGTGCGGGGCTTCGCGGGCTTTGGGTACGCGTCCACGGCCCCGCGGGCGATCTGAACCGGTGCGTGGTGAGCAAGAACAGCACAACAGCGGCGCGAGGCGAGGTCGGCCATTTCGGGGGACAGGTCCCGTTCGAACCGCAGGCTCGCCTCGGTCCGGACCCCGACTGCCCGTGCCGAGCGCCGCACGCGGACCGGCGAGAACGCCGCGGCCTCAAGAAGCACGTCCCGGGTGTGCGGGCCGACCTCGGTCTCCGCCCCGCCCATGACGCCGGCCACGGCCACCGGTTGGCGCGCGTCGGCGATCGCGAGCACCTCAGGGGAGAGATCGCGGTCCACGCCGTCCAGGGTTCGAATGCGTTCCCCGTGCCTCGCGCGGCGGACGACGATCCGGCCGTCGGCGAGTCTCTCGTGGTCGAACGCGTGGAGGGGGTGCCCCAGTTCGAGGAGGACGTAGTTTGTAACGTCTACAGGCAAGGACAGGGGCCGCATCCCGCACTTCAGGAGGCGCGCTTCGATCGGCAGCGGCGATGCACGGCCGTCCACACCGCGGATGAGCCGGGCGATGTACCGGGGACAGTCGGCCGGATCTTCGATCTCAACCGAAGTCAGGGTTGCTGTTGCAGGATCGCTCTCCCGGAACGACAGATCGGGCTCGTGAAACGCTGTTCCGTACAGGGCGGAGATCTCGCGGGCGATGCCGACAATGCCGAGGAGGTCTGGCCGGTTGGAGGTGATCTTGAGGAACAATACGGTGTCCGGGAACCCGACGAGCGAAGCGAGGTCGGTTCCCACCGAGAGGCTGTCGGGGAGGTTCCAGATCCCAGCCGATTTCGCCTCCAGGCCCAGCTCCTGGCGGGAGAGAATCATCCCCGCGCTCTTCACACCGCGGAGAGTGGCCACGGAGATCGTCCCCCCTGGGAGTCGGGCCCCGGGAAGGGCGAGCGGGACCAGGCCTCCAGCGACCACGTTCTGTGCCCCGCAGACCACGGTGTTCGTTCCTGAACCCGTCTCGACCTGGCACACGGATAGGGCATCCGCTTTGGGATGGGGCTCAACCTCTTTCACGCGGGCTACCACCACAGCCTCGGCCACCAGGCCCTCGGTCCGCTCGACCTCCAAGCCAGCCAGGGTCAGGCGCTCGCCGAGCGCCTCGACCGGGACCTCGGGGAGGTCCACGTACTCGGAAAGCCAATTCAGGGATGCCCGCACCGCTCTCACTCTCCTCTACAAGCCGAGGATGCCGAAGTAGAGAACACCTTCACCCGCGGGGTTCATGGGCCATCCCATCCCCACCACCGCTGTGAACCCGATGAGCCCGCCCAGCGCTTCCACCTGCACCATCGCCTCGACACCGACCTCGATATAGGTCGGGATTATCTTCTCTCGCTCCCTCTCTTTCCACAATCGGGCCCACGAGGCGTAGATACGGGGTCGAACCTCGGTTACGAGGGCGGCTCCCCCTACAGAGTAGTCCGGGCGGAGCGGTGGGAGCCAAATCCCGAGGGAGAACACGAGCTTCCGTTCGTCCCGGGGGAAGCTCTGCTGCGGCATCGTCCGGAACTCGGTGAGTGTGGGGAGAAGACTTGGCGGCAGCGCGTCGCTCGCTGCGCCGAACTGGCCGGTGAGGCTGAGGTAAGCGTGGGGGAACAGGCTGATGAGGTGGGTATGTCCCAGTTCCCCGCGCCACCCCACCTTTGGGAGCCAGAGGAGAGAAAGGCCTCCGCTGTGGGCGCGGGCGAGTTGCTCGCCCCACCCGAAGTCCGCTCCGAGCGCCCATGCTGGCCGGCGACTTACGGTGAACGTGAGGTCGCCCACGGGTTCCCAGTACGTTCCCGGAGATCCGATGGTCGGCGTGGCCCACAGGTAACGGGTGAGGGAGAAGGCACCGACGAGGGTCCCTCCCAACGCAGCCCATCCCGAGACTTCCCACTCCCGGCCGTAGCGGACCCAGCCCGTGACTGCCCTCGCCTCGGGGTAGATGCCCCATCCGAACCGGTCGAGGTAGCTGATCGTGAACCCCTCGGAGCCGACGTCGAGTTGTACAAGGTACGCGTCGAGCGGGCGATCGTCTCGATTCAGGGTTACCACGAACTTCCGCGGCCAGGTGTTGTTCAGCCGATCCGTGTCCAGGATGTGGTGGTTCGGGTCCACCACGGCCTGGCGTATCACGAATGGCGTGCGAAACACGATCGTGGCATGAGTTTCCTCGGCATCCCACACCTGGGATGCCGTCTCTCCGTCCGGGCCGCGCACCTCGATCGTCACAGGCATGAATCCGGTCCCGGCCCGCGTGACGTGGACAGCAGTTACGTGCTCACCGTTGTGGGCCGTCCGCGTCAGGTTCACCACGGCGTAGTCGGCCCACGCCTCTCCGTACACCCACCGGGAGAAGAACATACCCCAATCACTCCCCGTGGCTTGCTCGAGGAGCACCTGGAGGTCGGCAACGGCAAACGCCTCGGTACGCCACCGGGTGTACGCTTGGCGCAGGACATCGTCGAACACGTCTTCTCCTGCCAGGTGCGCTGCCGCGCGGAGGACGAGATATCCCTTGTCGTACAGACGAACTCCCGACGCTTGCTCGTACTGCACCTCAAGCGAGGGCTTGACCACCGCCTCGTCGAACCCGGCGAACGCCGTCCGGAGGTAGGGGAGTTCGGCCAGGTGCTGGCGGAGGTTGAAGAATCCTATCAAGACGTCAGCCATCTCTTCACCGAGTCCCCTGTTCTCGAACCGGAATACGTTCCCCCCGTCAGCGCCGTACGTGTCTTCGTACCAGCGGATGGAGAGGTATTGAGCCATCCCCTCGGACAACCAGTTCTCCGCGTCGAGGTCCACTCCGATCCCGATTCCCCACCACAGGTGGGCGAGTTCATGGGCGAGAATGTACCGTTCAAAGCGTGAGAGGATCCCACCCGCTGTGAGATCGAGCCGGCGGAACAACCACCGCGGCATGTACACCACGCCGTCGGCGGTCATCGCTACCCCCACTTCGTTCGGATGCTCAACGAGAAGGATCCGTCGTTCGGGATACGGCCCGTACCGTTCGCTGTAGTAGGCGAGGATTTCTGGGATATAGGTTGCCAGGGCGCGGAGCTTGTCCTCGTGCCCCCCCAAGGCCACGACCTCGACCGTCGTATCCGCGAACGCGAGCGATACCCGGCACAAAGCTTCGACAGGAGCGAGGAATAACGCTGCCGACCGCACGGGCTCCTCAAACCGAGCGTTGAACACGGCGGTGTCTCCGTGGGCCGTGTGGACGACCTCTCCGGGCAGAGCGGCATCCCACCCCGAGGGAACGGTGAGGGTGATCTCGTACTCCTGGGCGGAGAGGAAGAGCGGCCACCGTCCGTCCTCTGGAGGGGAGAACGGCAACGGATGCCAACCAAATCGCCACGTGTACACGTCGCCGAGTCGTCCCGGCTCGCCGGCCCAAATGTGGGGAAACCGCGTCTGATATTCAATCACAATCTCCCCCACTCCTTCGGGGAGGTAGACCCGGAGCAGCACGTCGTCGAGGGAGTAAGTCTGTAGCGTGGGAGGGGCCGGGAGCAATTCGAATGCCAATTCTTCCTCGCCGGCGGGAGTGCACCACGCGACGCGCTCGATCTTCGTCCAGGCTGGGTCGAACCCGACGACGTAGTTCGCGTCCCGGACCAACGGGGATACATGAGGGTTGGGTTCCCGTCCCAGGTTTCCGAGGAGGGCGAACCACGCTTCGCCCGATGCGCCATCGAACCCCATCCGCATCGTCCCCGCGACGACATGGGCGTCGGGGCGGAAGGTGGCCTCGATCTGGACCGGGGCGGCGAAACCGCTCGCGGCGAGGGTCAGTACACAACAGCAAATCAGGGTGCGCACGAGTTCTCCTTCTAGGTCAATTCTTCCTCAGGCTGCGGTTCTGGATGGAGCGTGAGGCGCACCGCGGTGATCTCGCGGGCGCTTGCCCTCTCGACTGAAATCTCGGCACGGCCAATCCGGACCTTCGTCCCGGTCTCGGGGATGTCACCAAGCTCCTCCAGGACAAGTCCGGCGATGGTCACCGCGTCGTCCTCGGGAAGGTCCAATCCGAACGTGTGGTTCAAGGTCCGCACCTCGACATCTCCACCGATGATGGCCTCGGTTGGGGAGATTCGGCGGATGAGGGGCCGCGGACGGCGTCGGTCGTACTCGTCCTCAATCTCCCCCACGATCTCCTCGAGGATGTCCTCCAGGGTGACGATCCCCTCGACGCCGCCGTACTCGTCCACGACGACCGCCATGTGTGACCGCTCCTGCTGGAACTCCCGCAGCAGGGCGCTGATTGGCTTCGTGGTTGGGGCGTAGGACACAGGCCGGAGCAGAGTTGCCAGCGAGACGTCGGTCTGCCCGTGTCCGAAGAGAGGAAGGAGATCCTTGGCGTGAAGGAGCCCGATCACGTTGTCCTGGGTGTCCTTGTACACGGGGTAGCGCGAGTGGCCGTCGGACACGACGAACCTCACCACCTCCGTGAGGGGAGTCTCCACCTCGATCGTCTTCATGTCGGTGCGGGAGACCATGATGTCCTCGGCCGTGATCTCGTCCAGGGCGAGGATCCGTCGGACCATGCTCGCGTGCTCCTCCGACAGAGCCCCTCGCTCCTCTCCCATCTCGATGACGGACACGAGCTGATCCCTCGACAGGGGCGTCTTCTCCCGGCTGAAGAACTCCACTCCGAACGGCCGAACAAGCTGAGAACCTGCAGCACGGAAGAACCGCACCCCGAGGCGGCTGAACCGCGTGAGCCTCCACACGGGGACGACCACCGCCATCGTTACTGCCTCGGACCGGTTGCGGGCGAGGTTCTTGGGCGTGATCTCCCCGATGAGGAGGAGGAACGTGGTCAGGACAAGGGTGGTGATGAGGCCGGTCACGTACGGAGGCAGGGTCGAAGGGAGGAGGCGCAGGAAGAGAAGCGTGGCCAAGCTCGACGCGCCCACGTTGACGAGGTTGTTGTAGAGGACGATGCAGGTGAGGAAGTCGTTCGGGTCGCGCAGCAGGCGTTCGAGCGCCTTCGCCTTCTGCTTCGAGGGCGTGCGCCGGATGAGGTGGAACACCCGCAGCTCCGAAATCGAGGACAACGCGGTCTCAGAAGCAGAGAAAAAAGATGACAGAATAAGGAGAAGAAACAGGATAATACTTTGCGACTCCGTGGTCACCTCTTCATCACCTCGGTGGGTATTATAGTCCAGGCTCGGTAAGTTCCCGTATGCTGTTCTGAACAGGATCCTTGTCGGTCCGGTCCCGGGGTCGTAAACTTCGTCTCTATGTTCGAGTCGTTGACCGAGCGGCTGTCCCAGGTATTCCGCAAGCTCCGCGCTCCCGGTCGACTCACGCCGGCGGACGTGCAGGCCGGGCTGCGCGAGATCCGACAGGCTCTCCTTGCCGCTGATGTTCACTACGGGGTGGTGCGGGATCTCCTGGCGCGGGTCGAGGAGCGTGCGATGGGCGAGAAGGTCGTGGAGTCCCTCGCTCCAGCGGAACAGCTCCTGGCGATCGTACGGGAAGAGATGAAGGCGGCGATGGGAGGGGAGGCGACCAAGCTCCGCCTCTCTGGTCGTCCGGCGGTCGTCCTTCTCCTCGGCCCTGCGGGATCGGGCAAAACCACCACGGCCGGAAAACTCGCTCGACACCTCGCGCGCAAGGGTAGGAAGCCCCTCCTGGTGTGCGCAGACCCGCAACGTCCCGCGGCCGCGGAGCAGCTGGCGGCCCTTGCCATCCGGCTTGGCGTCCCGTTTGCGTCGGCAGCGGACGATCCAGCGGAAGATGTGGCTCGGTTAGAAGAGCGAGCGCGGCGGGAACTGCTGGATGTCGTGATTGTGGACACGCCGGGCACCCCACCGGGCGTGGCCCCGCCCGCGTTCGTGGGCGAACTCGTGGACGCGCTCGGTCCGAGCGATACCCTCCTCATCCTCGATGCGATGGTCGGGCAAGAGGCAGTACGGATGGGTGAGGCGTTCAGCTTGCTGGGGGTCACCGGGCTCGTCCTCACCAAGCTCGATGGGGACGCCCGCGGCGGGGCGGCCCTTTCTCTTCCAACTCGGCTTGGCAAGCCAGTTCTGTTGCTGGGGATGGGGGAGAAGCCGGAGGACCTCGAGCCGTTCGACCCCGGTCGGATGGCGGACCGGATCCTTGGGTTCGGCGATCTCGCTGGGCTGGCAGAGAAGCTGGCCGAGGTGGGCGGAGAAGAAGTCGCGGCCACGGTGGCCCGGGTGAAGGAGGGGACGTTCACCCTTGAGGACTTCCTCACCCAGATCGAGGCGATGAGCCGCGCTGGCCCGCTCGACCAACTCCTCGCCAAGATCCCGGGCTTGGGAAAGGCCGCCCAGGACGAGGAGATCGAGTCGGAGGTTAAGCAGACACGGGCTATCATCCAATCGATGACAGTTGAGGAGCGGCGCGACCCCCATATAATCGGGGCCAGCCGCAAGCGGCGCATCGCCCGCGGGTCGGGAACCACTGTTCAGGCAGTGAACCAGCTTCTGTCCCACTATGAGCAGGCGCGACGCCTTGTGCGCGGGTTTGGAAAGCGGCGGATGCCCCCAGGGTGGGGCAGACCCGCTCCAGTGACGAGGTGATGGGATGGTCAAGATCAGGCTCATGCGGGTGGGCAAGCGAAAGCAGCCCAGCTACCGGATTGTGGTGATGGAAGGGACGGACAAGCAGGGCGGACGAGCGGTGGCCGCGATCGGCCACTACAACCCCCTTGCCGAGCCTGCGGAGTTCACCGTGGACGCAGAGGCCGCCCTGTCCTGGCTTCGCCAGGGGGCCCAGCCTTCTCATGCCGCACGACGGCTGCTTGCCAAGAGCGGTGTTCTCAAAGCGCTGGACGGAATCCGATCTGGGCGCGCGGCCGGAACGGACGAAGGAGATGCTGGCTGACCTCGCGCGGTACCTCCTCCGCGCGGTGACCTCGCGGCCGGGCGAGGTGCACGTGGAGCACATCCAATCCGGCCAAGTGGACCTTCTCTTCCTGAGGCTGTCCGGCTCTGACGGGGGCCTCGCCGCCCGTGATCGCGACGCGCTGGCCACTGTGGTTGAGACGATCGGGACGCGGATGGGCCGGACCGTGATTGTGGACTGGAAATGAGGTTCGACGTCGTCACCCTCCATCCGGAGATGCTTGTCCCCTTCTCCTCCGAGGGGATCCTCCGGGGAGCACAGGACAAGGACCTTATCGCGATCCATCTCCACGATCTGCGGCTCTTCTCTTCAGATGGAGCAGGTCTTGTAGACGACCGGCCCTTTGGCGGTGGGGCGGGGATGGTGATGAGGCCCGAGCCGTTCATGCAGTGTCTTGATCTGATCAGGCGAGAGAGCGGGCGACGACCGTACACCGTGCTCCTCTCTGCCCAAGGAGTGCTGTTCACCCAGGAGATCGCCAAGAACCTCGCGCAGACCGGGGCGTTGACGCTCCTCTGCGGCCGGTACGAAGGGGTGGACGAGCGGGTGGCCGCCCGGTGCGACCTCGAGCTCTCGATCGGCGACTTCGTCCTCGCGGGGGGCGAGCTTGCCGCGGCGGTGGTTGTAGAAACGGTGGCGCGGATGGTGCCCGGCGTGGTGGGTCGGCACGAGTCCGCGGCCACCGATTCGTTCTACTCTGGGCCGTGCCTCGGGTATCCCCAGTACACCCGGCCCCGGGAGTTCCAAGGGATGGAGGTGCCAGACATCCTCCTCTCGGGCGACCACGAGAAGATCCGCCGTTGGAGAGAGAGAGAGGCGTGGCGGAAGACCCTCCGCAACCGGCCCGACCTTGTGGGATTGCTTTCGGCACCGGAAGGAGAACCCCCCCTCTGAGGGGCCCGCGCCCGGCGAGCAGAGTTGAAGAAGCCTTCACGGCGCTGCTCCTTGTTTCCGCTGTTCTCATCTACCACAGAGGGCTCCCACAGATCTGGTTACGGGTTTGACAACGGGTGTATACTCGTGGCTGGCCAAGCAGCGGGTCTGTGGAGGCGCGACCTACGTGCCGGAGGGCTTGGCGGACCGAACCCCGCTTGTTTCGGTGAGGAGCGAGGCGCAGGGCGCTTGGTCCCGGACTCTTCGTCCAGGCAATCCGGTGAGTAGCGCGGGCTCATCTCCCGTCGCCTCCTCTAGAGCGACCGCCTCCGTGTGGGCGCTCGAGGAGGTGTGCGTGATGATCCATGCTTGCTGGAAAGCCCTTCTGCTGGTGGCTCTGGGGGTTGCAGGGGTGGTAGGGGTGGCCGTGGGACAGGACCTTTCTCTTCCTCCTGAGCCCTGGGAGCCGGTGCCCGGAAAGCCTGGGCCCGGTGAGGATGTGGAATTCGAAACCCCGTTCGTCGCCGGAATCACGGCGTTTCTGGCCGGGCCCATCCGAGACTGCCTGAGCGGTGAGATTCTATCGCCCGCGGCGGTCTTCGCTGAGTTCGTCTTCGAGGTCGGGAAGAACCCTCCGTTCGAGCCAGAGGACCTGATCATGGTCATCGTGTCTGCGGGGGGGTACTCCCCTGCGGCGCTAACCGAGTTCACGCAGCTTCGGGTGAGCCTTCTTCTTGTTCAACTGGTGTATGTCGTTCCCATGCAATCGGGGATCTGTCTGATGCCGTTGAAGAAGGAGCCTTGCGAGCACTGCACCTTCAGCTACGAAGTTGGACCGAAACAGAGAACGTCCAACGGAAAAACCGAGGTCTTCGTCACCATTCGCCACTGCAACCACGGCAAGTGGGAGACGATCCAGGCATCCTACCTCGAGGCACTCCCGAAGCCGCCCGAAGGCCCGTGTACTCCCTGTACCTACCGGCTCCAGCGGGAGCAGCTCACCTTCACGAAGCCAGACGGGAAGGTCTACCGAGTGGTCAGGAACACCGTCTACCACTGCCAACCGGATGGGGCGTTCAAGGTGGTGTGGACCGACCTCAGAACCGTAGTTGACAAGGTGCCCGAAGGCACGTGCACACAGGGCCAACGTGTGATCGTCCAAACCGCCAGACTGGAGGACGGGAAGACTGTCATCACTGAGACTATCTACGTCTGCAACAGCCGAGGCGCATGGGTGGCAATGGGCTCCCGTGAGCTGAGGTAACCCAGGGAGACACCAGCAGCGGTCGTCCCTGGGGGAGTCGTCTGCCCGAACTGCCCGCGGGGCTCAGTCGGACGAGGCGTTCGCCTTACCCGTGTCGAGCCACGCCTGGAGGATGAGCATGGCGGACAAAGCGTCTTCCCGCCTCTTGCGGGCCCGGCGGGATAGGCCGCCCTCGACCATTGCGCGATTGGCCTCGGCTGAGGTCAGGCGCTCATCCATGTAGTGAAGCGGAAGGCGCGCCTCTTGGGCGACGGCTTCGGCGAGTTGTCGGGTCTTCCGCGCCTGATCGCCCTCGGTCCCATCCATGTTCAGGGGGAGACCAGCGACGATCGCACTGGCTCCCCCGTCGTCGGCCAATCGGGCGAGGTAGCAGGCGTCCTCCGGGGGGGACCGTCGAAGGTAGACTCCGTAAGGGCTGGCGATCGTCCCCGTCTCGTCGGAGACGGCGACCCCCACCCGCCGGTCTCCGATGTCCAAGCCCAAGACTCTCATCTGCAGTGCTCCGCTCTCCCCATCACCCGTCTTCGATCACCCATCATGGGTCCCTATCCCTTGGCGAGCAGGGTGAGCGCGCGCCGAATGAGTTCCTCCACCGAGGCGTCCGGCGACTCCCGGATGAGCTTCTCCACCGCCCGCCGCGCCTCCGTCTCCGGGAACCCGAGGGCCTTCGAGGTGAGAGCCTTCACCACCACCTGCGCCTTTTCCGTCGTTGGGGACGGTCCTCCGGGGGCCCATTTTGCGAGCTTCTCCGACAGCTCGACCATCACCCGCTGCGCGGTGCGTCGGCCGATTCCCTTCACCCCGTCGAGGGCAGACAGGTCGCCCTGGCGTACGGCTGCGGACAGCTCGGCCGGCGGCAGGGCCGACACCAACCGGAACGCAAGCTTAGGCCCGACCTGGGGCACAGAGAGGAGGGCCACGAACATCTCCCGCTCTTCTCGCGTCGCGAACCCCCACAACTCGATCCCGTCATCGCGGAGGATAAGGTGGGTCAGGAGCTTTGCCGAGTCGCTCGACCTCAGCTCGTTGACCGTCCGGGCGGGCACGGCCACCCTCACCCCCATCCCCCCCACGGCTACCACGAGGAACTCCTCTCCCGCCTCGACAACCGGCCCTTCCAAGAACTCAAGCATCGCCGACCTCCCTCACCTCGCCCCACGGGGCGACCGAAGTCCGGAACAAGGGTGCGTTCGCTTCGGGTATGGCAATCTCGGCCACAACACGGTCCGTAAACCGCTGGGAGAGGACGCGCGCCTCGTGCTTCCGGGCGAGCGAGAGAAGGGCTCCAGCCCTTCCCGGTTCGGTGGTGACGACGAACCGCTTCTCCGGGACGACGGGGCGGACGCCGGCCGCGGCAAGCGCCTCCCGGGCCGCATCGCGGTACGCCCGGGCGAGGCCGCCCACCCCAAGCTTGACCCCGCCGAAGTACCGCACCACGGCCACGAGGACGTCCCCCAGGTCCTCTCCCTCGAGCAGGCTCAGGATCGGCCGTCCCGCTGATCCGGAGGGCTCGCCGTCATCGCTCGCCCGGCTCTCGCCCGAACGAAGGCGGTACGCGTACGGGACGTGACGTGCTGTGTGGTGCTCCCGCCGGATCTCGTTCATCGTTTGATCGGTCTCTTCCGCCGTCGTGACGAGAGCGGCGTAGGAGAGGAACCGCGATCGCTCCCGGACAAGCTTCGCCGCGGCCGGCCGAAGGAGCGTGTTCATCCGACCCTAGGTGGCGGCTCGGTCCGGGCGAGGGAGGAAAGCTCCGCGAACGCCCTGCGGACGTTCGCCTCCTCGCCCACGAGGAGGAGGGTTACGGCCCCGGTCCCTGGCCCAATACCCCCGCTCGCGAGGTGTTCGGCGCGTACGCCGTACAGGAGCGCGATCGCCTCGGCCTCGGTCACCACCGTCCCTACGAGCGGGCACAGGCCGACCGGCGAGCCGGTGGCCTCGTTCACCCTCCCAAGCCCTACCTCGCGGGCGAGTTCCGTCACGAAGCCGTGAATGGACTTCGCGCACGAAATGGGGATTACGATCTCCACGCCTCGGGCGAGGGCGGGGATGGCGAACTTTCCCACCGTACCCCCGACGGGAGAGGCCATGAACACCCCGCATACCCCCTCTGGATCGAGGACGTTCGCCCCCTTGACAAGGACGTCCCCCGCCTTGAGCTCTCCGAGCGCCTCATCCGGCGAGAGCTCGACCGGCTGACCGCGGCGGAGGGCGAGCGGCCTCGCCTGCCGCTCCGCGGGAAGCCAGGTCAGGCTGTCGCCGATGTACCCTGCGCAGAACCTCTCCCGCTCGATCGGCTTCCTCAGCAGCTCCTCGGCCACATAGGCGTTCGACGTCCCGAGGGTGACGACGACGAGCCCCTCCCGGAGGGCGCGTTGCACGGCGGGGAGCACCGCCACCCCCCGCGCGATGAGGCGGCGCGCCGCCCCGGGCGGCAGGACGACGATCGCCCGGTATTCGGTTGCGTTCCCATCCTTGTGCATGCTATAACACTAGCCAACGAGGCTGACCTCGGCAAAGGAGTGATCGGATGGTTTTCACACGCGAGCAGTACGAGCGGGAGAAGCAGGAGTTCCGGTGGGATATCCCCGCGGGGTACACGATCGCGGGGGCGGTGGACGGACATGCCCGCGCCCATCCGGACAAGGCGTGCGTCTTGTGGGAATCGGAGAAGGGCGAACGACGGACGATGACGTGGGGCGAGCTCTCCGACCATTCGAGCCGGTTCGCCGCAGTGCTGGCTGGTCTCGGTCTGAAGAAGGGAGACCCGGTGATGCACATCTTCCCGCGGGTCCCCGAAGCGTTCGTGGCCCAGATCGGCACGTTCAAGGCGGGCGGGGTGGCTGTTCCCGGCACGGACATGTTGCGGGCCAAGGACATCGTGTACCGGGCCGAGACCGCCGGCGCGCGCATAGTGATCGCCCACGTGTCGACGATCGGTGAGGTCGAGGAGGTGCGGGGGAAGTGCCCGCTCGAGCACTTCATCCTCATTGGGGGCGAGAAGCCGGGGTGGACCTCGTTCGAGAAGGCGATGAAGGACGCCCGGCCCGCTGCGCCGATTCCCCTCACCGCCCAGGACCCGCTCACGATCAACTTCACCTCTGGCACGACCGGGAACCCCAAGCCGGTGATGCACCGCCACCGCTGGATGTACGGACACGCCCGGATCACCGCCCGCTATTTCTGGGGGGCGAGTCCCGACGATGTGATCTGGGCCACCACCGCCCCGGGATGGGCGAAGTGGTACTGGGCCCCGATGGGGGTCGGCCTCACCACCGGGTGCACCCAACTCATGTACGACGGTCGGTTTGACGCCGAGAGGTACCTCGACCTCCTCGCTCGGTACCCGGTCACGAAGCTCTGCGCCACCCCCACCGAGTACCGGATTCTCATCCAGGTCCCGAATCTCAAGAAGCACAGGGTGTCACTCCGGGACGCCGTGTCCGCGGGGGAGCCCCTCAATGCCGAGGCAATCGGCGTGTTCCGCGACGCGTTCGGGATCACGATTCGCGATGGGTATGGCCAGACCGAGTCCGTCTGCCTGGCCTGCAACCCGCCGGGACTTCCCGTGAAGCCAGGATCGATGGGCCTTCCCACGCCGGGCCTCAACGCGACCCCCGTCGATGAGAGCGGGAACCCCGTGAAGGCGGGCGAGACTGGGGAGATCGCCGTCCCGGTGGGGAACCCGGGGATCTTCGATGGCTACTGGAAGGATTCGGAGCTCACAGCTCAAGTGCTGTCCGGCAAGTGGTACCGCACCGGGGACCTTGTGCGTGTGGACGAAGACGGCTACTTCTTCTTCGAGGGCCGGGCCGACGACGTGATCAAGGCGTCCGGGTACCGGATCGGACCGTTTGAGGTCGAGGACGCGCTTGTCTCCCACCCTGCCGTGGTCGAGGCAGCGGTGATCGGGGCGAACCACCCCGTACGGGGGCAGATCGTGAAGGCGTTCGTGATTCTCACCAAGGGGTACCAGCCCTCGGAGGCGCTCGTAACCGAACTCCAGGACCACGTAAAGAAGGTCACCGCCCCGTACAAGTACCCGCGGGAAATCGAGTTTGCGAGTGAGCTTCCCAAGACGACGAGCGGGAAGATCAAACGGGCCGAGCTCCGCCGGCGCGATCTGGAAGCGAAAGGGGTGGCTTAGGAGGAGATGTGGACGAGTCGAGGCTTGTGGCAGCAGCGGTCGGGGCGCGCGAACGGGCCTACGCGCCCTACTCGGAGTTCGCCGTGGGGGCGGCGCTCCTCTCCAAGGGCGGCCGGGTGTTCACCGGGTGCAACGTGGAGAACGCCTCCTACGGGCTCACCGTGTGCGCGGAGCGGGTGGCCCTGTTCAAGGCGGTGTCCGAGGGGGTGCGGGAGTTCGAGGCGATCGCCATCGCGTGCGGCGACGCACCCTGCTCGCCCTGTGGGGCCTGCCGCCAGGCCCTGCACGAGTTCGCGCCCCACCTGAAGGTGGTCCTCGCCGATGGAGAGGGGAGGAACTGGGAGGCAATGTTGCTCTCCCAGCTCCTCCCCCGCGCATTCGGCCCTTCCGATCTGGAGGGCTGATCGCGTCCTGCGGCTAGAGGACCTTCATCGACACCGATAGGCTGAGGTCCACCGACCACCCTGCCGCGTCCGCGGCCTTGGCCAAGGCGAGGCCGATGCCGAGGCTTGCCTTCCCGAGCGTGAACGAAAGCTGGGCATTGGCGGACAGCGAGTCCTTCGGGTCCAGGCCGAGCGGCTTCACCCGCTGGAGGGCTGCGTTCGCCTGCAGCGCCGAAGTCGCACTGAGCACCTGCTCGTAGGATAGGGTGGCGGTGAGCGTGTGTTGGTTCGCGATATCAAACGGTCCGATGGCGAGCGCGCGGAACAGGAGCTGGGCCCCGGGCGCAGGGGCGTAGGCCGCATCCGCGGACAGGGTCACCACCACATCCTGAGGGTCCCCGTACGGATCCACCAGCTCGTACCCCAGTCCAGCCTGAATCGCCCATCCGCAGTACCGTTCCTCTCCGGTGGCAAGGATTTCGTCTTCGATGGCGAGAATAGACCTGGGGTCTACTGAGACACGCGCCCCTCCCTCGATCAGCAGAACTACCGCCGCCGCAAGATCCTTCGCGGCATCCAGCGGGTTCTTCCCTGTGACATACTCCGCCCAGCGGCCGATCTCCTCGCCCACGGCAAGGAGCACCTCGTCCGAGAGATCCTGCGAGATCACCTTCCGCTCCAGGAGGATTCTCTGAATGCGGAATGCCTTGGCAAGCGGGGTCACATCGGCAAACCGGCCGTAGCCTGCGCCCACGCTGAGGGTGATCCCCGGCTGGGGCTGTCCCGTGGCGTAGCCCAGGTTGAGCCCGCCGAACCCGAAGAACGGCTCTCCGGGGACGAAGTAGTACCGAGCTGTCCCCGCCCCTTGCGCGGCGATGCTCGCCAAGCCGAGGTCTACCAAGCCCAGCTCGCCGAGGCCGGAGAGCGTGTACCCGAATCCCGGGGAGTCGAAGAGCCTGTTCAAGGTCAAGGTAGCTCGACCCGCGTTCACATCCACGTCCGGAGTGGCCGGGCTGTTGAAGTAGCGGTAGCTTCCCGAGAGCCAGAGGCTCGTCAAATCTGTCTGCGGCGGCTTGTAGTCGCAGAGCCCCACGGCCGCTGCTGCGTTCAGCGCCGCGAAGGCCACCCCCACCATGGTCATGACTGCGATTCGTTTGAACATCTGTACCTCCTCGTCCGCAGCTTGTTCTGCGGACGGCATCATTGTACCGATCGGCGCAGGGTGCGCCCACGCCCTTCAGCCCGCAGGGCCTTCAGGGCCACCTTGAGCTTGAACGCTGGTCCATAGTTCCCGTTCTGCGTCTTCACGTCACCCCTCCTCTGTTCTCAGGGCCTGCCTGCTGTAGGCAGGGAGGACACACCCGCGGTCTCGTCGCTAGTCGTCCCGGTGGTCCCGCTTCAGGGGCGCACCGCAACGAGACAGCGTCCACCAGGTAGAGGCCGGAGCCGCCTCTGGTCGCGAAGACAAGGAACTTGCCGTCCGCGGAGCAGGCCAGAGCGGTCCAAGCGTGAAACGCCAGGGTCTACATCGCCAGCCGCTCTGCCAGGGTCAGGTGAGGCGGGGTGTCAAGCCAAGGGCTGAACTCCGCGCCGTCACTGATAGGATCGCCCTTGCCCTGGGGGTTCAGCTCGGGGTGGTAGGGGCCGCTCGCGTCGCCCCACCAGTTCCGCCGGGCATCCACCATGGCCTGCTCGGGACGCCAGCCGGTCCAACCTAGTCCAGCTTCCCAATTCCTCGCGATGACGTTCCGTTCGATCTGGATGAGCTTCGGGACGACCAGGCCCTCGCCGTCCATGATGCCTATGCCGAGCCTGTTCTCCGTAATGACGTTGCTCACTACACGTGAGGCGACGACTGGCTCACTGCCATCCTCGGGTGGAACCGCAAACCAGCAGCCGAGGAAGACACCGATGCCATTGCCCACGACCGTGTTCGCTTCAGCCAAGTTCCCCCAGGTGTTGAGGAGCAGGATGCCGATTTCACAGCCCGCGGCGACGTTTCCCACGACGGTGTTGTTGGTCGCATGAGGGCCCTTGGGGCAGTAGTCACCCCGTCCCTGGATTGCGATTCCCGCGAGGAGTTCCATGGGGTTAGCTTCGCCGGAGATTGGCTCGACACGATTTCGGGTCAGGTGGTTCGATGAACTCCACAAGAGCTCAATCCCGTAGGGCGTGTTGCCAGCCAGAGCGTTGTCCTCAAGCACGTTCTCATCCGATCGGATGAGCACGATCCCACCCGCGGCGACGAGGCACCCAACGTCCACATTGTCGCCCCATCCGGGAGCGTTTCCCCACAAGGTGTTCCGGGAGAGATTGTTCCTGTGCGATTCCTCCAAGCACACCCCTGCTCTTCCGTTCGCTGCGATGTGGTTCTCCCCGATCCTGTTGTCGTGAGCGGAGTCAAGCCAGATACCGTATCCAGAGCTCGGGAGGGAGTCGCCCCCTGCGTTCTTGTACACATGGTTGAAGTAGAGCCGGTTTCCAGAGCACCCTCGCAGGTAGACGCCTGCCATGGTGTTGGCGCTGATGGTATTCGTCTCTACAAGGACTCCGGTTACCCCATCCACCAGCACCCCGACCCGTGCACCCTGAATCTGGAAGCCGCGCAGGGTCACACCATCGGCGCGGATGGTAACTGCAGCCTCCTCGCCGCCTCCGTGGATCACGGCTTCCTCGTCAGAAGCCAGGGTCAGGCTCTTCCAGACCAACAGGCTTTCCTCGTAGCGACCTGACCGGACAAGGACTGTCGAACCTTCGGGGGCCGCGTTGATCGCTGCCTGAATGGACTCCCCAGGCGCGACCCCGATAACCGATACGCCCTGTCCCAAGCCCAGAGCGGCGGCTAAGGACAGTGACGCGACACAGCAGAGTATCTTCTGCATGGAACCTTCGATAAACCTCATCGTGCCCTCCTGTACTGAGCGACCTAACAGGCGATTCTCCCGCCTTTGGTTCAGGTTCCGTCCGCGACCGTCGCGCTTGCTGACAGCCCTAAGCGACGGCCGGCTCTCCGTGGGCGGACGTTCATTCCCCGATGCGCCTCGCTTTCCTGTGCGTCCGCGGCGTCCATCAACGCACATCCTGCTCACCCTCGTCGACCATCTGCGCGACATCCCACAGGAGGACCGAGCCGTCGGCGTGGCCGGTCTCCAACAGCAGGCCGTCCGAGCTGAACGCGACCGAACACACGTCGCCCAGCCCGGCCCACCCGCCGGGCACGTGAGCATACTAGGACTTCTCGTAACGTTGTGTCAAGTGCCGAAGAAGGCCGGTGGTAGGCGTTTGTGGAGCTGAGCTGTTCGGAATGGAGATCGGGTGAGGTAATTCAGTGATTCCGTGTTATCGTTATGGCTGGGCCTCGATTCCTGTGCGTTGGGTGAAACAAGGCGGGGCGCGCCGCCTCAGCGCGCCCCGTACGAACCAGGTGAGACCGTCCTACGGCGACAGCTGGTTGAGAACCTCTGGAGTTGGCTCGGTGAGGCCTTCGTCGCCGATCCGCACCCAGGCGGATCCGAGCTTGAACAGAACCCTCTCCCCCAGTGCCAGGATCGGGCCGATCTCCGGGAACAGGTCGAGAAGTTGAAAGTAGGCCTCGCTCAGGTAGACGAGGTCCACCGTGGGCGTCCCCTCCTCGTAGGTGCTTTCCCGCCACACGTCCTCCTTGAACAGGAACACCCGGCCCCCCACCTCGCGGACGAAGTCGGCCTGCTGGGCCACCTCAGCCTCGGCGAGAGACTTCGTGGCCTGGGCTGTCCCGACCCCGGTTGGTCCGGTCGGAACCATCATCGCGCGCGGGTCTATGTAGTAGGCCGCCGTCGGCCTCTCCTCCTTCACCAGGAACGAGGTGTAGGGGGTGGCGATCCCGTACTTCGTGGCCAGGGCGATGATCTCGTTCTTGAGCTCGTCCTCGGTCTTCTCCTTGAGGCGGATTAGGTTGAGCAGATGCCCGATCTTCCGCGCGGCCCACAGCCGGGGAAGCGAGCTTGCCTCGGTGGCCGCGGCGGGGAACTCCACGTCGTACGTGAGAACTACGTCCTCCGGTCCTCGCTTGCCGGTGAGGACGAACGTCGCTGGACCGCTCCCGGTGTACCGACCGAATGTGGCGAGCTGGGATCCGTAGAAGAGATCGGGCATCTGCACCGGGTAGAGGTCAGACACCTGGACGCCGTCCACTTGCAGCGCGAGGTCGGTGAGGGCTGGCTCGGCGATCTTGGTGTAGAAGCTCGACAGGGCAGCCTCGATACTCTCCCCGGGGACCACGTACGTCGTCGAGCCGCGGTTGTTCTCGGCGAGGAGGTCGAGAAGGTGGGTGTTCACGTCATAGCCCACGCCGAACGCGAACAGCCGTGCCTGGGCGGCGTTCGCGGCGGTCACGTCACGAACGATCGTGTCTGTCGCCGTCTTCCCGGCGGTGGGAAGGCCGTCGGTGAGAAATAGGACGTACTGTGGCCGATCGGCCGGTTCCATCCACCCCATCGCGCGAACGAGGGACGCGTGGATGTCCGTCATTCCCCGCGCGGTAAGCCGGCGTACCTCGCGCAGGGCTGCGGACACGTTCGCTGGGCTTGCCGGAACGAGGCCAGAGGTGAGGTCGAGGATCTCATGGTCGAATGCGATCACGCCGAACCGGTCGTCGGGGGCGAGGCGCTCCAGGATGAACGCGGCCGCATCCCGTGCTTGCATCATCTTCTCTCCGTCCATGGACCCGGAGCGATCGATCACCAGGACGAGATCCTTGGGGAGAGGAGCGAGGTCACGAACGGCGGGGGGCGTGACAAGTACAAGGAAGAACCCGTCCTCATCGCCGGGCTTGTAGGCGAGGAAGTCCAACCCCACACCCTCCCCGGTCAGGGAGTAGTAAAGGATGAAATCGCGGTCGGGAAGAACATCCTTTTCTAGGTAGAGGGCGCGGGCGCTGGTCGGCGCCTCGCGGCTCACGATCACGCGGTGGGTCGGGGAGTAAACGCTCCCCACGGGCCGGCTGGCCTTCACCACCACCTCGACCGACACTTCCTCCAGCGGCTTGGCCGAGAACCGCTCGGGTGCAAGCGGATACCGGTAGCGGACGAGGCCGCCCTCGGGAGAAAGGAGTTCCACGTACTCGAGGGCGATCTGGCGCGTCTCGCCCGGCGCGATGGGGAAGATCCGGGCCCGGAACGCCCCTTGGCCGATGTATTCCAAGAGCGCGGGGTCGAGGGCCTCCCGGAGGTACGAAAGGTAGATCTCCCGAGCCTCGTCGGCGGGGAGGACGTCCCCGACTACCGGTTCGCCGTCTACCCACAGGGTGAACTTCTGGATCACCGCTCCCGAGGGAAGGGGGAAGACGTAGGTCCCTTCGACCGGGAACCGTCCATCGTTGCGGAATGCCTGGTCGACACGGGTCGTGGCCACCCCGTTGTCGATCGCGACCGCCACGTGGTGGTAGACGATCGTCAGCCAGCGCAGGGAGGGACCGGGGATGTCCGGTCGCGGGATGGGGACGATGATCCCATCGGCGACACCTGGTACGATCCACATCACAACTGCAAACAACACTGCGAGGATCACGAGATTCCTGCGCATAGCCGCCACCTCCTGACGAGAGGATTTACACCTCTGGGGCCGCTTGGGTTTCGCCGCCCGTCGTCTGCCGGGTAGGATCGAGGTCATGGGGTACGTGAAGTTTCTCGGTACGGCGGGGGCACGGTTCGTGGTGACCCGCCAGCTCCGTTACTCCGCCGGGACGTGGATCGAGCTCGGGGGGATGCAGCTCCTTCTCGACCCTGGGCCGGGGACCCTCCTCCGGCTGCGCAAGAGCCGGCCGCCCCTCGACCCGACGAAGCTCGACGCGATCATCCTCTCCCACAAGCACCTCGACCACTCGACCGACGTGAACATTGTCGTCGAGGCGATGGCGGACGGAGGGTACAAGAAGCGGGGAGCGCTTCTTGCCCCCGCTGACGCACTGGAAGGTGACGATCCCGTGGTCCTCCGCTACGTTCGACCGTTCCTGGAGCGGATTGAGACGTGGCAGGCAGGCTGTGAGTACGCAGTCGGAGAGGTGAGGATCCGGCCGGTCTCGCACTCCCACGGCACGGTGGAAAGCTACGGTCTCGTTCTCGACTCGCCCGAGGGGAGGGTTGGCTTCGTGACCGACGCCCGGTTCAACCCTACACTCGCCGACAACTACGCGGGGTGCGATCTCCTGGTCCTGAACGTGGTCCTCAAGGACTGGCGACCGGATGTCGACCACCTCTGCCTCCCGGAGGCGGGGGAGGTCATCGCCGTTGTGAAGCCGCGGCTAGCCGTCCTCACCCACTTCGGGACGACGATGCTGCGGGGCAATCCTCGTGGGCTGGCGGCGGGGCTTGCCGAGTCCCTGGGAACAGAGGTTATCGCCGCAGCCGACGGGCTCACCGTCGAGGCAACACAGTGGACGTGACCATGCGGCGAGTTGGCTTGCGTTGTCTTGACACGGACAATGACGATGGAGGTGGAAGATGAAGCGGAATCTAGTTGGGGGGGCGCTCGTGGTTCTGGGATTGCTCATGGGAGGGTGTTCCAGCCCTCAAGTTGGGCAGCCGCCTGTGGCAGGCATCTGGTACGATCCGTGGAGAGGGGAGGTACCGCTCCGCGTCACGTTCGTCAGCCAATCCAAGACGGGCGACGGTCAAATCGTAAGCTACCACTGGGATTTTGGTGATGGAACTGCGAGAGAGGGAGGGGCAACAGCCTACCATTGGTACACACGGGAAGGCACGTTCTACCCCACCCTCACCGTGACCGATGACCAAGGACTCTCGGCGACCGTGCGTGGGGTGATTCAGCCCGGGAAGTCGTACCCCCTTGATGTGCTGGAATGGAAAGCGGAGGAAACGTACTTCGGGCAGCGGGTGGTCGGACGGGTGAAGAACATCAGCGATCGCCGGATCAACCTAGGGAGGGTGGTCGCCCAGTTCCGTGATAAGGACTGGAACATTATCCGGGAGCGATCGAAGATCCTCGGGGATCTGGCTCCAGGGGCAGAGCAGATCTTCGAGATCACGACGGATCTCCTGCTAGAGACGGGAGGAGCTCCCTACCACACGATCTACACCGAGGTCATCCGCAGCGATCACCCGCTCTCCCCGTAGTGTTCGGGGTCTAGGGTATCCCGATCTCTGACTTGGAGAGCAGTTCGAGGAGGTGGTCGAGGTCGCGGATCGCCACGGCCCACACCCCGGCCACCTCGCCCGATTCGCTCACGAACGCGGTGAACGGGTAGCGCAGGTTGTCCGTGAGCTGGTACTTTCGAGTGACGGCTGCTCCAGGATCGTGGACGATGGGGAGCGTGATCCCGCGCTCGGAGACGATGGCTGGGACCTCGGGCCACCTCTCGGGGCACACCCCGACCACCGCGATCTGGTTCCCGTAGCGGCGGTGGAACTCCTCGAGGACGACGAGGTCGTGCTTGCACACCCCGCACCACGTGGTCCAGAACGCGATCACGATCGGTCTCCCCCGCACGTCGGCCGTGCTGAACGAACCGAGGCCGGATAACGCGAACTCCGGTGCTCGTTGTCCGACAATGGGGAACGTCCTCTCGCCGGGCCTCCCGCCTCGCGGCGCGAGAAGGAGCCCGATGATGACGAGGGAGACGAGGATTGCCCCCAGCCAGCGCAGGTCCACCGCTATTGGGCTCCCTGCGTCCACGCCGCCTGGACGAGCTGGCCGAGCGCGAGCCCGCCGTCTCCCGGGGGGACGAGCCGGTGCGCGAGGAACCGGAGGCCGGCCTTCTCAACGGCGACCCTCATCGTCGTCCCGATCGCGTCGTTCACCGCCACCCCGCCGGTGAGCCCCACGGCGGGGATCTTCCGCTCTCGGGCTGCCTCGATTGCCAGCTGGGCCAGGCTGCGAGCGAGGGCCGCCTGGGCCGTTGCCGCGAGTTCGGCCCCGCTCGCTCCCTCGGAACGTAGTTCAGCAAGAGTGCGGAATACAGCCACGGTGTCGGCGATCCGCCTCCCCTCGAACTCCCGCAAGGGTAGAGGAACCGGATGGACGGTGCCGCCCCGGGCTGCGGCCTCGAGCCGCATCGCCGGCTCCCCCTCGTAGGTCCTCGCTTGCGCGATCCCGAGCCACGCCGTCACCGCGTCGAGGAACCTCCCGACGCTCGTGGTCGAAGGGGAGTTCAGCTTCCGTTCGATCTGGATCCGTACCGCTTCGATCTCGTCTGGGGCAAGGCCTGACGCCGCTGGATCGAGTCCGGCAGCGAGAAGGTAGCTTGCCGCCATCCGCCCTGGGCGGCGGGTGGCGAGGTCCCCGCCCGGCATCGGCACCGGGGTGAGCGAGCCCGCGCGTTCCCACGCTCCTCCGCGCCACACGATGACCTCCCCGCCCCACGCTGCCCCGTCTGTTCCGTAGCCATACCCGTCGGCAGCGATCCCCACCAGCTCGTCGATCCCGTGCTCGGCGGCAAGCCCGGCGACGTGGGCCACGTGGTGCTGGACCGGGATCGCCTCCCCCAGTTCCCGAGCCAGGGCCGACGTGGCAAACCGCGGATGGAGGTCGCAGGCGATCCACTTCGGCATGGGGATCCCCGTGAGGTGAAGGAGATGGTCAAGCGCCCCGCGGAGGTACGCGAGGGTATCGAGATGCTCCGTGTTCCCGATGTGCTGGGAGAGGTGGACCTTGCCGCGGATGTAGAGGGCGAAGGCCACGTTGAGGTCCCCTCCCAGGGCGAGGAGGGGCTCCTCTCCGAGGTCGAGGGCGATTGGCTCCGGAACCCAGCCCCGCGACCGGCGGAGGAAAGTCGGCGCGCCGCCGGAAACCCGGACCACCGAGTCGTCGCAGCGGGCCACGATCCGCCGGTTGTGGAGGAGGAACGCGTCGGCGACCTGAGAGAGGTCGGCCAGGATCCGCTCGTCGTCGATGAGCATCGGCCGTCCCGGGTAGTTGGCGCTTGTCATCACGAGCGGGAACGGCAGGGTTCTCAGCAGGAGGTGATGGAGCCCGGTGTAGGGGAGCATCGTCCCCACCGTGTCCAGCCCCGGTGCGACCGACGGGGCAAGGAAACCGGGATGGAGGGGGAGGACGACGATCGGCCGCCGGGGGGAGCGGAGGAGGGCCCGTTCTTCGGGAGACGGGCTGGCGAACCGCTCAAGCTGGTCCTCGCGGGCCATGAGGGCGAACGGTTGGCCGGGGCGGTGGAGCCGGCGGCGAAGCTCAGCCACGGCCTCCTCCCGGGTGGCGTCGCACGCGAGGTGCGTTCCGCCGAGCCCCTTAATCGCCAGAACCTTTCCCGCCTGGATGGCCGCCGTGGCCTGCGCGATCGGATCATCGATCGTCTCGCGGCGGTTCTCGACGTAGCGCAGTCGGGGGCCGCAGATTGGGCAGGCGATCGTCTGGGCGTGGTAGCGGCGGTCGAGAGGATCTGTGTACTCCCGGCGGCAGTCTGGGCACAGGGCGAACTCCTGGAACGCGGTCCGCGGCCGATCGTACGGGAGGCTTTCGATCACCGTGAACCGGGGGCCGCAGTCGGTGCAGCTCGTGGCCCAGTATCCGTGGTAGCGGCTCTCGGGGTCGGCGAGATCACCCTGGCACGAGGCGCAGGTGGCGACATCGGGGGGGATCGTCCCGCTCCCTCCGCCCCCATCCACGGATGGCACAATCCGGAACTCCCCGCCTCCCTGGGGGGGGAGCTCCGCCACGTCCAGGCGCTCGATGGCCGCCAGGGGCGGTCGTTCGTTGTGGAGCGCGGCGAGAAAACTGCTGACGGCATCCGTATCCCCCTCGACCTCGATCTCCACTCCCGCGTCCCCGAGGTTGCGGACGAACCCCGCCAACTTCCGGCCGACCGCGGTGCGGTACACGAAGGGACGGAACCCTACACCCTGGACCGTCCCCGCCACGTGGATCCTCTTCCTCACGCGCTCCGACATCGCGGGGTGATTATCCCTGAACCCTCCTCCACCGTCGGTCTGGGGCTTGGGTATCCCCTCTGTCCCACGGAGGACGGACGAGCGTGGTTGGAGAACCGGAGCTTGAGGGGTGGAATGGGGGGCGCATGGTGCGGGCCGAGGTGGACACGGGGGTGGTGCGGGGTAATCTGGAACGGCTCCGGGGGTGGCTCCCCCGCCGGGTGTCCATCCTGTTTGTGGTGAAGGAGGATGCCTACGGTCACGGCCTCCTTCACGTGGCCCGTGCCGCCCAAGGGATCGCGGACTGGTTTGGGGTTGCCTACCTTCACGAGGCGCGGGCGTTGCGCCGCGCCGGGTTCGACCAGCCGATCTTCATCATGACCCCCCCTGTCGGCCAAAGCCTCGTCCAGGCGATTCGGGAGGGGTACCACCTTCCGCTCGGGGATAGTGGAATGATCCCCGAGATCGAGTCCGCCTCCGCCCGCGCGGGTCGCCGAGCCCTTGTCCACATCGAGGTGGACACGGGGATGGGCCGGTTCGGGCTCCTCCCCGAGGAGGTGGATCAGGCGCTCGCCGCGTTCAATGCGGATCGGATCGAGGTTGCTGGGGTGTACTCCCACCTTTCGTCGGCCAACGGGAGCTGCGAGGGCGACCTTCAGTTCACCCGAGCCCAGGTGTGGTGGTTTCGTCAGATCTTGCAGGAGTGGGAACGACGGGGGATCCAGATCCCGTGGCGGCACCTCGCCAACTCGGCGGCCGTGCTCGCGTTCGACGAGGCCACCGCCTCCCCATTGAACATGGTCCGGGTGGGAACCGCGGCCTACGGGTATCCGGAGGGCCCGATCGCCCCGCCGGTGGATCTCGTCCCCGCGGCGCGGGCGTGGACCGAGATCGCCGCGGTGCGCGATCTGCCCCGAGGGTGGCCGGTGGGGTACGGGCACACCTACGTGACCCCCGATGCACGGCGGGTGGCGATCCTCGCCGCCGGGTACGGGGACGGTCTCCGGCCGGAACTCAAGCGGGTGGTCATCCGGGACCAGGCGGCCGATCTCGTGGGCAAGCTGGGCATGGACAGCGTGGCGGCCGACGTGACGGGGATCGAGCGGATCCGTCGGGGGGACCGGGCGCTCCTGTTCGGTCCCGGCGTGTGCGGCCATCAAGGCTGGATCTGTCCCGTGCTTGTCCCCGTGCTCCTCTCCGCTCAGCGCCGCTGGACGAGCTGATCCCGAATCCTGCATCCCGCCGCCGAGACCGCCGAAGAACCCCGAAACCCCGTTCACCACTAAGACACCACGGACGCGAAGGAAGACGTGTCCAGGGTCTGGGGTAGTGAAGCCTAATCCGTTGTGTCCTTGTATGTTAGGGGTG
>DLNB01000050.1:0-23143 GCA_002479455.1 Acetothermia bacterium UBA7521
CCTTCCCGTCTAGTCGCATCGGTCTCCCTCCTTGCACGGTCCCCAGCGGACCACGCCCGCTCCCCACACGTAGCCGATCCCCGCTCCGACCATAACCATCAGATCCCCGTCCTTGAGTCGCCCCAGCTTGAGCCCCTCGATGATGTTGATGATCGTGTCCTGCTCCCCGATGTGGCCGTAGCTGTCGTTGTACACACCCTGCTCCTCGGTGAGGCCGAGCCGCCCGAGCATGTCGCGGTAGCCCGACGGCTTGATGAGGACCATGTTGAGGAACCGCACATCGTCTCGCGTGTATCCGCTCTTGCGCAAGGCCTCATCCACGCACCGCATCCAGTTGTCCATCGACACCTCGTTCAGCCGCGCCTTCATCTTCTCCTCGGCCACGAGGTCGAATGTGAACAGCCCTTTCCTCACCGCCTCGTCTGTGGGAAATTGCACCGTCCCGCTCGCGGGCACGATCACGTCTTTGCTCATCGAGCCGTCCGTGATGAGATGAGAACCGAGAACGTGATTGCGTGGCCATCCGCGCCGAAGGAGCATCGCCCCGGCCCCGGCACCGATGTTGAACAGGAACGTGGTCCGCAGGTTCTTGAAGTTGATGAGGTCGCCTATTCGGTACCCGCCCGCGATAAGCACGGTGCGGATCTCCGGATCAGAGCGCATGATGTCCTTGGCGATCTTGAGGGCGGCCACGGTCGTACAGCACCGCATGTGAATGTCCATCCCCCACGCCCGCGTCGCCCCGATCTGGTAAGCAAGGTCGATCCCCGACGTCCACAGGAGGTACTCCCGCCACTCCTCGGTCGTGCAGATGACGAGGTCAATCTCCTCAGGGGGAATGTCGCACCCGGCGAGACAGTCTTCGGCCGCCAGCACACCCATCTCGTTCGGATGAAGGTTCGGAGGCGCCATCCGCTTCTCCGTGATCCCGAGCTTGTCCCGCACGACCCACTCCGGAAGGCCGCTCTCCGCCGCGATCTCGGCAGCGGTGATCACCCGCTCGGGCAGGTACATGCCCACGCTGACAATCCCTACGGAACGATCGGATTCCCTCATCCCCGCCTCTCTTGTCTAGTATGCGTGCAACCGAGCACCCACGCTGCAACCCCTCAGCAGAAGAAGCCCGGAGGGGCCCCGATACCTGGGGCCCCTCCGGCAGACAAAGATGCCTAACGGTGCTCCGACCAGTCCCACTCCGTGATGAACTCGGCGGTCCGCACACCGTTCACCGTCACCAACCGGTTCATCCACAAGGTCTTGATCCCGTAGTGATCATCCGGCCGGTACGTCACGGCCGGGATCATCCCATCGGCATCCCAGCCGGTGAAGGCGTCCAAAGCGTCGATGAGCGCCTGCCGGGTCAGGTTCGGGCCCGCATCCATCAGAGCCTTGGTGACCATCTGGGCGCCAACGTAGGCGATCATCGCGTACGCGTTCATGAGCTCGCCTGGGTAGTAGCGAGCGTACACCGCCCGCATCGCGGCCGCCGCCTCGCTCGTGGGATCCTGCGGATCTGTGCCGAACCCCGGGAAGACCACGCCCTCGGCAGCTTCGCCCGCCAGATCGTAGAGCTGCAGTGTGATCGTGTTGATCCCGACGAACTTCGGCTTGAACCCCAGCAGGTCGCACTCCACGATCAGTTTCGCTGCGTCACTGACGTAGCTGAAGAGCAGGACGGCCTCAGCTCTCGCCTGACGAAGCGCTAACGCATACGCACTGAAGCTCGTCTCGGTCCCTGGGTACTTGACAACGATCACAGGTTGCTTGCCCTGCACCTTCAGCTCGTCCAGAGCGAAGTCAAGCAGCTCCGTGCCCATGGCGTCCTCAACCACCGCAATCGCCACGCGCTGTGCGCCGAGCTCGAGCACCGCGTACTGGGCCGCTGCCCGGCCGAACGACTCGTTGTTCGGCTGGATCGCGAACACGTGCGGCACGGTGGGCGAGGCCAGCGTGAGCCAGTTCATGTGCGGGGACACCACGGGAAGCTGGTGCTCGAGGATGTAGGTCCAAGAGGCCGCCATCCCGATCGTCCCCAGGGGGTTGACGAGGGCGAAGATGTTCTCCTGCTCCACGAGCCGTTTCATCACGGCCACCGTGTTCGCCGGGTTGAACGCGTCGTCGAGGGCCAGGAACTCGATCTTCCGCCCGTGGATTCCGCCGAGCTCGTCGTTCACGTAGCTGTACCACGCCTGAGCGCCCCGCATCACCGGGACGCCGATGAACGCCACCCCACCCGACTGCACGATAAACGAACCGAGCTTGATCGTGGTGTCGGTCACGCCAGGCGTCTGCGCAAGAAGTCCCCACGAGGCGCCCACCACACATACCGCTGCCATCGCTAAAACCAGAAATCGCTTCATGACTCTCTCCTCCTTTGTACCTCACCGTTCCCGATGCTGTCCCATCAGACGGCCCACGTCGCTGTACCCTGCTCTAGTTGTGCACACCACCTCCCGTGTCGTCCGGCAGGGGACCTGCCTTGTCCTTCGTACCCAAGTACAACTGCCGAACCCGATCGGTTCGACGAAGCTCGTCGCTCGATCCGCTGAGGGCGACCTTCCCCGTCTCCAGGACGATCCCGTGGGACGCCATCTCAAGGGACAGGTAAGCGTTTTGTTCCGCCACAACCATCGTGATCCCCTCTCGCCCCAGGGCCGCCAAGCGGTCAAACAATTGTCGCACGAGGAGAGGCGACAGGCCGAGCGACGGCTCATCGAGGAGAAGGACCCGCGGACGCGCCATGAGCGCCCGTCCGATGGCGAGCATCTGTTGCTCTCCTCCGCTCAACGTGCCGGCGATCTGCCGGGCTCGGCCCTTGAGGGCGGGGAACCGTTCGAACACATCCGCCTGGTCCCGGTGTGCCGATGCGCCGTCCCGGCGGACATACGCTCCCATCCGCAGGTTCTCAGCAACCGAGAGATCGGGGAACAGCTGCCGCCCCTCGGGCACCTGGGTGATCCCGAGGCGGACGATGCGGTCCGGCGTGAGGCGATCGATGCGCCTGCCCTCAAGGAGGATCTGCCCCGACCGCGCTCGGATGAGGCCAGACGTCGTGTTCATGAGCGTGGTCTTGCCCGCTCCGTTGGCCCCGAGCACCGCGACGAGCGCACCCTTGTCCACGTCGAACGAAACGTCCTTCAACGCGTGGATCGGGCCGTAAAACGTGTTGACCCCCTCAAACTTGAGCACGGTCAACCTCCTGACCCAGATACGCCTCGACCACCCGGGGGTTCGTCTGGATCTCGTGCGGCGTCCCCTCCGCGATCTTCCGGCCGAAGTCGAGGACTACGATACGATCGCAGATCTCCATCACGAGCGACATGTCGTGCTCGACAAGCAGAACGGTCACGCCCCGCTCCTCTCTTACTCGACGGATGAACTGGCCCATGGTCTGCGTCTCCGTCGCGTTCATCCCGGCCACCGGTTCATCGAGAAGCACAAGGCGTGGCTTCGCCATCAGCGCCCGGATGAGCTCAACGGCCTTCTGGCTGCCGTACGGAAGCATGGACGCTGGAGCGCCACCCAGGGCCCCCAGACCAAACGCGGCCAGCATCTTCCCGACTTCCGCGGCGGCCGCGCGTTCCTCGCGCCGGCCCGCGCCCACGGCGAGCGACAGGATCCACCCGTGGAACTGGTTGTGGCGCCCAACCAGCAGGTTGTCCCGCACCGTCATGTACGGGAACAAACCCAAGTTCTGAAAGGTCCGCGCGATCCCCAGCCCAATCACCTTGTGGGGGGGGACCCTAAGAAGATCCACCCCATCGAAGGTGATCGCACCCGCGGTCGGCTCAAGGAAGCGAGAGATGAGGTTGAACACGGTCGTCTTACCCGCCCCGTTGGGGCCGATAAGCCCCACGATCTCGCCCTCATCTACGTGGAACTCCACCCCGTCCACCGCGGTCAGGCCCCCGAAACGCTTAGTGAGTCCAGATGCGGCCAACAGGTGCTCGTTCATGCCCCACCCCCTCCGCGCACGAAGGCCACCGCTGCCCGCAGGGGCTTGGGCAGGGACTGCACTTTGTCCGGAGCCGTCCACTTGCGGACGAACCCCCAGATCCCGAACGGCATGAAGACAACCACTCCGATGAGAGACGCTCCGTAGATGATCGACTGCAACCCTCGGAACCCGCTCAGCCAGTGCGGGAGGTAGGTCAAGAACAGAGCACCCAGCACGGGACCCGGCAGAGACGCCATGCCCCCCAGGGCAATCATGATGAACAGGTCAATGGACTTCGCCAGCCCGAACTCCGCCGGGCTGATGTACCCTACAACGTGGGCGTAGAGCCCGCCCGCAAGCCCAGCGTACAAGGCGCTCACGAAGAATGCCAACGCCTTGTACTTGGCGAGGCTCACCCCGCACGCCTGAGCTGCCATGCTCTTGTCGCGAATGGCGACAAACGCCCGGCCCACCCGGGACCGAACGATGTTCCGCGCCACAAGCAGGAGCAAGACTGTCATCGCCAGCGCCAGGTAGTACATCGCGACGTCGTTCTGGACGTTGACCCCGAAGAAGCTGGCCCGCGGGACGCGCATCCCCTGGTAGCCTCCCGTGACGGCTGCCCACCGCGGCAGCGCCTCCGCAACTGCGGTCCCAAACGCGAGGGTGGCTATGGCCAGGTAGATCGCGGTCAACCGCAACGCGGGGATCAACAAGATGAACCCCGCTAGGCCGCTGATGAGACCGGCTACGGGGATGCCCACCCAGAACGGCAGGCCGAAGTGCTGCGCCAGAAGCGCTGTCCCGTATGCCCCGATCGCCAGAAACCCGGCGTGTCCGATCGAAAGCTGACCTGTGTACCCGGTGAGGAGCGCGAGACCGATCGCCGCGATGATCTTCACCGCAGCGAGGTTGAGGAGATATAGGTTGTAGCTCCGCAGAACGAAAGGAGCCATCGCCAGGAGCACGATCACCACTGCCCAGAAGATGAGCCGTTTCATCAGTGCCCTCCTACCGACCGCTCGCCGAGGAGGCCGTGAGGGCGGAACACGAGCACGAGGATGATCAAGGTGAACACAAACGTCGTCTTGAGCGGGGCGATCGCCGGCGGCATGTAGCCACTGAACAGGTTCTCGATCACCCCAAGCAGAAGGCCGCCCACCACGGCGCCCGGAAGGCTTGTGAACCCGCCGAGCACCGCCGCGGCGATCGCCTTGATCATGACGAAGACCATGGACGTCAAGTCAAGGAACACAATAGGCGCCACCAGACAGCCGGCGATCGCCCCCGTCCCAAGACCGAGTGCCCAGCTCCAGGTGCCAATCCGACCGACGTTGATGCCCATGAGCTGCGCGGCCCGCCTGTTCTGCGAGGTGGCCCGCATCGCGATCCCCACCTTGGTGAACTTGAACACAAGGAAGAACACCAGCGACACTGCCAGGGCCACCCCGAACACGAGGAGATCGTGCTGTCGGAGGACCACATCACCAATGAAAAGCGGAGGGCCACGCAAGGCGTAGGGGAAGGGCCGGGCATCAATAAGTCCCATCCACAGGGCAATCGCCTGCAGGATCATCCCGATGCCGAGCGTGGCGATGAACAGGCTCGTCACCGGGGCGTTCTTCGCCCAGCGAAGCAACCCCCGATCCACCACCACACCCAGCAGGATCCCCGTGACAAGCGCTCCGCCCAGCGCCGCCGACAGGGGCACCCCATAGGTTCGGAACAACAACAAGGCGATGAACGTGCTGAACATCGCCATATCCCCCTGGCCGAAGTTGAGGATGTGGGTCGTCTTGTAGATGAGGATCAGGCCGAGGGCCATGATCCCGTATAGACTCCCCGCCGCCAGTCCGCTGACGATCAGCTGCGCCAACACACAACATCAGCCTCCACGTCTGCCTCCCCCCCTCAGGTCTCGCGGATCCGCATCCGCGTGCGCCTCACGGACAGGTCTATGACACCTGAATCACGTGTCAGCATAGCGACCGAAATGGCGCGCGTCAACCCCTTGTTACAGAACGCCGTTCGCCAGCGGGTGAACCACTCCGTCCTTGCCCGGGACGCAGTCCTCCCGCAAACCGTCCAGCACCAACGCAACCAGCTGAGGCAGAACGTCCTCAGCACAGCGCTCCGCCTCCTCCCATAGCGCCCATCGTTGACCGCTCAAGTGCGCCACCCCCAGGAGGGCGTACGTGAGCGCCTCCGGATCGCACCGCCGTACCTCACCTCGGTCCATCGCCGCAGCGAGGCCCCGCGCGTACCCCTCAGCGAGGCGCGTGTAGTACCACTTCCCCACTCCCTCGTCCACGAACTCCGCCTCCCGTACGATGCGGTATGCCCCAGGGTGCTCCCGCACCCAGCGCAAGAAGGAACGGAGTCCCTCCGCCTCGGCGGCTCTGCGATCCGCGCACTGGGCAACAGCCAACGTCTGCCGCCGGCGGAAGTCCCGGCTGATCTCCCGCACCAACTCCGTGAAGATCGCCACCTTACTCGGAAAGTAGAGGTAGAACGTCCCCTGCCCCACCCCCGCCAGGTAGGTAATGGTCGAGACGGTCGTTCCGTGGAACCCAGCCTCGCCGAATGCACGCTCGGCCGCGACCAGAAGCGCTCTGCGTGTTGCTTCTCCTCCCTCGGGCTCATCCGAGGAGAGCGCGGGCTTTCCGCTCCACGAACCATCTGGCCGCGGCCGCTTCTGGCGCTCGATGCGTCTGCTGTCGGCGGCAATCCCGTGCAGAATCAGATCCACACCCACCTGACGGACATCCTGAGGGATGCCACTCCCTCCCCACACTGCGAACCGCAAGCACAGGAAGAGCACCGTCCCCAGGATCCCATACGCCACCACTTCGGGATCGAGATCGCGAAACGCTCCCGCCGCGACGCCGGCCACGATGATACCGATCAATTCTGCACAGACTGCCCCGTAAAACCGCGTCGGAATCTCCTGCCGCACGAACTCCGCTTCGCGGAAGACCTGGAACAGGCCAGCGTTCTCAGCGAAGCAGTCCAACAGGACATTGTAAGCGTTGTGGAAACCAGCGAGGGGGCTCGATGCCGCAGCGACGGCAGCCCGCAGGCGAGCGACGAGCTGATTCTGAAGGCCCTCGACCAGACGAACGTAGATCTCCTCCTTATTCGCGAAGTAGAGGTAGAACGTCCCCTGCGCCACTCCCACCCGGCGACAGATTGCGGACACGGACGCCGCCTCATAGCCCCGCTCGCGGAACACGTGCTCCGCCCCCTGCAAAATGCGCTCCAGTGTCTCCCGCCCACGATCGGTTCGCGGCAGCCGAGCATCCGATCGCGCGCTCAATGGTCTCACACTCGTCCTCCCGAACCCGAGGGACCGCATGCTAGTGGTTCATCCAGGAGAAACGCTCCGCCTTGGGTCTCCACGATTCCGAGTGTACACGGGCATGACAAGCACGCCTTGAGCAGCATTCGGCTGGATCCACACCGCGCCAGGAGGCTTTGGATAGGCTCTTCGGAGATCCGCGAACCTCGCAGCGCGCACACCCCTGCGGCTTCTTGCCCACCACTTTGGCTGCTGAGAAGCCGTAGCGTCACAGCTTATCGGCAACGGCTTGCCCCGACTGCTTCACCGATCACCTAGGAACCGTCTAGCCCGACTGCCGTCGCATGAGGCACGGAGATCCATCGGTTCACAGAACGCGGACTTGGGCACCGCGGCGGTCCGACGTTCTCCGCATAGCTGAAGGCTCCACACGCCACTCCCCAGGAAGCTGTTAGGGGACGACCGGCACGAGGAGAACCGCTTCTCCAGTCAACCCCGCGTCATCGGTCACTATGAGGGTCACAAGGTAGAACCCCGGCTCGGCAAACGTCCACATCACACGATTCCCCTGTGCATCGAACGCTCCGTCGCCTGTGATATCCCAGTCGTAGGCCACGATCCTTCCCATCGATACTCGTGCATCAAACTCAACAGGCTCGCCCGTGCGAGGAGATCGCGGCAACCACTCGAAGTCTGCAACCGGGGGTTGGTAGACAACCACAACCGGCCGTGGCCGCTGCCAAGCCCCGAAGAACACCTCCCCGGTGGCGCCCGGCGGCAACGACACCGACGCCACCGCAGGCGTGGTCAACTCGTACCGCTCGGGGAGGGAATCCACATCCACCCGAACCCTGTACTCGCCACCGGTGAGATCGGTGAACGAGAACAACCCGAGCGGATTCGTGAAAACCTCCTCCACCGTTGCCTCGTCACGCTCAAGGATCACCCGCACCCTAGCGAGCCCCGCCTCCCCCTCCTCACGGGCCCCGCTCCGATCCGGATCGTCGAACACCGAACCCAAGATCTCCCCAAGTCGCTCACACGGGATGTAGACCACCGTGCGCTCCGCGAGCACCACCTCCACCGTCAACGGGAACTCGACCCGCGCACGGAAACCCGGCGGCAAGCTCCCCAACGTGACATCGTGCTTCCCGGGGGAGAGGGGAGGGAACAGGAACCTCCCGTCCGATCCGCTCGAAACCTGTTTGCCGCCTGCGACAAAAACGGCACCGCCGATTCCCGGCTCTCCGGGATCTAGGCGTCCGTTTCCGTCCTCATCGATAAACACCGTGCCTTCCACCCACCCTTTGGCGGGCAGGAATGGAAGAGCCAGAACGAACGCGTACTCGAACCCTGCTGTCGCATTGAGCGAAGTCGCGTTCCCCAAGGAGTCCCACTGGGCGTCCACCCGGATCGTTGCCGAGAACGAAGGGGACAGAGAGAATGGGATTTCGACCCCTATACTGCTGTCCTGTCGGCTGTGCCGCAAGTCCACGGCGATCCCAGTCGGCGTGCGCAGCGCCAGACTGACCTGGGCCGCGGAGAACACGGTCCCGCCTCCGCTGCGCGTGACTGCCTGGGTCAAGCTGAGCGTGGCCCGTATATCCCCCAGACTGAGGTGAAACCGTTGACCGTATTCCTCTGTGCTCTCCTCTGTAAAAGCAACAGCGTCTTCCTCCCACCGCCACCGCCCGGTCAGACGGATGACGAATGGCGCGTCCCCGACGACTGTCGCTACTTCGAGCACTCGAGTTCCCCGGTTCAGGCTGAAGCCTGGCCCGAAACCCTGGCTGCGCCGGAGGGACAGATTCCCAAACAGCGCCGCCGGCCACCCCGGTGACGTCCAGTCGAGTGCGACAGCGAGGTCCGAGCGAACCACGGTGGGCACAAGGGCGACCCCGAGAACGTTATCGCGCTCCCAGCGCGTGGTGAACCTGAAACCCCATGGCGCGGCCGCCAGGTGCCCCCCCAGGCTGATCCCCGTTCGGTCGGCGCGCGCGCTCGGCAACCACGGACCTACACTGTAGGCGTCGGCCTGGAAGACCAGGTCAGCCCCCCCGCGCGCCTCGACCCCGATAAGGAAGCCGGCGTCCGCATACGGCATGGAGAACGCAACCCCACTTTCTCCACGCACCGTCAGTCCCTCCAGAAGAACACCGGTGACCCATAGGGCCCCTGCGTGGACATGCTCCACCCCCCGCGTCTCCTGCATGGCCAACCCGAGATTTCCCCACGACCCGCTCCACTCCCCGCGCAGCCCGAAACGCCCTTCATCCCCCTGCCATCCCGTGAGAAACGCCGCCTCGATCTGCTCAGAGGCCATTCCACCGGACATCCCTTGCCCTCCCAGAGCGAGAAGGAGAGACGACAGATCAAGCTCCACCTCGCCGACTTCGGCCCAGGCGTGATCGGCCACGTACCTCAGGGAAAGTCGGGACACCGCGTACGGAGTCGGGCCCCAAGGTCCTGTCAACTGCAACCGCAGGTCAAGCTCTCCGCCGAGGATCTCCCCGTCGCCCAACAGGGAGAGGAAGGACAGCCGACGCCCTGCGATAGGGTCGTACCCGAGCTTTCCCCCCAGGACCAGGTCAAGAGCTGACAGAATCGTCCCCACGATCGCCTCTGGACCGGGCGGGAGGATCGTGGTGTACCACGAAGTGCGTGCCTCGGCCCCTTCGGCGGACTCTACCGCCACCGAGAGAAGGTCACGCCCGGCCTCCGCCTGCACGGGAATGGAGAGGATCAACTCGATTCCTCCGCTCTCGCCGGGGCGCAGGGTCATCTCACGGGGGGTGATCCGCACCGGCCAGCCATGTGAGGAATCCGCGTCCACAAAGACCCGGTCGAGAACATTGCCCCGATTCGTGATCGTAAGCGCGTATGTAACCGCATCGCCGGGCTGGACAGCGCCCGTGAGGGGGGAAGAGAGAGCGATACCCGCCACAGATCGAACGCGAACCTCCCCTGTCGCCCTCTCTTCCCCTTGAGCCCAACTGGCCCGCAGGCTCACCGTGTGGACGCCCGCTGCTGTGGTCCGCGGCACGATCACCGTCACGAAGACCGTGTCCTCTCCGCCCGCAGCAATAACCAGGTTGGAGGGCACTCCAAGCTGCCCCCAATCCGTGGGGACTTCGACGCTGAGCGCCGCTTCAATGGGGGATGGTCCCCTATTCGAGACGGAGAACACGTGGATCGCCACATCCCCGGGGGAAACAGTGCGCGCAACGGAGAGGACATGCACGTGAACGCTCGCCTGGGCAACACACCCCGCCCCCAGGACCAGAGCCCCAACGAGACTCCTGACCACCCGCGCGCGAGGCGACATCCACGTGAACGCCATCCCGTAGTAGAATCTACGCACTCCGGAGGGCACAAGCGAGGAAGGAGGTGCGGAAGCGAGGGGAAGTCCTGCCCGGCGCAGGCGATGCTCCCTACGGACTACGGGCCTCGAGGAGACCCGCCAGCGCTTCTACATCCCTCTCGTCCACGCGGCCGCTGTTGTCGAAGTCGAACGCCCGGGCATTCCCCTGCACCGGTGCGCTGGCCCACTGCGCCCGGAACAGATCTACATCGTTTTCGTCGAAGACCCCGTTCCCGTCGATATCCTCGTACAAGCCGTCTTCATCGAGGTCACGCGGCACCCTGCCTCCCGCCACAGGAACGAGGGTAAGCGCACGGACCCGCAGTGAGGCCTGTGCAGCGATGATCTCTTCACCGCCAGGATCGACGCGCGCCACCACCAGGTACGTCCCCGGCTCTGGACGCAACTCGGTCTCCACAAGAACCCCCCGCACATCACCCGGAAGGCACGGCACGGGATCCGGCTCGATACGGGCCAGCTGGTCGCCCTTCGCATCGTAAACCTGAACCTCAACCCGGACCTCGCGCAGGTTGGTCAGACTGGTGTTGCCAAGCTCCACAACAAGCCACAACGGGTTCAGGCCGCGAAACTCCAGCTTGCGCACTTCGACCCGCGGATGCAGCGCGCCCACGGAGGCGTAGATCTTGACCCCAATCCGCTTAGCGACCAGCACTGTTGTCCCCTCGTGCTCCACCGGTCGCGGCTCGCCGTGGATGAACACGATGCCCCAATACGTTCCCACGCCCGTTCCCGCGGGCACGGTCAACGTGCCCTTCACCTCGCGCGTCTCACCCGGCCCAAGGTTGAACGAAGCGGGAGCCATCGCGAGCCACGGGGCTAGGGATCGGGCGAGTGTGCCGGGAGGGTAGAACCGATTGCCACCCAGCTCGTCGCGGTCCCAGTCCCCGACGTACACGACGAACGTTTCCGGGACTTCGGTCTCATTGCGGACGATGAACGAGAACGCGTGCAGCTGGCCTGGGCCAACCGCGAGATCCACCTCAAGGAGGTTGACCTCGATCGCCGCGCCCGAAAAGCCAAGGGCGATAACCAAGGCCCAGATGGGTTTCATCCTCATGATCAGGATTATACGCCGTGCTGGCTACGGAGCGGTCAGCGTGTAGGTGAAACGGAGCTCATACGTACCGGGGACCACGGTGTCGTAGTCCACCACCACCCGCAGGGCGGTGTCCAACCACAGACCCATGCCCGCAGTTCCACCCGCCACCTTCTGCGGACCTGTGGTCAGGCCGATGTAGGCCGTCTGGGGGCTCGTAATGCCCGGACCGAAGGCGGAGACACGCCACTCGAGGTGCGAGCACGGCTTCCCCGGTGGAGGCTCAGATCCGGTGTACGTCCAGGTGGCAGCGTCCGCAGCCACGTACAGGGACCACCCCGTACCGCTGGACACGCTGATCCGCTGTGCGGGCGAGACCTCTCTGTAACCCGCATCGTAATGCGCGAGGGTCAGAACCCCGAGGTCCACGAGCAGCGGGGTCACGGTCAAGCTCTGGGAAATCCCCTGTCGGTAGTGAACACGCACCGCCACCCAGTCTACACGCGCTGCGTTCTCCGCTTTCAGCCGCACGCGCAGGGTCCCATCACCCAGTTCGCCAGGTGACCAACTGTAACCCCACGTGTCGGACGCCCCGCCCAGTACGTGCTCCCACCACGATCCCGCAGTGAACCCTGACCGATACCCCGTCGCCGTCCAGCTCACCCCACCATCCCACGACAGCTCCACATGGAGGTAGCAGTTGACGGGTGCGTGCTTCTGAACCCTAAGAAGAACCTCAATCCCCTCAACGTCGCTGCCTGGCGGCAGGCTGATCCCATACCCGCCATAGGTGTGCTCCGCTCCGTCTGCACCCACGGCGTACCGGTTGTCGCGGTAGTACCCGCGAGGGCCGTCGGTGAACTGCCCCGCGTCGAGCGATGGGTTCAGCCACTCCGTGGTCTGGGCCAGCGCCACGCTGCCCAGCGCCACAAGAAGGAGCCCCCCCAACCACCATCCACGGTTCATCATCATCTCCACGCGCCATAGAGTGAGATGAGCAGCCCGGATTCTCCTCGAACCCGGGCTGCCCATCGTCGAATCCTCATTATGGAGCGGTAAGCGTGTAGGTGAACCCCACGCTGTAGTCACCGGCGGGGTCGTTCTCCCAGCTCACGAGCACGCGGAAATCCATCGAGAGCTCGATGTTACCGCCCTTCGTTCCAGCGGCGACCTGAGTTGCCCCAGTCGCCAGCCCGGTGAAGGTGCTCACGTGTGAGGACACGCGCTTGTCCGCCGTGGCGGCCCGCCACAGGAGGTCGGTGGAAGGCTTCGCCCACGGACCGGTCCACGTGCCCGCATTGGCAGCAACCGTCAGGGTCCAGCTCTTGTTGCTCCAGATCTGAATACCCTGTGCAGAAAACAGCGCCTTCTGGCCAGCGTCGTAGTCGGCCTCGCTCAGCGCGCCGAAGTTGATCGTGCTCGTCGAGAGGGCGAGCCGAATCAGCGTCGGCACCGTGAACTGAGCCGTCGAGCCCTGCGTAACCTGCGCCATCCCCACCACGCTCACAAGCAGCCCCAGAGCCAACGAACCAGCGATCAGCATGCGAACTTTCATCACTGCACCTCCAAGAAGTTGCGTTGCACTTCTTTGGAGGCGTTTCGGCAGCCCAGCCATCTCCGCGGGGGAGATCTGTGGCTTTGCGCCCCCAGGTCGCCCTGGGTTTGCCTGTTCGTTCACCTCTCCTTGTGTAGAACCAGCCGTCTCTGCTCGGAACGGCCTACCGCCCGCTCTCACCTCCGCTGCCGCCCTATGGTACGGCGGCAACGCGCGGCCCTTTCGCCATCGTCCACTCCCCCACGTCGCGTCTGTCCAGCGCCGTGGGCATCCTTATCCCTCAACCGCGTACACCAGGGCAAGCGTGCGCCCACCGCTCCACCCAGCCCCGCCGTCGAGCCCAACCCGGTAGTCGAGCAGAATCTCATGCACTCCCGGTGTCCCTCTGGCGAGAACCAGCCCTTCCGGCCGAACGGGCCGGTATTCTCCGCGCCCGGCGCGAACCTCCACGACCCCTTGGAGCAGTCGGTCGGCAGGTCGCACCACGAGCGTCCACGGCACATTGCTGCGCACCACGAAGACGGCAGCCCCTTTCAGCTCAACGAACCCTGAAGCATGAGCTGCCGCTGTGGGAACCTCCACCGAGACCGAGATCTCCCGGCCGCCATCTGAGGTCCCGGCAAGAGAGAGACGGGTGAGCGCGGGGATGGTCAGTGAAGCCTGAGCACGGGTGGTCGTCGAGTTCGCCCAAGCCAGGGCGCTTCCGGCCATCAGTCCAGCCATCACCAGTACAACCGCTTTCCTGACCATGTTTCGGCAACCCAGCCATCCCTGGGGGATCTGTTGGCTTTGCGTCCCCACGTTGCCGTGGGTTTGCCCTTATCGGACGGTCGAGGTCAGTTGCCCGGCGCCACCTCCCTCCCCGGATCTCGGGGTTTATAGGTGACTGTAGTATACACAGGTGGAATCCATCGACAAGTGCGTTCATCACCTCTGTCGCTCCAGGGCCAGTCAGGGGCAGGATTCAAGAGCTTTCGCGGCCGCAGCAGCTTCGCGACGAGGGAACGGCAACCCTCCAGGCAAGAGACCGCACGTGCGGCAAGGATCAGGAATGCAGTCCGTGACGACCTTTTTCGCTGCCGTCCTCCCTCGTCACAGGATCACCGGCCGCTCCAGTAGAATACCCCTGCCGGGTCGGTCAAGGAGGAGAGAAAGATGCGGGCGAAGACGTGGATCGGGGCCGCGCTGGTAATCGCGGCGACCGCGATGCTGATGGTGCTGTGGCCAACGCCAGACCCGTTGGCTAACGTAAGCACGGTGGCCATCCGACCACCGAATTGGGAACGGGAACCCGCGAATCAGGCGGTGCGCGGGCCGTTCATGGACGGGCTTACCGTGACCCTGAACGAGAGAAACGTGCGCATCGTGGCGGATACCCAAGCGGCCGATGCGGTCCTGGTTGTGCGGGACGTGCGAGTGGATGCGATCGAACTCCGCCTCGATTCCGGGCAGCTCACCGGTCGCGTGAGCGCCACGTGCGTCCTCACCGAACTCCGAACCGGCGATAGCTGGGTCATGGACTTCACCCTCGAACTCCAGAATGGGACCGTTCGCGCAAACCTCGCTGCCCGAAAGTTCTGGCAGTTCTGGAAGCGCACGTAGCAGCTTCGGTTCCGAGACTGCCGTGAGAGTCCGCCGGGCGACGCTCGCTGATCTTCCCCCAATCGCCGCGATCGAAAAGGCGAGCTTCCCCGACCCGTGGCCCGCAGACTTCCTGGCAGCCTACTTCGACGACCGCCACGCGTTAGTCCTCGTCGCGGAAGTCCCCTGCGTGGTCGCGTTTCTCATCGCCCGCGACGAGTTTTCCCGTCAAAGGGAGCGGGTTCTGCACATCCACGACCTCGCCGTGACCCCCGCCCACCGTCGGCGGGGCGCGGCGACGGCACTGCTGGCCGAGCTCACCGCGATCGCCCAAGCGTTAGGGGGTCGCCGGATCCGGATCGAAGTGCGGGTGGACAACGAGAGTGCCCGTCGGTTCTACGAGCATCACGGGTTCCAGGTCGTGCGCCGGTTGGCTCGCTACTACGACGATGGGGGAGCCGCGTTGCGTATGGAGCGCCGCATCGCCGCTGGCTCCTGGCTGCCCGTGTGAGAAACCGCTGGGTCCGCGGACCTGCGGCACGCGGGCCTTCGGCACAATGGGCTCGCAATCCGTTGCCCGTGATCCGTAGTCCGTGCCACAGACCTTCGGTTCACGGAGGACGGACCACGGTACTAACCGCGGGAGTCCGACCCTCTCCGCGTGGCCGAAGGCTCAGCGGGCCATTCTCACACGGGCTGCTAGCCCGTGAGCCGGGGGCGACACCTCATCGAGTGCGCATCAGAGCCAGATAAGATGCAGCAACAGCTGAGCGGTGCCTACGGCGCTGATACTGAACACCCCCCCGATCCGCACAAACTCCCCGATGCGAACCTTGTGGCCCGCCTTCTCCAGCGCACCGCACGCGAACACGTTCGCCGTCGCCCCTACCGGCGTGAGGTTCCCGCCAAGACCCGTCCCAACGAGCATCCCGAACAAGAGCGGGAACGCGTTTGCCATCCCGATCGCGTCCGCAATGTGTAGACAGACAGGGATCATCAGCATCGTGAACGGAACGTTGTCGACAAACGACGACAGGGCAACCGCCAGCCAGATGAGAAAGGTCAACGCCAGTGCCGGACTGCTTACCCCGAGCCTCACGATCGCATCGGCGAGATCCTCGAGTAACCCAACGTGGTTCACCGCACCGACAACCACGAAGATCCCGATGATGTAGGCGAGCGAGTGCCAGTCGAACTCCGCCACAACCCGCCGCGCTCCCTTTCCAACAACCAGCAAGGCGAAAACGCCGACAGCCAGGCCGATGTAGCCGATGGCGATGCCGACGTACGGCGCGATGGCGAGGGCGATGATGCCGCCCACGAACAGCACGGCGGGAACGACCCGCATCCCTACCTTCTCTGCAGCCACGTGGACGGACCCCTTCATCCGGCGTAACGTGGTCAGGTAGAGAACAACGAACCCAGCGGCTACGGCAATGATCGAGATCATCCCCAGCCCAAGCTTCCCGTGGAACCAGTAGAAGTTGAAGAACGTCATTCCCGTCTGCCGCGCCAGAATGAGCGCCGGAGGATCCGCGATCATCGTTACCGTGGTTACGATGTTCGAGGAGCACGCAATCGAGACGAGGTACTTCCCCGGAGGAGATCCAGCCGCTTTCGCCAACGCGAACCCGATCGGGACCATCATCAGCGTGACCCCCACGTTCTCCATGAACGCGGACAAGAACGCCGCCAGTACGCACAGCGCAAGCAGGGCCCCCCCTTCGGTGCGAGAGCGCCGGGCGAGGTGGTTCGCCAGTCGGGCCGGAACCCCGCTCTCCGAGAACACGATCGAGACCATCAGAAAGCCCCAGTAGATGGAGATCACGTTCCAGTCGATGGCCTCGAGGAGCGCGGTGCGGGGCGCGAGCGCTCCGATCCCCACCAGAAGCGCAGCGGACGCCACGGAGACATAGGAGATCGTGACCTTGCGCCACAGGATCAGGCCGTAGCACACGACGAAGATGGCGAGGGTCAGCCACTTCACATCCACCGTCTACCTCTCTGTCCAGTCGTTGTCATCTCTGGTGCCATCGCATCTCCCGCGGCACTACGCCCAGAGGAGAAGGATCACCGGAGCGAACACCTCGGCGACGAGCGACATCACGGTGATCATCGTGTTCAGGGACGGGCCCGCCGTGTCTTTGAACGGGTCGCCCACCGTGTCCCCCGTGACCGCTGCCTTGTGCGCATCCGATCCCTTGCCGCCGTAGGCCCCGGTTTCCACGTACTTCTTGGCGTTGTCCCACGCTCCGCCGGAGTTGGACATGAACAGAGCGAAGATGATTCCGGTGAGGATGCTCCCGGCCAGAAACCCCGCCAGAGCCTCCTTCCCCAGCAGGAGCATCACCGCTACCGGCACGAGGATCGCGAGCGAGCAGGGGAACAGGAGCTCGCGCAGCGCGCCCCGTGTCGCGATGTCCACGCACGCCTTATAGTCCGGTCTGCCTTCCCCTTCGATCAGCCCAGGGATCTCGCGGAACTGGCGGCGCACCTCTTCCACCATCCGCCCTGCGTTCCGACCTACAGCGAGGATGAGGAGGGCCGAGAAGAGCGGTGGCATCATCGCCCCGACGAACAGACCGATGATCACGGGGTAGCTGATGAGGTTGATCCCCTGGGCGAGGTCGATGTTCACAAGGTTGGTGTACGCAGCAAACAGGGCGAGCACGGTGAGGGCCGCCGCCCCGATGGCGAACCCTTTGGTCACAGCCTTCGACGTGTTGCCCTGGGCATCGAGGGCGTCCGCCACGGCGAGCGCGTCCGCGCCGAGACCACCCTGCTCCGCGATCCCACGGGCGTTGTCCGAGATCGGCCCGAACGCATCGGCAGAGATGACCGTGGCGACAATGGACAGCATTCCCACCGCCGACACGGCGATCCCGTAGAACGGGTCAACTCCAAACAGCTCGGCGAGCGTCCAGGAGGCGAACGTCGCGACGCAAATCCCCAGGATGGCAGGGACGATGCTCAGCAGTCCATACGAGAACCCGGTGAGGATGGCTATCGCGGATCCCTTCGTCGCCGCTTCGGCCGTGCGTAGCGTGGGCCGGCGATCAATCGAGGTGAAGTAGTCCGTGGTCGTCCCGATCACGATCCCCGCCCCCAGCCCCGCCAGGGTGGGGAGGAACACGCCCAGCCACTCGCGGCCCGGGAGGCCTACGGTGTAGGTGACGACGAACAGGAGGAGCAGGAACAACCCGGATGTCGCGAGGATGCCACCGTTCAGAGCGGCACCCGGATCGCTCCGCATGAGAAGCCGCACCAGGAAGACACCGGCGATAGAGGCAAACAGACCTACCGCCGCGATCATCAGCGGGAGCGAGGTGAGGACACCGCCCCCGAGCTCCGCGCCGAGGATCATCGCTGCCACGACAGCCGCGATGTAAGAGTCCACGAGATCGGCTCCCATCCCTGCCACATCGCCGACGTTGTCGCCGACGTTGTCGGCGATGACGGCCGGGTTCCGCGGGTCGTCCTCTGGGATCCCTAGCTCTACCTTGCCTACCAGGTCGGCGCTGATATCCGCCGTCTTCGTGTAGATGCCCCCGCCGGCCTTGGCGAACAGGGCCAGCGCGCTCGCCCCAAAGCTGAACCCGAGCGCCACCTGAGCCGCTGCGATCTCCGTCCATCCCAGAGAGACACGACCCACGTAGTAGATGAGGCTGACCCCGAGAAGAGAGATGCCCACGATCGCCAGGCCCATCACCGCGCCGCCGTAGTAGGCGACGGGGAACGCCGCCCTCAACCCCGCACGAGCCGCATCGGCCGTGCGCACATTGGCCCGCACCGCGGCCATCATCCCCAGCGATGCGGCGATCGTCGAACAGCCCGCACCAAACAGGTACGCCACAGCCACCGCTGCACCCTGCTCGGCCCCGCGGGTAACCCCCACCAGGATCCCAATCACCGGGGCCACGAACCCCAAGAACGCGAGCAGGGTCGCATTCTGTCGCCGCAGGTAGGCGCTTGCCCCTTCCTGAATCGCTCGGGCCACGTCCCGCATCCGATCCGTCCCAGCCGGCTGGCGGACAACGAATCGGTAGAGGCAGATGGAAAAGATGATGGAGAGAAGGCCCACAGATGCCGAAACAAACTCCCATGCCATGAACGACCACTCCTGGACCAGGGCTGCGTGGCTTAGGTCAGCTCACAGGTCCCACCAAAAAGGCCGATCATGCATCCGGCAAACCGCCCCTGCAACCCCATCTAGCTTCCTACGGAGCCGCGCTGACAGGAACGAGGGAATTCTCAGAGGCGAGCGTCGCTGGACAACCGACGGGGACATCACGCAGGAGGGTACTGAGCGAACGTCAGCACAAGGTAGATCAGGCTTGCCCACCCCAAGGTCATCACCAGGGCGAGAGCTCGCGACAGGGCGAGCTTGCCCCGCGCCCGCAGGGCCAGGAAGGCGGGGCCAAGTCCCATGAGAAAACAGGCGCCCACCCCCGCCACAATGTGAGACCGGTCCAGAGCCAAAAAGATCGGCTTCGGATACAGAAGGTCAGCGAATGCCAGGATCAGGATGTTGAACGCACAGCTTCCGTACACGTTGCCGAGGGCCATCGTCTCCGACCCGAGCCGCAGCGCGCCCCACGTCACGCTCATCTCGGGCATTGTGGTCACGAGCGCCACGGCAAGCACGCCCATGAAGCTCCCCGAGATCCCTAAGATGTCCGCCAGCCGGTCCGCACTCACCGCAAGCACAGGCGCTGCAATCAGTACCCCGCCCGCCGCCAGCGCGAACCATCCCCATACCCTACGCAGCGGCACCTGGATATCCGATTCGCCCTCCTCTCCAGCGTGGGGTTCGACCGCCCCTTCGCGGTCGAGAGTGCGCAGGACGAACGCTATCCCAATGATGTACCCCCAGATGATGAGGAACGTTCCCAACCCCACGGGACCCACGTTCCACTCAGTACCAAAGACGATCGCTGCAACCACAACCGCAGTGAGGAACAGCGCAGTCCCCACTAGAATCTGCTGATCGCGTCCCATCGGCCGCACCACAGCTTTCGGGAACAAGCTCACGAGTGCGGCGAGCGTGACGATGTTCAGCATGTTCGCCCCGAGGACGTTGCCGCCGGCGAGTCCCGGCGCATCCAGTCGGACCGCCGCCAGGTTCGTCACGAGTTCCGGCAAGGATGTAGCGATGGCGAGGAGGATCGTCCCCACCCACAACCGGCCCAGCCCTGTCGCCTCGGCGAGGTGATCTCCGGCCTTCGACAGGCTCAGGCCGCTGCGCACCACCACCCCCGCGCTGACGATGAACAGGGCGGCCCACCCCACGGTCTGTATCACAGGGTTTCGCCCCTTGAGTTCACAAGGGGGCGATCTTGCCGCACTGCCAGTACAGACGCAACCCTCCCATCGGGCCTGCTCGTCGCACAAAACCGGGCCCGGGAGGCAAAGCTCCCAGGCCCCAGGTTGATCCCGCCGGGACCTCTTGTGCCTACCTCCCGGCGACGACCTCCACGACCTCGAACGTCAGAACCCGGAACAGGGTGCTCCCGAGGGAGATCCACAGCCGGTAGGTTCCCGGCTCAAGGTCCGCCGTGGCAAACTGGAACCGGTAGTTGTCCGTCGGTTCGATCCGCCTCCCCACGAGCACGCGCTGCTCGAGGTCAGGCGGGAGAACCGCCCCTGCCCCGCCAGCCACGTCGTCGGCGCGGATCAGCACGGCGTGGGGGAGACAGGGTGTATTGTCACAGGCAGTTGGAGCGACGACCGCCACCGTGACCACGTCGCCCCTCTCCACCACCTGCGCGGCCTGATCATCGGCAGATCGAAGAAGAACGGGTTCGTTCGTCGTGCGTGCCGTGGCTACAAGACACACCTCATCCGTGTCGAGACCGTTGATCACGATGTACTGGTTGGCGTCCCAGTGCCCGTCGAGGTCGGGAAGCGATGGGTCCACCCGCTCCATCGTCGCAAATGGCAGCGCCCCGTGCAAACCGTAGCCCACAGCCCACCCGTCGCGGTCGGAGTTGTCGGCGTTCGCCGTGTCCACAATGTTCCCCGCCGGGTCCACCAGCTCCAGCACCTCCCCCAGGTCGGATAGATCGAGGGTGAACGGGAGGTACGCCAAATCGGATGGAAGCTCCGTCGGATCCACCTCCGGATACGCCCACAGGAGGAACTGCTCGTTCACCACCCGCGGGGTGGCCACGAGGGGGGTCCCGTCGCGGTCCGTGCCATACGTGAGGGTTCCCGAGTTCGCCCGCCAGTTGTGCTCGGCATCGTGGGCAAACGGGTTCACCCGCTCCATCGTCGCGTACGGATGGGCGTTACCCAGACCGTAGCCACTGGTCCAACCGGGCCGCCCGAGGCGCGCCGCGTTCGCTGTGTCCACCGCTGTGCCCATCGGATCCACGAGCTCCATGACCTCGCCGCGCGGATCGAGGGACACGGTGTAGATGAGATCGGCCGGGACCCCCCGAACCACATCGTCGCTCCCCCGCTCGAGGAGGTACGACCCGTACGGGGCAACCGTCCCGCGGAGTTCGACCACCTTCCACTCCCGCTCCGCAGCCGTGGCCGGCTGGGTAAGACGCCAGCGGAGGGTCCACCCCGTGAGGTCCACCGCGTTCTCCGTAATGTTGGTAAGCTCGATCCACTGGTCGTTCGGGCTTGCCGCGGTCCCGCCCCACGCGATCTCCGTGATGACGACCGGCCCCGTCTCCTCGTAGATGAGGTCGGCCTCGATGTCGCTCACCACGACATCGGTGCGGCGTTCCATGAGGTAGAACCCGAACTCGTCAATCACCCCGCGGAGATCCACCACCTTCACGTACTGCTCCAGCACGTGCCCCGGCTGCTTGCGCCGCCAGCGGAGGGTCCATCCGGTGAGGTCGATCGGTTCGCCCAGCGAGCTGTACAGCTCGATCCACTCGTGGTTCGGGTCTGCCTCAGTGCCACCCCACGCGATCTCGTTGATCACGATCCGCGGTCCCAATGCACCGCCTCCACCGGCAATCTCCTCCCCGCAGTCCACAACCGTGATCCGGACCGTTCCCACCGCGAACGCGCCGGTGGGATCGGTGACGGTGTAGGCGATGAAGTCCGTGCCGAGGAAGCCAAACTGCGGCACGTACACCACGTCCACCGACGCGCTGTGCGGCGCGCTGTACGTGACAGCACTCAGGTTCCCGCTCACCGCACCGTAGGTCGGCGCTCCCTGGATCGCGAACGTCAGCGGATGCGACGCCGGGTCCGCTTGGTTCACGTCGGGGTCGCTGCCACGCAAGGAGAAGGTCAGCGGGGTGTTCTGGCACGTGACCAGCGACAGGCTCTCTGCCGTGGGGGGCTCGTTGTTCCGCACCCAGTTCTTCAGCGCATCAGGCCCGTTCAGACCGCCCGATCCGGTCGCCCGCCGCAGAACCAGTCCAGCTACCGTAGCGTCCGCCGTCGCTCGGATGGTGACGCCACCCGGGTTCGATGAGAACAGAGTCACGGAAGCCTGCCCGCTGCTCGTCGTCACCGCTGACGGCGTGACGAACGTAGCCCCAGCTGTGTTGGTGAGAAGCGTGAACACAACCGGCGTGCCATTTAAGGCCGGCACCCAGCCAGCGCCGGCGTTGACCTCCACCAGCGCGGTCACGGTATGGTCTGTGCCTACTGGATTGACCGAGCTCAACGGGGTCACGCTGATCCGCGCATCCACGTAGGTTTTCGCGGCGTTGCTGCCATTCCCAGGCGTGCCCGTCACACGAACAAACGTCCCGTTGCCGAATAGGTCCGCTGCCGCCTGAATCAGGACCGTTCCCGGCGTTGAGGAAACGATCTGCGCCGTCGCCTGACCCGCGCTGTTCGTGACCGAGGTGTTGACCCCGCCGACAAAGACCGCGGTCCCACCCACGATGGAGAACGTGACTCCCACGCCAGGCGCTGGGAACCACGCGAACCCGTCGATTGTCGTCTCAACCAGCGCAACCAGCGTGTGAGGATCCCCCACCTCATTCGTGGCGGACAACGGACTCAGGCTGATCCGTCCCTGCACGTAGGTCTTCTGCGCGGGCACGGTGCTTCCGCCCAGGCCGTCCGTCGTCCGCACGACCTGCGTCCCGCCGGGGAACGTCATCGTCACCGTCGGGGTTGCCAGGAACACCCCTGGCGCAGTGCTGTTGATCGTCAGGTTCCACGTTGCGCTCATCCCGTCCGGGGCCACCGTGGGTCCGCTCAAGCTCTGGCTCCCCGGCGTCGGCGCCACGGTGTGGCTGAGGGCCCACGCACTGGGCGCCGCGCCTTCCGCGTACGCGGTGATCGCAAACGTGTGTGGGTCACCCACTGCGTTTGTCGCCTGCCCCGGCGTGATGGCGATGTAGCCATCTACCCCAAAGTAGTGGCTCGGATCG
>DLNB01000050.1:23293-45250 GCA_002479455.1 Acetothermia bacterium UBA7521
GTGTCGCTCACCGTCTGACCGCTGTACGTCGTCGTCGCCGTCCCTACGTTCGCGTACTGCCCAGCAATGGCTGTCCCTGTCTTCGTCAGCGTCGCGCTCGCTCCCACCGCGAGGCTCGGGATCGTCCCGATCGCGCCCACCTTATCGTCGGTCACGACGATGTTCGAAAGCGCTACGTTCCCCGTGTTCGTCACCTCGTACGTCCACGTCACCGTCGACCCCACCACCACCACCGGCCCGGTCGGCGTGTCCGCGTCTACCCCGTTCGTCTTCTTCTCCAGCGCCAGCCCCGGCTGCTCAGGAGGGGGGCAAGCCGGGCCTTGCACCTGGTAATAGCACGTCCCTGAGCCAGGCTTGATGGCAACTTGGATGTACCCTGTAGGCCAATGCCCGCGAAGCCTGATCCAGAACTCCTCACACTGGCCAGTAGAGGTGAAGCCGAAGTCGAACTTGACCCCGTACACGCCCGTGGTGGGATCGTTTCCGCACGACCAGGTCACGGACGAACTCCCCACACGCCCCGCGGAGACCACGTCCGCGCACGTAGCGCAGCTGCTGGGAAGGCCCATGACCCAGTGGCTAATCGCCGGCGAGCCGTTGGAGCACACCCGATAACGGAACGTGGTGTTCGTGCCGTCGAACGTAGATCCAAGGAACGTCACCGTGTAGTTGGCGCAGTTCTGAGCCAGAACTGACAGCGGCGCCATACCGGTCGCCAGCACGGTCAGGAGGAGAAGCGCTCCGAATGTCCGCCGCAGACCGCGGCCTGACCCCACCCTGCGCAGATCGAACAGCTTTGCCATGGTTCCCTCCCTTCCAGCTTGCGCTTCGGCAGCCTGGCGGCCTACGGGAGGTCCATGGCTTTGCGCCCCCGGATCGCTCCGGGTTTACCTTTTCGGCAGATCTGAATCCTTAATCCCTACTCTACTTCTCTAGCTCCGACAATACCGACCCTGAACAACCAGGGCTCGTCTCACCGTCTCATCCTGTACGCAACCCTTCTCGACGAGGATCTCCCCCACCTTCCGCGACCCGGTGCCCGACTTCTGCTCCTCCAGAGCCTCCGCAACATCCTGGGTCGTGACAGCCCGCATGTCCACGAGAATCTCCCCCAAGCGCTTCCCGCGCTCGAAGTGTTCCTCGAGAATGCACATGATCACGGCTGACCGTGACTTCCGGTCTCTCTCCGCCAGGCTGTCCACCAGCTCCAGTAGGTACTGGTCCTCGTCGTTGTAGTACAGCGTTACCTGCACGTGTCCGCCCTCCTCGATCATGGTCAACCCGCCCAACAAAAAACGGGCTCCAGGTCTCTTTCCACACCTGGCAGCCCGGCTACCCGTCCTGGGTCCGTCGCTTTGCGTCCCTACGTCCCCGTAGGTTTGCCCTTTTCAGGATCAGTTCACACTGCTTTGCACTATATAACGATGGCGCCTGCCTGTCAAGAGGACATCCGTCCCTCGTGCCTACGGAAGGTCCGCGACCGCGCGAGCCACTCCTGCGCCGGCGTTCACCAGCCCTGCCCCAAAGCGTGGGTCTCTGTCGGTCGAGAGGGGAGTAGAGGTTCGGAGAAGAACCTCGATCGCCTCCCGCCCGGTGAGCGAGGGGTTCGCAGAGAGAATCAGGGCAAGGGTTCCGCTCACGTGGGGAGCGGCAAATGAGGTTCCGGAGTTCTTGGCGGCAATGCCGCCCGGGAGGAGCGACACCACCTCGTGTCCCGGAGCGGCCAGCGCCACCTCGGGACCCCATGAGCTGAAAGGAGCCAGCCCGTCGGCGGAATCGGTGGCAGACACGGCGAGCACGGTGCTGTACTTGCCCGGGTACAGGACTTCCGACTTCGCCTCGTTTCCAGCGATCCCAACCACGATCACGCCCTTGGAAGCAGCATACCCCAAAGCCTGTTCCACAACCCCCGGCGGGGTACCCTTCGCATACAGGCTGAGGTTGATGATCCGGGCGCCGTTGTCCACCGCGTACCGAATGGCCCTTACCAGGCCGTCCCAGTCTTTCGTCGTGAACAGCCCCCGCGAGTCAAGGAACCGCACATCCATGATTCGGATATTGGGAGCAACCCCGACCGGCCCTCCCTCCTTAAGCCGTCCCGCGATCAGCCCGGCGACGAACGTTCCGTGCCAGTGCAACGCCGTGCGCCGAAGATGGGTCGGCGTATTGTCTCGGAAATCCCACCCGCAAACATCATCTACGTAACCATTCCCATCGTCATCGCGGCCGTTTCCCGCGATCTCCCTGGGGTTCACCCACAGCACGTCAGCGAGGGCAGGGACTGTCCTATCAACTCCGCTATCGATCACCGCAACGATGATCTCTGGGCTCCCCGTGGTCATCCGCCATGCTTCGGGAGCACGGATGCGTTCCACTCCCCACGGAAGACTCCACGGAAGACTGGCTGCATTCAGATCAGGAGAACCTGTTGCACCCGCTGCCCCAGCGATGTCCGGGCCATTACAAGGAGCAGGTACAGCCAGGAAGAGGAAGACCCCCAGGCCGATCCCTGCCCATCGCCACAGCACTCGTTCTCTGCGTTCCATTCGGCAACCCGGCTGTCCTCGTGGGACCCGTGGCTTTGCGTCCCCCCCTCGCGGAGGGTTTGCCTTTGTCGTGGCCCGTTCCGAGCGGTGCCACCTCTTTGCACTCTAATATAGTGGCTTATGGTGGATATGTCAACTTACTCCGAAAAGTGAAATGGCAAGCCCCTGACAGCACTGAAGAGACAACCCCGTTTGGATGGACGGTGCTCGTGGACTGCGTCTGGCTCTCAACGCTCGCCGGGGGCGGTCGTCGGGCCGGCGCTTCTGAGACCGAACGCTGTTGCCAGAGTTTGAGAGCTACGGCGGATTAGACCGAACCTCCGCAAAAACCAGCATGTTGCCCCTGGGGTTCCAAGCCAAGGCGCCTCGCCAATCACCGCAGGCAGAGTTCCCCCACCGAATGGACCTAGCTGACCTGTCTTTGCGGGTTCGCGGCGAAGCGACCTGGAAGAGGCGAGCCCAGGAGGAAACTGCGGGAACTCCTGGTGGAGCCGACGGGAGTTGAACCCGTGGCCTCTAGCATGCCATGCTAGCGCTCTCCCAACTGAGCTACGGCCCCGCGCAATTCTCCCCGCCCAGGCGGAGGGTGCAACCGCTAGATGTCGAGCGCCACCACCCGGTGCGCGTTCTCGCGGATGAAGTCCCGTCGCCGCGCGACGTCAGCGCCCATGAGGGTGGTGAACACCTCGTCCGCCTCCAACGCATCGCGTACCGTGACCTGGCGCAAGATCCGCGCCTCTGGGTTCATCGTCGTCTCCCACAGCTCCCCGGGGTTCATCTCGCCCAAGCCCTTGAACCGGCGCACGGTGTACTTGCCGTCCCGCTCCGCCTGGTGGGCCTGGAGCTCTTCGTCAGAGTAAAGGTAAGCCCGGGTTTGCCCGCGCTGGGCGAGGTAGAGAGGAGCCTTGGCGATGTACATGTGCCCCCGCTCAATAAGGGGACGCAGGTTCCGGAAGAAGAACGTGAGGAGCAGCGTGCGGATGTGGGACCCGTCCACGTCCGCATCGGCCATGATGATCACCTTGTGGTAGCGCAGCTCGTCGAGGTTGAGCTGGTCGCGGATCCCGGTCCCGAGGGCGGTGATGATCGCCCGCAGCTCTTGATTGTCGAGAAGTTTGCCCAGCCGCGCCTTCTCCACGTTGAGGACCTTGCCCCGCAGCGGGAGGATCGCCTGAAACGCCCGGTCGCGGCCCTGCTTGGCCGACCCGCCGGCCGAGTCGCCCTCGACGATGAACAGCTCAGCCTCCTCGGGCGCGTTGCTCGTGCAGTCGGCGAGCTTGCCGGGGAGCCCGCCCCCGAACAGAGCCCCCTTTCGGCGGACGAGCTTGCGCGCCTTGGCCGCCGCCATGCGCGCCCGGTGCGCGGACAGCGAGTTCTCGATGATCGCCCGCGCCACCCCCGCGTTCTTCCCGAGGTACTGGCCCAACTGCTCGCGCATCACCTCTTCCACAAACGCCCGCATCGCCGGGCTCCCCAGCTTGGCCTTCGTCTGGCCCTCGAACTCGGGCTGCTGGAGCTTCACGGAGACGATCGCCACAAGCCCCTCGCGGATCGCCTCGCCGGGCAACGCGTCGTCTTCCTGGCGCAGGATCCGCTTCTCGCGGGCGTGATCGTTGAGGACCTTCGTCAGCGAGGACCGGAACCCCGTGAGGTGGGTGCCGCCCTCGCGGGTGTTGATGTTGTTGGCGAAGGTGAACACCTCCTCCTCCATCGCGTCCGTGAACAGCATCGCAATCTCGACAGAATGGTTGCCGCGGTCTTCGGCGAGGTAGATCGGCGCCTCGTGGAGCGGGTCCTTGCCCGTGGCCAACTCCTTCACGAACGCCGCGATCCCGCCCTCGGCGTGGAATGTGCGCTTGACGCCGGAGATTTGGTTGTCAAGGTGGATGGCGATCCCCGCGTTGAGGTACGCCAGCTCCTGCAGCCGATGGGAGAGCTTGGAGAAGTTGTAGTGGATCTCGCCGAAAATCTCCCGGTCCGGGAGGAAGGTGATCGTCGTGCCCGTCTCGGCTGTCTCTCCCGCTGGATCGAGTTCAGTCAGCTTCCGACCGCGCGCGAACTCCTGACGGTAGACCTTCCCATCACGCCATCGCACCTCGACGGTGAAGCTTTCGGAAAGGGCGTTTACCGCCGATACCCCCACCCCATGGAGGCCTCCCGATACCTTGTACCCTCCCTCGTCGAACTTGCCTCCGGCATGGAGGGTAGTGAGCACGAGCTCGACCGTGCTCACCCCGGCCTCGGGGTGGATCCCAACCGGGATTCCCCGGCCGTCGTCGCGGACGGTGATTCGCTTGTCGCCGTGGATGGTGATGTCGATCGACTTGCAGAACCCCGCCAGCGCCTCATCGACCGAGTTGTCGACGACCTCGTAGATCATCTGAAGAAGCCCATCGGGTCCAGTGGAACCGATGTACATCCCCGGTCGCTTGCGGACCGCGTCGATATCCTCCAGGACTTGGATCTTGTCTACGTCGTAGTTCGTATCATAGGTCACAGCCATCGCCCGAAGTGTAACCCCAACAGGAAAAACCGGCAAACCAACCTCGTCTGCGACCCGACGTCGGCCGCGAGCCTCTGGCCCTGCCCCTGGCCTCCGGGTAACCTTCCCCTGAAAGGAGGCACGGGTGCGGCTTCTAGAGTGGCAGGGACGCGACATCTTGAAGAAGGCGGAGGTCCCGGTCCCCGGGGGGGGCGTGGTCAGAACGCCGGATGAGGCGCGGGTCGCCACCGCAACCGTCGGCGGCCCGGTGGTGCTCAAGGCCCAGGTTCCGGTGGGTGGACGGGGGAAGGCGGGGGGCATCCGTTTCGCGGAGAACCCCGACGGGGCAGCGCGGGTCGCGGAAGCGATGCTCGGGTCTCAACTGAAGGGGCTCCTGATCCGCGAGCTCCTCGTGGTCCAAGCCGTACGGACAACAGCCGAACACTACCTGTCCGTGACCGTGGACCGTCGCACACGGTCCCCGGTGATGATCTACTCGCCGCAGGGCGGCGTGGACATCGAGGAAGTCGCCCGGACAAACCCGGGGGCGATCCGTCAGGTCCACATCCCCCCCCTGGAGGGGCCGCTCGCGTTCCGGTTGCGCTCGCTCGTGTCCCTCGCCCCGCCCGAGATCAGGAAGTCGCTCGTCGAGATCGCCGCGAAGCTGTACGGGGTGTTCACCCGCTACGAGGCGAACCTCGCCGAGATCAATCCGCTCGCCGTGACGGATCACGGGCTTCTCGCCCTCGATGCCAAGCTGATCCTCGATGACGACCACCGACCTGCGGAGCAGTTCGCGGGCCTGGCCGAGGCGGTGGTGGACCCGCTCGAGGCAGACGCTCGGGCGGTGGGGATGAGCTACGTCCGGTTGGATGGCGACATCGGGATTCTCGGGAACGGGGCAGGCTTGGTGATGGCCACGCTCGACCTCGTCGCACAGGCAGGCGGAAGACCGGCGAACTTCCTGGACATCGGCGGTGGGGCGCGGGCCGAGCGGGTGCGCAAGGGCGTGGAACTCATCCTCCGCGATGGGAAAGCCACCGTCCTGTTCGTGAACGTGTTCGGAGGGATCACCCGTTGTGACGAGGTGGCCCAGGGCGTGGTCGAGGCGACAACCGGGCTCGGGTTGCCGATGGTGATCCGGCTCACAGGAACGAACGAAGCAGAAGGGAGAGAGGTCTTGTCCCGAACCGGCCTGACCCCGGTGCGGACGATGGAGGAGGGCGCCGCCCGGGCGGTGGCCCTCGCGACGGAGGCGAAGAGATGAAGAGGCTCGGGGTGTTCGCGGCAGCGTGCATCGGGTTTGTCGCTTTGGGCGTGGACACGATCCCCCTATCCGAGATCGTTCCCGGGATGACCGGGTACGGTCTGACGGTGGTCGCGGGAACGGAGATCGCTCGGTTCGAGGTCGAGGTGGTGGCCGTGCTCGATGAGCCCGGGGAGCGAGACGACTTCATCGTCATCCGCGCCTTTGGGCCGGCGATCACCCGCTCCGGGGGAGTGGCCCAGGGGATGTCGGGGAGCCCGATCTACCTCGATGGACGCCTCGCGGGCGCCCTGTCCCGCGCCGCCGCGTGGTCCGCCGATCGCGAACGGCCGCTCGCCCTGGTGACCCCCATCGAAGCGATGCTCCGGGTCCTCGCCGAGGTCGCCCCGCGTCCCACCGAACCCGTCCCGCACGACGGGCCCCGAGCCACTGAAGGCGAACTGACTCTGCCTTTCCTTAACGCCCCGGTCACGGTGAGCGGGCTGTCGAGGCGGGCGGTGGCGACCCTGGAGCAGGGGATTGACCTCCGCTCGATGTGGCACCCGTTGACCGACCTCCTCCCGGCCTGGCGCACCACGGTGCCTGGTCTGGTAAGCCTCGGCGTCCCGCGCGTCCTCGCTGCCCCCGCCGCGCCCCGACAAGCGCCGGCGCTCGACCTCACACCGGGCGCGCCGGTAGGGGTGGGGCTCGCGATGGGCGACGTGACGATCGGAGCGCTGGGAACCGTGACCCTGGTCGAAAACGACGCGGTCATCGCGTTTGGGCACCCGTTCCTGTTCTCCGGCCCCACCCGCTACTTCCTCACTGCAGCGCACGTGTTCGACACAGTGGCTGCGTACGACTTCTCCTACAAGTTCGGAACGGTGGGCGAGGTGGTGGGCGGGGTGTACGCCGATCGGTGGGCCGCGGTGGGGGGCGTGCTCGGATGGACGCCAAGCGGTATCGCCACAACGTTCCGGATCCGCGATCCCGGCCAGGACGTGGACCACACCCTCCAGGTCAAGCTCGTAGATGAGCCACGACTCTCGGCGCTCCTCCTCTACGTGGCCGGATTGGAGGCCGTGGACCAGGCCCTGGACCGAATCGGGCCGGGCACGGTCACCGTACGCACCACGTTCACCGGCCGGAACCTCCCCCGCCCTCTGGTCCGCGAAAACGTGTTCCTCTCCACCCAGGACATCGCCCTCTACGTGCCGTGGGAGATGGCCCTCATCGCGGATGTGCTCGCCTACAACGAGTTCGCCGACCCGGGGCTCCTCACCGTCACCCTCGACGCCGTGGTCCAACCGGGCTTCGCCGCCACCGAGGTGGTGGCCCTGCACACCGAGCGGGATGCCTACGCTCCCGGAGACCGGGTCCGGTTCGCGGTCACCCTCCGCGGGTGGAGAGGCCGACTTGAAACCTGGGATGGCTGGGTGGAGATCCCTGACGGCATCGACACCCCCTACGTGGAGCTGCGTGCCTATGGCGGACCGCGCCAGCGGGAGAAGGGCGAGCCGGCGCGAACGCTCGAATCGCTCGCCGACCTGCTCGATTTCATTGACGGGATCCCGACCTACGACACGCTAACCGTGGAGCTGTTCGCCCTTGACCCGATCTCGTCCGTGATCGGACAGACGTGGCTGTACGGGGTAGATGGCGTGGCGGATCGGATCCCCGACACGGTGGTCTATGGCGAGGTGTCCGTCATCCTCCCCGTCCGGGAGAAGCAGGAGTAGCGATGTGGGATCTGCGGGAGGCAGCTGAGGCGCTGGAGGCGCGGCTGATCCGACCGACTGCCCCGCTCTCCGTATCCGGCGCCGCCTGCGACTCGCGACGGGTCCAACCCGGGGACCTGTTCGTCGCCCTCACCGGAAGCCGAGCCAACGGGCACGACTTCCTGAGCGAGGCGTTCGCCCGAGGAGCAGTGGGCGCGGTCGTATCCCGCGATCCGGGAACCGGAAGCAACCTCCTCCTCGTGTCCGATGTTCTCACTGCCCTTCGGGAGCTCGCCGCCTGGCGGCGAGCGACGATCGAGGCCCCGATCGTGGGCGTCACGGGCTCGTTCGGGAAGACGACGATGAAGGAACTCGTCGCCGCCGCGCTCTCCGCCCGGTACCGAACCTACCGCGCCCCGGAGAACTACAACACGGAGATCGGCGTTCCCCTCGCTGTTCTCTCCATCCCAGACGACGTCGAGGCCGCGGTGTTCGAGCTGGGGATGACCGCCCGTGGGGAGATCCGCGAGCTTGGCGATCTGCTGCAACCGTGGGCGGGGGTGATCACCTCGGTCGGGCCAGCCCACCTCGGGAGCTTGGGTTCGCTGGAGGCGATCGCGGATGCCAAATGGGAGCTTGCTGAGGCGCTCCCCGAAGAGGGAATCCTCGCCTTGGGCTGGGATTCCGCTGAACTTCGAGCGAGAGCAAACCGGTGTTCAGGACTTTGTTTGAGGTTCGGAAGCACGGCCGATGCCGACTTCCACCCGCACAACGTGGCCATAGACAAACCGGAGGGCGTGGCGTTCGATGCCGTGACGCCTGCGGGAAGGTTCCCTGTCCAGTTGAAGCTTCTTGGGGGACACGTTCCGGTGCTCGCCTGCGGGGCGATCGCCCTGGCGTGGGGAATGGGCGTCCCCGAGAAGAGTGCGGCCCAAGCTCTGGCCCACGTGGAGCCGGTTCCCCATCGGCTCCACCTCCGCCCGGCGCCGTTCGGGTGGCTGCTCGACGACTGCTACAACGCAAACCCCCTCTCCGTGCACGCCGCGTTCCGCGCCCTGGTCGCGCTCAAGGTGCCCGTGGAGCAGCGGGTCGTGTTGTTGGGCGACATGCTCGATCTGGGGCTCGACGAAGAACGGTTCCACACCCAGGCCATCCACGAGGCACGGGCGGAAGGCGTGGACGCCCTGTTCTGCTACGGTCCGCGGATCGCAGCGGCATTCCGGTTGTGGAACGGCCCTGGCGCAGCTGAGGCCGACGACCTGGACCGCCTCCTGGGCGAGGTGCGGCGCGCGATCTGGGCTGCCCCCACCCTTCTTCTGGTCAAGGGCTCGCGGGGGATGGCACTCGAACGGGCGATCGACGTCCTCGTCAACAACAAGGCTTCTGCCGGTCCCACAGGCTGAACCCCAGCGCCGCGACCGCCCCGAGCCCGGCGATCACGCCCCACGTCCCGAGCGGCGAAGTGGGAAACGCGTCGAGGAGCACCCCTCCCACGAACGCCCCCAACGACCAGCCCAGCGTCTCGGCAAGGCCGAACACCCCCAGGTAGCGCCCGCGGCGCCCCGTCCCGGCGAGGTCGGCCGCCACCGCCAGCGTGTGCGGGGCGAAGACCATCTCTCCGCACGTGACGATCACCATCGCCCCGAGGAGCACTGGGTACGCCGCAGACAGACCGAACGCGAGGTACCCCGCTCCGTACAGAGCGCTTCCCAGAGCGAGCAGCCGGTGGCGCGGGAACCGGGTCAGAGCGCGCGCCAGCGGGTACTGGAACACCACGACGAGGAGCCCGTTCAGCGTGAGCAGCCCCCCGAACTGGGCCTCCGAAAACCCCAGGCGATCCACCGTGAACACAGACAGGGTCGACACCAGCTGACCCGCCACCACGAACACGAGGAGCGCGATGCCCACGAACGCAACAAACCGGCGATCCGACACAACGTCCCGAAACCTGCCCGCGGAGCGGTCCGCCTCGGCAGGACGGACCACCTCCCGGGCGTGGCGAGCCAGCAGCCCGAACGCCAGCGAGGTGAGAACCGCTGTCGCCGTGAACAGAGTCCAGTACGGCAGGATCGAGGCCATGTACCCGCCCAGCGCCGGCCCCGCCGCCCAACCCACGTTGCCCCCGACTCGGAGGAGCCCGTACGCCTCCATCCGCCGGCCCTGTCCCGCGACGTCGGCCACCAGCGCGGTGATCGCGCTCATCGCCAGCGCACCCGAGATCCGCACCGCGAGGTAGACGAGGACGATCGCCCACACCGGCCCATCCACCGCAACAAGAGCCGCCAGTCCGAGAAACAGGCCGATCCGCCCCCCGACGGCGCCGAGCGCGGTCAGACGCCGGCCGATGCGGTCCGCCAGTTCGCCGCCCCAGATCCTGGCGAAAGAGCTGACCACGCCGTTGGCCAACGCGATCGCCCCGACAACCGTCATCGCTAGGCCGCGGTCCCGGTAGAGGTAGAGCGACAGGAACGGAAGCGCAATCGCGAACCCGGCCGACGTGATGAGCTGGCTGACCACGAGGACCCACAGCGTGCGATCCACCCGCGCGAGCTCGGCGCGCAAGCGTCCCAAGCCGGACGACGGATTCACACGAGGGAGAGGAGCCACACGAACAGCGGCGCCAGCGCGAGGGCCGGCAAGAGGTCCGCCGCCTTCAGATCGCGCAACCGGAGAAGCGAGATCCCCAGCGCGAGGACCACCGCCCCACCGGCCGCCGAGAGTTCAACCGCCATCGGCGCGTCGGCTGAGAACCCGGCGAGGCGCGACGAGAGGAGGATCGCCCCCCACGTCACACCGCCTTGGTAGACAAGGATCACGACGAGCGACAGGAGAACCCCCGGGCCCAGCGCGGCAGCGAGCGTGAGGGCGGAGATCCCATCCAAGACCGACTTCGCCGCGAGAAGCGACCAGTCCCCGTACAGGCCATCCTGAATCGCCCCCAGAAGCGCCATCGGCCCGACGCAGAACAGGAGACTCGCCGCCAGGAACCCCTCCGCCAGCGGTCGCCCGCGGAACAGCCCCTCCACGCGCCGCGTGCCCCGCTCGAGGCGCTCCCCGAGGCGCAGCGCCGCGCCGACCGCCCCGCCGAGGATCACCGACAGCATGAGGACCAGAACGTCCCCTGTGCCCAGCGCCAGCCGCAGCCCGAGGACCACCGTGGCCAGCCCCACCCCCACCGTCGCCCCGTCCCGGACCCGGGACGGGACGCGGGCCCCGAGCGCCCAGCCGACGAGCCCGCCCGCGAGCACCGTCCCCATGTTGACCCACGTCCCGATCATGCCGGCGAATGGTAGCCCCGCGGCGAGCTGCCGGCAGCCGGAGGCGCCGGAAGAGGCGGCCCCCCTCGATCAGCGACATCTCGGGCATCCCGTCCTTCCTGTACGGGTTTCGCGAGCCCAAGGGCGCCGCGGCAACGCGGCCGGAGACCGCAGGCGAGTTGTGTGGCTTCAGGCTGTCCGGCTACAATGCGTTAGCTTCGGGGGAGGAACCGGATGCTCAGCTCCACGGTGGAACTGAGATGACACGGCTCGAAGCCCTGCGCCCTGGCGCGACCGTTCGCGGTTTGCTGCCGGACGCTCCAGCCGCGGTTCTGAGTGTCCAGGGGAGGTGCGGTAGCCCTGTGAGAGGCGGCGCGGTATGGTTGGTGTGGAGATGGGGGTGTCCAGAATCGATCGCAGGAGCATTGTCCTCCCCGGCCGCGCGGGTTGAAAGCAAAGCAGATGGTCAGGCATCTGTGAACCCGAGATACCATGGTGACCGAGCGCGACTGCATCTTCTGGGGCAAAGTACTCGCTGACCGCAGCAGATGTTTGCCACTCAGCGCCCACTGCCTTGATGTAGGACTTGTGTTCCGGGCGCTCTGTCGGCTGGATGGTGTAGAACGTGCACTCCGCAAGGCAGCAGGTAGCCCTCTCACTGAGGAGCAGCTCGACCGGATGGCCGTACTGGCAATGCTGCATGACATCGGCAAAGCCAATCTCGGATTTCAGCGTCAGGTCTTCGATTCTCGATCCGGGAAGGTCGGCCACATAAGAGAGCTGGCACCCCTGCTTGATCCCGATGGACTGGACCATGAGCTGCACCGATCCCTCCTGGCTTCCTTACCATCCGACTTCCCCAGCTGGTTCACCGACGGAGAGTCTGCCTACAGCTACCTGCTGGCGGTCATCTCCCACCACGGGGTGCCTGCGAGTTTCCGTGGTCAGAAGGTCGGGAACTACTGGTTGGCGCGGGAGCAATGGTGGCGCCGGCAGGGCCAGCATGACCCGATGGCAGCTGTGGCAGAGATAGCAGGTTGGGCCAGGAGTGCGTTCCCCGAGGCCTTTGAGACGACCGTGCCTCCTCTTCCGAGCGAGCCGCGACTCCATCACCGACTGGCTGGCCTGGTGATGCTGGCCGACTGGCTGGGCTCCAATGAGAACTGGTTCCCGATTGAGCGGGTGGCTCTTTCGGACCGTCTACGCCACGATAGAGAGAGCATACCACTGCTTCTCCGATCAGTGGGCCTTGACGTAGAAAACCTGCGCCCCAAGCTCGCAGAGGGGTTGGAAACCTTTGAGTCCAGGTTCGACATCTCGAACCCATGGCCGATGCAGGCAGCCGTTGATGCCCTCGACCCCTATGATGACAGCACGCAGCTGGTCATCGTTGAATCCGAGACTGGCTCTGGGAAGACCGAGGCCGCTCTCAACTGGTTCTTCAAGATCTTCGCAGCCGGTAAGGCCGACAGCCTTTACTTCGCCCTGCCCACCAGAGTAGCAGCCCGTGAGATCTACGGGCGAGTGAACGAGACCGTGAATCGGTGGTTCCCGGACCCGAAGCTGCGGCCGGTGACGGTGCGTGCGGTGCCTGGATACCCGGCTGTTGATGGTGTTGGGATTGAGAAGACCACTCCTGAGGACGATAACCGCTGGCAGGACGACGAAGGCCTGCGCCGCCGTGAGCGCCAGTGGGCAGCCGAACGACCCAAGCGCTTTCTGGCAGCCGCGGTGGCCGTGGGCACAATCGATCAGGCGCTCCTCTCAGCAGTGCAGACGGCGCACGCCCACCTCAGGTCCGTCTGTCTTGACCGCAGCCTCCTGGTAGTGGATGAGGTGCATGCCTCAGATGTCTACATGTCGAGGATTCTTCGCGCTCTCCTGGCACACCATGTGGGCGTGGGAGGGCGTGCCATGCTGCTGTCAGCAACGCTGGGAGCGCGCGCTCGACACGCTTTCGCAGCTACGGTTGGGGTTCAGCACTTCCTTCCGAGCATCAAGGATGCTGAGGCAGCGCCGTACCCCTCCTTCACGCTGGCAGATGGAACGCCCCGCCCCGTGGCGCGCAGTGGCGAGAAGCCGAAGGACGTGCGCTTTGAGCTGCTCCCGCTGGCACTAGATCCATCGCACGTGGTCAGTGCGATCGCCGAATACCTCGATGCTGGGGCTCGTGTGCTGGTGATCATGAACACGGTTGCCCGGGCCAACGCCTTGCTGCGTGCCGCAGAGACGCACTCAGGCGTAGACCCGTCATGGCTGTTCGCCTGCCGGGGAGTCATCTGCCCTCACCATGGCCGCTTCGCTCCGGCAGATCGCACCGTCCTGGATGAAGCGGTGAGCCAGCGGCTCGGGAAGGAGTCCTCTCCAGGCCCGCTCCTTCTGGTCGGCACGCAGACGCTCGAGCAGAGCCTGGATATCGACGCGGATCTTCTTGTCTCTGATCTGGCAGCGGCAGATGTGCTGCTGCAGCGTGTCGGGCGATTGCACCGCCACTCGAGAACCCGTCCATTGGGCTGTGAAACTGCTCGCTGTGTGGTGCTTGTACCGGAGAGAAGCCTCGACTTGATCCTTGACGCGCGGGGCGATGTCCAAAGCGTGTACAAGAAACTCGGGTACGGAAGTGTCTACGAAGACGTACGCACCTTGGAACTCACACGACGCGTGCTTGCGGAGACTCCTGAAGTGCAACTGCCAAGGGACAATCGCCGCTTGGTGGAGGCTGTCACGCATCCGGAGAGCCTTGCCTCACTCAATGGGGAGGTCTGGGCCAGACACGGGCAGAACATCGAAGGGGTAGAGCTTGCCAGAGGGGTTGCAGCCCACCAGGTTACAGCTGATTTCGACCGCTATTTCCAGAACTTGGAGTTCAACGATGCGGGGCAGCGGGTGACCACGCGTCTCGGGGTCGACAGTCTGCAGCTGCCGCTCAACCGTTCTTTCAGGAGCCCGTTCGGCGAGGAGATCAGAGAACTCGTGATCCCCGGCCACCTCAAGCCCGGACAGACTGTCGAACGGGTTGACGTTGAGGACGAAGCCGGCGGAGTCGTCTCTCTCAGCTGTGGCGATCGCCGATTCTGCTACAGCCGCTTTGGACTGGAGGTGGAAGCGTGAACCTGCTGACCGATCCTCTGTTCCGGATCCAGGCAGCTCATGGTGTGGAGAGCGTGAGCTTGCCAGCCCTGATGGCCACACTCGGGCGCGACGGAGTCGAGCATCTAGTGGGCATCCAACGACATCAGGAAGATGCGTTTCATGTGTTCCTCTGCCAGCTTGCTACCGCGATCCTTGCCCGGGCGGGGCACATGGATCCTGTTCAGAGCGAGGATTACTGGCGTGAAGGTCTCCTCTCCCTGGCCGGAGATGCTGGAGACGATGCATGGAAGCTTGTTGTGGACGACCTCTCTCGCCCTGCCTTCATGCAGTCCCCGCTTCCCGAGGAAGACGCGAAGAACCTCAAGCTGCGGGCCCACACTCCTGACGAACTGGACCTCCTTGCGACAGCTAAGAATCACGAAGTGAAGAAGGCTAGAGCGTTGCACCCCCATGCCGATGAGTGGATCTATGCTCTGATGAGCGTTCAGACCATGAGCGGGTTCTTCGGGAGGGGCAATCCAGGCATCTCTCGTATGAACAGCGGGTTCGGAAACCGTTCGATTGTCGAGCTTGTTCGCCGCCACACCCCAGGATCCCGTTGGTGCGACGCTGTTCCACGTCTCCTTCAGCATCGACAGGAAGTCCTGGCTGGACCGTACGGCTACGATCCCCACGGGCAGGTGCTTGTCTGGATCGAGAGCTGGGACGGTCGCTCTCAACTCCCTCTGTCCCGACTTGATCCCCTCTGCGTGGAGATCTGCCGACGTGTCAGACTTCGTGGACAGGCTTCTGTCAGCCATGCAGATGCCGTTCCCTCGGACTCCCCACGTATACACGCAAAGGAGCTCAACGGCGTGGTCGGGGATGCATGGCTCCCCATCGATCTAGGCAAGCCAGGTGATGGGAAACTTCACACAGAGAAGGCACTCACCATCTCCCCACAGGGGCTCACTCCGGACACGCTTCGGCGCCTCGTTTTCGTCGACGGAGTGAAGCTCTCCCCCCTGCAGCGTCCCCTGCCCTCCTGGGACGGAGAAGCGTGGCTGACGATCAGCGTCCTCGTACGGGGACAGGGCACCACCGATGGTTTCCACGAGCAAAGCATCCGTATCCCTGCGGCAACCCAGCGCCGCCTTTTCGGCCCACCAGAGCAGCGCGAGCCCCTGGCAGCGTTGAGCAGGGCAGGCATCGACTACGCAGGCACAATGAGAAACAGGGTGCTCAGACCAGCGGTCTTCGCGTATCTTGAGGGCGCCCCAGACAGAATCATGTACGACCGAGACTCGGCACAGGCTTGGTGGGATCGGCTCGCAAGGCGCTTCGACAATCTATGGTCAGACGACTACTTCCCTTGGTTATGGTCCGTTCCTGAGCCGTTTGACGAGCAGGACGTGCTCAACAGAGTCTGGGCTCTGAAGCTCCGCGACCATGCGCTGCGCGTGCTTAGGGAAGTGGAACGGGCCATGCCCTCCCACGCAGGTCGCCGATACCGCTCTTCAGTTCTTGCCGAACGTGTGTTCTGGGGTTGCCTATACCGTAAGGACAACTTCCCATTTTTCAAGGAAGGAGGAAAGGAATGACCGTGTCTCAGGCGCCTATGAGTCTGGAAAGCACGATTGGCCATGTTGCTGGGGTGATCGGAAGCGAAGGGTTCCCAACCGGCGAGCGCGCCGCCTTGCGTCGCATCAGTCCTAGCCATCCACCCCCCCTGGCTTTCTACCGGTTTGCTCTGCGACACCTGGGCGAAGGATGGGAAACCAGGCTCGCCGACTGGATGACGCTGGTAGCAGGAATCGCCCTCATGAGCCCCAACGCACACCGCCCGGATCGGGGCCTGGGGAGGGCTCTAGCCGAGTCCGGCTATGCTGAGGCCAGACTGGAACGCCTTCTTGCATCTGAAGGCAGCACGCGCCGCACGCTGCTCCTGCGGACAGCCCGCTTTCTGGCTGCCAAGGGCGGTCCGTGTAACTGGTCCGAGGTCGCCCAGCTCCTGCTCTCGCGCGAACCAGAGAAGAGGGAACGGATAAACCGGCGCATTGCGCAGGACTACTTCCGCTTTGCGGATAAGGAGTGATTCATATGTTCATGCAGATTCACTTTCTGACGAGCTACCATGCGACCTTACTGAATCGAGACGACGCGGGGCTCGCTAAGCGCATCGTCTTCGGAGGCACTCCTCGGTTGCGTGTTTCGAGTCAGTGCCAGAAGAGGCACTGGCGGCAGTGGATGTTAGATCGCACCGACCTTCCCGCTGGTCTACGGTCCCGGCACTTCTTCAGCCGCGAGCTCAAGCGTCGGGTCGTCGATGCTGGAGTAGACCAGGACATGGCCCATGCCCTCATCCTCCACTTGGCCAAGGGCATCCTCACCGCCGCGGGAGAGAAGGAGGCCCTGGATAAAGGAACGCTTGATATGAAGCAACCAGTCCTTCTGGGTCAGCCGGAGGCTGAGTACTTCACCAAGCTCATCAAGGAGGCAGCCGAGCAAGGGGGAGAAGATGCTGCCAAGAGACGCCTAGACGACCGCATCAACGAAGGCAAGAAGAACTTCAAGGCGTTGCTCAGGCAGGCGGGAATCCACAGTGCGGAAGCCGGATTCGAGGGCGCTCTCTTCGGTCGCTTCGTCACCTCCGATGTGTTGTCGCGAGTAGACGCTCCCGTTCACGTGGCCCATGCCTTCACCACTCACGCGTTGGATACCGAGGTGGACTTCTTCACGGTGGTGGATGACCTGGCAGGAGACGAGGAGACCGGAGCTGCTCACGCAAACGACATGGAGTTGGGCGCCGGTATCTTCTCCGGGTACGTCGTGGTAGACATCCCGTTACTGGTTTCGAACTTGACTGGCTGCAACCGAGCGGAGTGGCAAGACCAGGATCACGCCGCCGCACGCGCTCTGTTGGACCTCCTCGTTCACGCTGTGGCCCAGGTCTCCCCAGGAGCCAAGCTTGGGGCCACCGCCCCGTACGCCCGAGCTGAATGTGTCGTCCTGGAAACAGGAAGGTCACAACCTCGGAGCCTCGCCAATGCCTACCTCCAGCCGGTTCGCCTGGACGCCAGCCGTGCCCACCCCATGGAAGAGTCTGTCGGAGCTATGGCGAAGTACCTCGGTGCTCTAGAGGCCATGTACGGCGATCACGACGGCACGCGCTATGTGGCTAGCCTTCATCCGTGGCCTCGAGCCAAAGAACCTGTCCTCCCTCTCCAGGAAGCCGTAGGCAGGAGTCTGGATGACCTCTTCCGCAGGAAGACATGAAGGCACTGATCCTACGACTGGATGCTCCTATGATGAGCTTTGGCACGGTGCTGGTCGATCAGCATGGGTTCATCGACCGCTTCCCAGGCGTATCCATGCTCTGCGGACTCATCGCCAACGCCCTAGGCTGGCACCACAAGGAGTTTGACCTCCTCCAGACATTGCAGTCACGCATCTCCTACGCTGCCCGCTGGGATGTTCATCCAGAAAGAACCGTCGACTACCACACCGTGGATCTTGGACAGCCCAAGATGCGCGAAGAAGGCTGGACCACCCAAGGAGAACCTGAACACCGTGCAGGAGGGCCAGATGCAAGGTTCGGTACACACCAGCGCTACCGCCACTACTGGGCTGATGGCCTGATGACAGTAGCACTCAGCTTAACGGGGGAGGGCACGCCCTCCCTGGATGATGTGGTGCACGCACTGCGATATCCAGCAAGGCCCTTGTTCCTCGGAAGGAAGACCTGCTTGCCCTCGCGACCCCTGCTAGACCCTCAATCTCCTATCGTTGAGGGAGATGACCTCCTCTCAATCCTGATCAAGATTCCTATATGGGAGCGCGGCGATTCGCGTGATGACTTTGAGGCATGCTGGCCTGCCGAACTGGAGAGCAGCCAACGAGCTCATATCCGACGCGTGTATGACCTGCGCGATTGGCACAACCAGCTTCCGACAGGAAGCCGCTTGCGCGCAGAAGGGCTGATTGGCAAGGGGCATACATGAGCGAGCTGCACATGATCGAGCTGCGTCCGGATGTGGTCGCCCTCCTGCGGTTCGCCCACAGCCAGGGACTGGCTCCTGTTGGCGATGATGGCGATCTGGGCTACGCCGTGCACGCGTGGATGGCCGCTGCGTTCGGCAAGTCGGCACCCAGACCGTGGCGACTCCTGGCCGATCAACGGCGCCCACCACGCATACTGGGGTATGCCCGGTGCGGTGCTCTCGCATTGCGCCAGCGGCTTCACGAGTTCGCCGAACCTGGCGTCTTCGCTGTGTGCTCGGATCCTGACGCGGAGATCGCTAGCCGGCCCATGCCCACCTGGAACGCGGGACGGCGCTTGGGGTTTGAAGTCCTCTGCTGTCCGGTGGGCCGCAAGTCCCGAAGCGGTATGGAGAAGGACCTCTTCCTTATCCGTGCGGATGTTGACGAGGAGGGCAGCTTGAGCAGGGACGCTGTGTACTGCGACTGGACACGCGAGCAGCTGCAGCGCTACGAAGGTGCACATGTCAACGCGATCCGGCTAGGGGGGTTCCGACTGGTCCGTCAGGTCCGTCGCCCACGCGAGTCCCGCGGTGGACGTGGCCAGAGCCGTCTCGTCCGACCGCAGGCACTTCTGCAGGGCGAACTCACTGTGGCCGACCCGGAAGCCTTTGCCTCCTTGCTGAGCCGAGGAGTGGGGCGGCATCGAGCCTTTGGTTACGGCATGCTGCTCCTGAGACCCCCATCGTGAACCGCTCTACCCTGCTTCCGGGACGCCTTGGTCTGGCCGAGGCGCGTGTCCCCCATGTTGACCGCCACGGGCTGCTCTGGCTCTCTCGGGGCAATCTCTACGTGGAGAGCGGAACGTTGCGGTTCCTTGCTGCCGCGTCCGAGGGAATGGAACCAGGCGACTACGCCATTCCCTACCAGACTGTGTCCCTGATTCTGCTGGGACCGGGGACAACCGTAACCCATGATGTGCTCCGCATCCTGGCCCGTCATGGAACGCTCCTGGCCGCAGTCGGCGAAGGCGGAGTCAAGTTCTACACTGCTCCCCCCATGGGCCAAGGACGTTCGGACGTCGCTCGTGCGCACGCTCGTCTGTGGGCAGACGCAGCCACGCGAATGGAGATCGCCCGACACATGTACACCCATCGATTCCGGGAAGACCCCGTCCCCCACTGCGATATTGCTGCCCTCAGAGGCATCGAGGGGGCACGGCTGAAGGAGTGCTATCGCATACTGGCACGGAAGTACAGCGTCGAGTGGAAGGGACGGCGTTACGACCGACAGAACCCACAGGCCGCTGACCTGCCCAATCAGGCCATCAACCATGCCGCTACGTTCGTCGAGGCCGCTGCGGATGTCGCAGTGGCCGCAGCCGGAGCCTTGCCCCCGCTCGGGTTCATTCACGAGGAGCCGAGCAACGCGTTCACCCTGGATATCGCGGATCTCTGGAGGGATGAAGTGACCCTCCCGCTGGCGTTCTCGGTGGCGGCCAGAGTTTCCCCCGGCTCCGCGGGCAGCCTTGAGCGTGCCATCCGCTACGAGGCCAGCGCATGGTTCCGGAAGCGCAAGCTGATCCCGGCCATGATCGACCGGATAAAGGAGCTTCTGCGTGTCGATGACGGTAGTAGTGACGCGTAACGCTTCAGCCCGTATGCGAGGGTTCCTTGCCTCGTCAATGCTCGAGCTGGGTCCCGGCGTCTACACAGGATCGAGGCTGTCGGTTGCAGTACGCGAGCGTGTATGGAAGGTGCTGGAAGACTGGTTCAGTGCAGAGGACGAGGCGAGCGTTGTCATGGTGTGGCAGGAGTCGGCGGTGCCTGCAGGACAAGCTGTCAGAGTGCTGGGTATCCCGCCGGTGGGATTGACAGAGGTGGATGGCATGGTACTGGCACGAAGAAGCGTCTCGTGAACAACACGGATTCGAGGGCAAGGGGCTCCCCCGCACACGCGGGGATCGACCGCCAGTAGCTGCGGACAGTCCCCAGCCACTGATGGCTCCCCCGCACACGCGGGGATCGACCCCAATTACCAGAGACCTTCCCTGCGGGGGTCATGGCTCCCCCGCACACGCGGGGATCGACCCGTACTGGTGGATCGTCTTTCCGCTCATCGCTAGGCTCCCCCGCACACGCGGGGATCGACCTGATGAACATTGAGCCGGAGAGGGAAGCCGATTGGCTCCCCCGCACACGCGGGGATCGACCGCTACGATGCGGACGGATGGCTCAGCTCCGCGGGGCTCCCCCGCACACGCGGGGATCGACCCCGTTCCGCGAACGTCCCCTTCTTCGCGGGCGGGGCTCCCCCGCACACGCGGGGGTCGACCCGCTTTTGGGGGGGTTCAGAAGGGTGCTGGGGGGGGTCCCCCCCCGGGGGGGGGGGGGGGGGGGACAACCCCCCCCCCCCCCCCCCCCTCTCGCCGGGGGGGGCCCCCCCCCCCCCCCCCCTTTGCCCCCCCCCCCCCCCCCNNGGCTCCCCCGCACACGCGGGGATCGACCCATGGATCAGATTGCTTCGTGCCAAGTGGCGTTGGCTCCCCCGCACACGCGGGGATCGACCCAAGGGGTGGGGAGTGACGCTAGACGCTCGTATGGCTCCCCCGCACACGCGGGGATCGACCGGTAGAAGACATCGAGCGCGAGCTGAGCTTCGAGGCTCCCCCGCACACGCGGGGATCGACCTGCTATTGAGCGGTTACAGAAGGATGCTGGGCGGGCTCCCCCGCACACGCGGGGATCGACCCAGGTAGCGCACTCGCCGGCCACCATCGTCGCGGGCTCCCCCGCACACGCGGGGATCGACCCGGGACGAGGACGGACGAATCGTTCGTCTGGTGGGCTCCCCCGCACACGCGGGGATCGACCTGACAGCCTAGTCGCACGTCTCCACGTATAAGTGGCTCCCCCGCACACGCGGGGATCGACCCAAGTTTGCCGATGTCGCCGCCTCGATGGGGGCGGCTCCCCCGCACACGCGGGGATCGACCCGAGGAGGGCAAGCTGACCTCCTGCTACCCGGGGGCTCCCCCGCACACGCGGGGATCGACCATGGCACGAGGAGATGGGGAAGGCCGCGGAGACGGCTCCCCCGCACACGCGGGGATCGACCCCTGTACGCGGGATGCGGGCACCGTTGCAGCTAAGGCTCCCCCGCACACGCGGGGATCGACCCCTTAGAGCGGGAGAGGGAGGGGGTGGTTTCAGGGCTCCCCCGCACACGCGGGGATCGACCGGGAGACGAATAGCACATGCCCTTCCTCGAACGGGCTCCCCCGCACACGCGGGGATCGACCCATCGCGGGCGTCAACCCATCCGGGAAGGAGTAGGCTCCCCCGCACACGCGGGGATCGACCGTAGCAAGGCTGTGGGACATCTCGCAGACAGGGGGCTCCCCCGCACACGCGGGGATCGACCGTGGGATGGCTACCTGGACGCGGCCCGGGAGTGGGCTCCCCCGCACACGCGGGGATCGACCATTCCCGTCCGGTAGGCGCACGTAGCGCACCGTGGCTCCCCCGCACACGCGGGGATCGACCTCATCGAGGGTCCGGATCGCATCGAGCGCGAGGGGCTCCCCCGCACACGCGGGGATCGACCTGATGACGCCCGAGTAGCCCTCGTTGAGGTCGAGGCTCCCCCGCACACGCGG
>DLNB01000050.1:45394-45530 GCA_002479455.1 Acetothermia bacterium UBA7521
CCGCACACGCGGGGATCGACCACAGTACGGCCTGGTCGAGGAATCTGAGCTACGAGGCTCCCCCGCACACGCGGGGATCGACCCGAGCCAGTAGATCCCATCGGAGAGCTGCTCACGGCTCCCCCGCACACGCGGG
>DLNB01000050.1:45714-46155 GCA_002479455.1 Acetothermia bacterium UBA7521
CCCGCACACGCGGGGATCGACCGATTTCATGGCTTGTTGAACCGATGATCCCGCTGGCTCCCCCGCACACGCGGGGATCGACCCTTGAGCGATACCTTGGCGAATGCGCTACTGGAGGCTCCCCCGCACACGCGGGGATCGACCCTGCGGCTAGAGGGCCATTTTGAGCCTCCGGAAGGCTCCCCCGCACACGCGGGGATCGACCTCTCGTTGATCCGGGCCACGACTGCTCGGGCCAGGCTCCCCCGCACACGCGGGGATCGACCACCAGGGTGGGGATCGGAAAGCGAACCCGCATCGGCTCCCCCGCACACGCGGGGATCGACCCGACTGTCCGTGATGGGATGCTGGGGAGGACCGGGCTCCCCCGCACACGCGGGGATCGACCCGAGACGAAGATGGAAGTGAGGGAGGTCGTGCGGGCTCCCCCGCACACGCGGG
>DLNB01000033.1:0-121 GCA_002479455.1 Acetothermia bacterium UBA7521
CGGCGGGGGGCGCGCATCCCGACAGCATGGAGGGCCGGCATCGCCGCAGCAGGGATCTCGTCCCGCAGCCGGAACGTCTGCCCGCCCTCGCCCCGCAACACGGTGGCCCGCACCCGCCCCA
>DLNB01000033.1:205-101430 GCA_002479455.1 Acetothermia bacterium UBA7521
CACGGTGGCCCGCACCCGCCCCAGGGCGGAGAGAAGCTCGGTGAACGACCCCTGCCAGCCCAGCTTGTCGAGCCTCGTGCGCAAGAGCTGCCGCAAGACGAACGCCAGGAAGCAGACCATCACGTGCCCCCGGATCCGGCGCTCGGTCCAGTGGTAGATCGGCCGTAGCTCAAGCGGGGTCTTCAGGACCCGGAACGCCTCCTCGACCTGCCACAGGCCCTTGTAGGCACAGGCCACTTCGCGCGGGGGAAGCTCGGTGTTCGTCCGGAGGACCCACTTCCCATCGTACCGGGCCTCCTCCACCTTGCGGGGATCGATCTGAACGGAGCTCTTCTCCACCCGGAGGTACCGGCGGAACCCGCGGTCCCCCACGAGGGCCTTCGCCCCGTGGGTGAGCTTCTCCTGGAGAGCCTCCAGGATCAGCTCGCGGTCGATCCCGAGGTCTCGCCACAGCCTCCCCACCACCAGGGCCGGACCCACAGACCGAACAGCACGGGCAGAAAGCTCCCCCCGTGCCTGGGCGCCCTGCACCTCCACCCCGTCCGCCCACCGCCCGAGCGACCGCAGAAGGACCTCCAGCTGCCCGCTCTCCTGCAACCGGTCCAACCTCCCCAAGCTCGCCACGATCCGCTGGCGGGTAGCTCCCTCCTCCCAGCGGTTCTCCACGAGCTGGAGGTAGACGTGGCGGCCGACCTTCTTCTGGTGGCGGATGAACATCCTCGATCACCTACCACCACCACAGCAGTGCGAACAACAGGCGATGTCAAGATCTACAGCACAAACTCTGGCACCAGGCTCTGGCGTTTCGCCACCCCTCGGTGCGATCCCGTCTGCGTTCTAGACCCTGACACCGCCGGGAACTGTAGAAGATGGGTCTGAAGTCCTGGGATTTAGTGTCCCGTGCCGACGAAGGTCCCGGAGGAGGATCCCTCGTCATCGGTTCTACATTCGATCGGATCTGGTGGAGATGAGCGGATTCGAACCGCCGACCTCCGCGTTGCGAACGCGGCGCTCTCCCAACTGAGCTACATCCCCGGCACTTCGGTTGGGCAGTTCCCTGTTCTCGGCTCGCCGGTTCCTCAAACCACCAGACCGCCGAACCTGCCAACCGCTTCTCTGGCGGCGCAGGGAGTCGAACCCTGAACCTCGCGGTTATGGGCCGCGCGCTCTTGCCGGTTGAGCTACACCGCCGAAAACCGGTCACCGGTTCACCCGTTCCCGGTTTGCAGGTTCAAACCGGAAACCGTGAACCGGCCCACCGCCCTTCTGGTTGCGGGGGCTGGACTTGAACCAGCAACCTCCGGGTTATGAGCCCGGCGAGCTGCCTAATTGCTCCACCCCGCTTGTGCCGAGGGCGGGATTTGAACCCGCACGAGCTCGCGCTCTGGGGATTTTAAGTCCCCTGCGTATGCCAGTTTCGCCACCTCGGCACTGCTTGGAGCGGGAAACGGGATTCGATCCCGCGACCTCCACCTTGGCAAGGTGGCGCTCTACCAACTGAGCTATTCCCGCTTGACCCTTGGATTATACGGGCGAATGCGCTTGAGGCCAGGTGGTGCGAAGGGCGGGACTCGAACCCGCACGCCTTGCGGCACTGGCTCCTAAGGCCAGCGCGTCTGCCAGTTCCGCCACCTTCGCCCGTTCGGTTGTAGCCCCACCCGACAGACGCGTCAACCCTCCGCGACCTCGGGGTAGAGGCCGAGAAGCCCGTTCGCGCCGCGCCGTCGAGCGAGGCGCACGCCGGGCAGCCGGAGGAACAGGATCTCCGCGGTGTTGTGGACGGTCGCCGACAGGAGGTGCCCCCCGATCGCCTCGCCGCCCTTCCGCCCGGCGACGACGTGGGCGTGGAGCACAGGTTTCCCCTCCTCGTCACCGAGGTTCCCCTGGAGAGAGAGGAGTTCCACCGGCTCCCTGATCGCCTCCTCGACGTACTGCTTCCCATCCCAGTACCCGAGGACGAGGTCGCGCAGCATCCCGATCCCCGCCACCAGGCCCGCGGCCCTCATTCCAAGATCGAGCAGAACCTCGGGAAGTCTCTCCCCATCCTGACACCGCACCACCACGACCGAACCGCTCTCCACCTTGATCATCGCCATCCCCCCTCTACGAGCACGAGGCACAGATCGGCCACGTTCGTCCCGGTGGGTCCGGTAACCATCAGATCCTCCGCGGCCGCCAGCGCCCTGTACGCGTCGTTCTGAGCCAGTGCTCCCCCAACGTCGATCCCCCTGCGCCGGATCCGATCCACGGGTCTGGCCGTCCACGATCGCCCCCGCGGCATCCGTGGGCCCGTCCCGGCCGTCGGTGCCCAGGGCACAGATCGCGACCCCGGGGATCCCGCGGATTCCCCAGGCCGCGGACAGGGCGAGTTCCTGGTTTCGGCCTCCCGTGCCCGACCCGCGGACGGTGACCGTGGTCTCCCCGACTGCCACGAGAAGCGCAGGGCTCTTCACCGGGCGGCCGAACCGCGCCGCCTCCTGGGCCACAGCGGCAATCACCTTTCCCACCTCCCGCGCCTCGCCGGCAAGGGTGGTGGTGAGGATGATCCCTCGGTACCCCAGGGCTTCCCCCTCTGCCAGCGCCGCCTCCGCCGCTGCTCTCCCTGTGCCCACCAGCACGTTCCGCACTCCCGTGAACAGAGGATCTCCGGGCTTGGGGGTTTCGGGAAGGCTTCCCGCCACCCCGGCTGCGATGTGCCTCCGCACGGAGACAGGGGCGCGTTCCCACAGAGCGTAACCGCGGAGGACCCGTTCCGCATCCGCGTAGGTGGTGGGATCGGGGACGGTGGGACCGGAGGCAATCGCATCCAACGGGTCACCCGGAACATCGGACAGGATGAGGGCCACCACCTGAGCCGGGGCCGCCCGCCGGGCAAACTGCCCGCCTTGAATCGCGGACAGGTGCTTGCGGACCGCGTTCACCTCATCGATCGGCGCTCCGCTGGTAAGCAGCAGCGCGCCCACCTGGGCAAGGTCCTCCAAGCACAGGCCGCTCGCGGGCAGAGGCAGCAGCGACGAGCCGCCGCCGGAGATGAGGACGATCACGAGATCGTCCTCTCCCGCACCGTCCACCAGCGCCGCGATCCGGTGGGCAGCGGCGAGCCCGCGCGGGTCCGGCACCGGGTGACCGGCTTCGACCACCTCCACCCGCGTCGTAGGAACAGCACAACCATCGGCGGTGACCGCGAGACCCTCCTCGACCCGGTCGGCGAAGATCTCCTCCACCGCGCGCGTCATCTGCGCCGCGACCTTGCCCAGCCCCACCACCACGACGCGCCGCGTCCGGCGGAGGTCGTAGACCTGCCCCCCCCACCCGCAACCGGTCGCCCTCCCGGGACAGAGCGCGGCCCACCGCCGCGGCCGGGTCTACCGCTCTCAGCGCAGCGTGGGCGATCCTCCACGCGTTGGCGCGCAGCCGGGTTGCCTGGTCCATATCCCCCTCTTGCCCTATCCTCGGACCCATGCCACAGCCACGGGTTCTCCGCGAGGTGGCCCGCCGCCTACAGACAGCGTTGGGGCCAACCCGCACCGGCCCCAACGACGCTCCGCTGGAGCTGCTCCTGCGGACCATTCTTTCCCAGCACACCTCGGACCGCAACCGGGATGTGGCCTACGCTGCGCTGCGCGAGGCGTTCCCGACGTGGGAGGAGGTGCGGGCTGCCCCGACAGAGGCGGTGGCGGACGCGATCCGGGGGGCGGGGCTCTACCGTCAGCGGGCGGCGCGCATCCAGGACGTGTTGCGCCGGGTCCACGACGAACGGGGAACCCTGTCCCTGGACTTCCTCGGGAAGCTCTCCGATGCCCGGGCCGTGGAGTGGCTCCTCTCCCTGCCGGGGGTGGGGAAGAAGACGGCGTACGTCGTCCTTCTGTTCGGGTTCAACCGGCCGTTCTTCCCGGTAGACACGCACATCGCGCGCGTCACGCAGCGCCTGGGGTTGTGGGACGGCAGGGGCGACCCCCACGACACCCTCGCCCCGCTCGTCCCGCCGGGAGAGGAACTCGACCTCCACCTCCACCTCATCCAGCTCGGCCGCAAACTGTGTCGGCCCCGCGCCCCCCGCTGCCCGGACTGCCCGCTCCTCGACCTCTGTCCGCACGGCGCATCGTCCGGCGTACAATCCCCGCCGCGAAAGGAGACCCGATGAACCGACAGGAAGCCCTGGCCCTCGTCCAGGAGAGGGTGAAGACGAAGAACCTCGTGAAGCACATGCTCGCCGTGGAGGCGGGGATGCGGGCGCTCGCTCCCCGGTTCGGGGAGGAGCCCGAGCGGTGGGCCCTCGCCGGCCTCGTCCACGACCTCGACTACGAGGAGACGAAGGACCGGCCGGACGTCCACGGGTACAGGACGGTCGATTTCCTGCGCGCCCGCGGGTTCGCGGACGAGGAGATCCTCGGGGCGATCCTCGCCCACGCCGGACACAGGGAGCCCGAGAAGCCGATGGAGATCGCCCTCACCGCGGTGGATCCGCTCACCGGTCTCATCGTCGCCGCGGCGCTCGTCCATCCGGACAAGATTGGGGGCCTCACCGCCCAGAACGTCCTCAACCGATACAAGGAGAAGGGGTTCGCCCGCTCGGCGTCGCGCGAAGGGATCGCGTTGGGGACGAAACTCGGGCTGCCGCTTGAGGAGTTCGTGGAGACCGTCCTCGGCGCGATGCAGGCTGCGCGGGCCAACCTCGGCCTCTAGGCGCGGCGTCACCGCCAGCTCACGCTGGACACGCCGGGGAGCGAGAGAAGCTCCTCGGCGAGCTGCGCCGCCCGGATCGCGCCGCGGCTCCGGACGTAGAACGTGAGGGAGATACGGTCTCCCCCGCAGTCGAGGCGAACGTCGAGAGCGAGAACCCGTTGCCCAGCCCCGGAGAACACCCCGCGACACGATTCTTCGAGCCGCCGCGCCCCCAGGCCCTGACCACGAACGGTCACGGTGTGGTAGGAGTGCGCAGGGACCAGGCGCTCCACCTGGTTCAGCGCCAACAGGACGAGCAGCGCCAGGGCCGCACTTCCCCCAGCGAGGCCGTACAGGCCCTGGCCGACCACTGCGCCCAAGGCGGCGACGAGCCAGATGCAGGCCGCGGTCGTCACGCCCCGGACGATGTCCCGCGCCTTGATGATCGCCCCTGCCCCGAGGAACCCCACGCCGGTGACGATTCCCGCCAACGCCCGACCTGGGCCGTCCACCTGGTCGAGGGCCGCCGCGACCATCATCACCACCGCCGCCCCCACGCAGACGAGGATGTGCGTTCGCAGCCCGGCAGCCCGGCCGCGCAGCTCGCGCTCGAACCCGATCGCGCCGCCGACGAGCGCGGCGAGGAGGATCCGCGTCAGCGGCTCCAGAACGTCCACGCCCTCAGATCACCCCGAGCTTGCGGCCGACCTTGGCAAACTTCGCGAGCGAAAGGTCGAGGTCGTCCCGCGTGTGGGCCGCGGACACCATCACCCGGATCCGCGCCTTGCCCCGCGGCACGGTGGGGAACACAATCGCCTGGGCGAACACCTCTTCGGCGAACAGCTCCTTGGAGAACTGCCACGCCGTGGGCGCCTCGCCGAGCATCACCGGCGTGATCGGGGTCTCGGAGGACCCGATGTCGAACCCAAGCTTGACCATCTTCGCCTTGAAGTAGCGGGCGTTGTCCCACAGCTTGCGCACCGGCGCGTCGCTTTCCTCGAGAATCCGCACCGCCGCCAGGCATGCCGCGACGTCGGCTGGGGTGACCGCGCTGGAGAACAGGAATGGCCGCGCCCGCTGGCGGATGTACTCGATGATCTCGCCCTTGCCGGCAAGGTACCCGCCCACAACCCCAAACGCCTTGGAGAGGGTCCCCATCTCGAGGTCCACCCGACCGTGGAGCTTGAAGTGGTCCACGATCCCCCGGCCGTGGGATCCAACGACCCCCTCGCCGTGGGCGTCGTCCACCATCACCATCGCCGCGAACTCCTCGGCGGCCTCGACGATCCCCGGAAGCGGGGCGAGGTCGCCGTCCATCGAGAACACGCCGTCGGTGACGATGAGCTTGCGGGGGACGTCCTTTTTCTCGGCGAGGGCCTTGTAGAGGGCGTCCACGTCGCGGTGAGGGTAGATCACGCGCTCGGCCTTGGTCAGCCGGCAGCCATCGATGATCGAGGCGTGGTTGAGCTCGTCGGTGAACAGGGCGTGGCCAGCCCCGACGAGGGTCGGAATCGCGGCGAGGTTGGAGCAGAAACCGGACTGGAGCGAGATCGCCGCCTCGACGCCCTTGAACTGGGCGAGCTTCCGCTCGAACTCAAGATGGAGGGTCATCGTCCCGGCGATGGAACGGACCGCAGCGGGCCCCACCCCGTACTCGTTCAACGCCTTCTGCGCGGCTTCCTTCAGGCGGGGGTCGTTCGCGAACCCAAGGTAGTTGTTCGAGCACATGTTGAGGACCTTCTTCCCGTCCACCACAGTCCACGCACCGACCGAGCTCCCGATCGTGCGGATCGTGTTGTAGAGGCCCTGCGCCTTGAGCTCGGCGAGCTCGGCGGTGATGAAGTCGTACTTTCCCATTCTCCCTCCTCACAGCCAGCTTACCGATCTCGCCTCGCCCGATCAAACAGGGGCGGGTAGAATTCCCATCGGAACTTCACGCACACCGCCGGGAGGGACAGATGAGCATTCTCGTCACAGGGGCCACGGGGCAGATCGGATCGGAGCTCACGCTCGAACTGCGCAAGCGCTACGGCGGCGACCAGGTCATCGCAGCCGGGCATCGCAAGCCGGCCTCGAGCGCGCTCGCCTCATCGGGTCCGTTCGTGTCGCTCGACGTCGCGAACCGAGATGCGCTGGTCCGGGTGATCCGAGATCACAAGATCGAGGCCGTGTACCACCTCGCCGCGGTCCTCTCGGCCACCGGCGAGCAGAGCCCCCAGCGGGCGTGGGAGGTCAACGTGAACGGGCTGTACAACCTCCTCGAACTCGCCCGCGAGGGCGGGATCGGCCAAATCTTCCACCCCAGTTCGATCGCCGTGTTCGGGCCGCGCACCCCCCGCGACCACACCCCGCAGGACACGGTCCTGTCTCCAACGACGATGTACGGCGTGACGAAGGTCACGGGCGAACTGCTCTGCGACTACTACGCCCACCGCTACGGCCTGGACATCCGCGGGCTGCGCTATCCGGGGATCATCTCCAGCGAAACCCCGCCCGGGGGAGGAACGACGGACTACGCGGTGGAGATGTTCTACTACGCCGTGGAGGGCAAGCCGTACACGTGTTTCGTTCGCGACAACACGATGCTCCCGATGATGTACATGCCGGACTGCCTCCAGTCGGCGATCGACCTGATGGAGGCATCCTGCGCCCGGCTCCGCTCCCGCACCTACAACATCACCGCGATGAGCTTCACCGCCGCCGAGCTCGCCGCGGAGATCCGGAAGCACGTCCCCGGGTTCCGGGTCGAGTACGCGCCGGACTTCCGCCAAGCGATCGCCGACTCCTGGCCGCGGTCGATCGACGATTCGGCGGCACGGTCCGACTGGGGCTGGAAGCCTCGCTACGGTCTACCGGAGATGACGACGGAGATGCTCGCCGCGCTCGCCCAACGCCACGCGGCGGGCTGCCTCTACCCCGCAACCTGATAGGGGTCCACCACCAAGAACGTCAGTGGGACTGGTGGTTTTGCCGGGTCGTCGGTTCAGGCGGCTCATCAAGGCCACCACGGACACGAAGGAGAACAGGGGCTAGAGACTCTGGGGGTCGAAAAACCAGGCCCCTTCGTGCCGTCGCGATGAACGGGTTCGTTGGTACGGAACGGCCGTCGGACACAGGGTCCGATGCTTCTCACGTCCGTCGCAGACAAGCGGCGACGCTACATCTCCCCGCGCTCTGGCGGCGAAAGAGCCCCGCGGGCTATGCCCCACTCCGTGCTAGAAGCTGAGGTAGGCGAACGCCTCGATCTCGACCCGCGCGTCCTTCGGGAGGCGGCTCACCTCGACGCACGCCCGCGCCGGAGGGTCGCGGTCAAAGAACGTCGCGTACACGGAGTTCACCGCCGCGAAGTCGTTCATGTCGGCGAGGTAGATCGTGACCTTGACGAGATCTCCCATCGTCCCGCCCGCCGCCCCGACGATGCGCGCGATGTTCTCCAGACACAGCCGAGCCTGGTCCTCGATCGATCCCGGATGGAGTTCGCCCGACGGCAGTGCGGGAAGCTGGCCGGAAACGAACAGAAACGGCCCCGCCTGAACGGCGGGCGAGTACGGGCCGTAGACTGGAGTCCCCGGGGGGACGATGGCCCGGCGGGCCATCACACCCAGGTGAGGCGGGCGATCTCCGCCCCGTCCCCACGCCGCGGGCCGAGCTTGAGCACGCGGGTGTACCCGCCCTCGCGGTCTTTGTACTGCGGTCCCAGCTCAGTGAACAGCTTGGTGGTCGCTTCCTTGCTCCGAAGAACGGAGAACGCGCGACGATGGGCAGCCTGATCACCCTTGCGCGCCCACGTCACAAGCCGCTCCACCAGCGCCTGGGTCGCCTTGGCGCGGGGCGGTGTGGTGTCCACCTTCCCGTGCAGAATGAGATCCTTGGCCTGGCCGGACAGCACCGCCCGCCGGCGGTCGCTCGTCATGCTCAGCTTGGGTACCTTGCAGCGATGGCGCATCAGTCCTCCTTCTCCGAACGCAGGGTGTGGCCGAGCTCCTCAAGGCGCTCTTCAAGCCGGATCAGGGTTTTCTCACCGAATCCGTGGATATCGGAGACCTCTTCACGGGTCCGCGCGAGGAGATCGGCCAACGTGATGACCCCTTCCTCGCGGAGCAAGTTGCAGGCACGGACCTCAAACCCCAACTCGCCCAACGGCTGAAGAAGCTCCTCCGATAGCTCGGCCTCGACCTCGCGACCCCCAACCTCCCCTCCCGCCCCGTCGAGCAATGTCATGTGTTCGCGTAGAACCCGCACAGCCTGACCCACCGCTTCAGCGGGGGTGATCGCTCCGTTCGTCCACACGTCGAGGAGCAACCGCTCGTACCCGGACCGCCCACCGACGCGGGTGGGTTCGACCGTGAAGTTGACGCGCTCGACCAAGGAAAAGTCGGCATCCACGGGGACGAGGGACAGGGGCGCGTCATCTCGCTTGTTCTCTTCGGCCGGGCGAAATCCCCGACCCACCTCGACCTCCATCTCCAACTCGAGCTTCCCCTTCTTCTCAAGTGTGGCGATGAGATGATCCGGGTTCACGATCTCGACCCCGGTCGGCGTCTCGATATCCCCCGCCCGGACCTCGCCGGGGCCCGTCGCGTTCAGGTAGAGGCGATGCAGGGCTTCGTCCTGGCAGCGAATCGCGAGGCCCTTCAGGTTGAGAACAATGTGGAGCACATCCTCACGCACACCCGCAATCGTGTCGTACTCGTGGAAGTGACCCGGGAACAGCACCCGCACCACCGCGGCCCCAGGAATCGCCGACAGGAGCACCCTACGCAGGGCATTGCCCAACGTCGTGGCATAGCCGCGTTCCAACGGAGCTACGACCAACCTTCCGTAGCGAGGATCGTCGGATTCTGCCCAAGTTGCCGTCTCTGGGTACACAAAGGGCGTCATGTTACCTCGAGTAGAACTCCACAATCAGGTTCATCTTGATCGACTGCTCGATCTCCTCAACGCTCGGCTCGGCGTTCACCTGGATCCGCAATCCCTCCAGATCCCGCGTCAGCCAGTTTGGAACGGGCCGCCGCTCGGCCGCCTCTTTGATCTGGGCTCGCAGCTTGTCGCGGGACTGGGCCTTCACCTCGACGATATCCCCTTCGCCTATCAGGTGCGACGCGATGTCGGACCGACGCCCGTTCACGAGGACATGGCCATGGCCGACGATCTGACGGGCCTGGTTGCGGGAATGGGCAAACCCAGCACGGTAGATGACGTTGTCCAAGCGCGTCTCAAGCTGCTTGAGAATCGCCTCGCCCGTGACGCCCTTCCACTTCTTGCCCGCCTCTACGTACCGGCGAAACTGGGCCTCGCGAACGCCGTAAATCCTCTTCAGTTTCTGCTTTTCGCGGATACGGATCGCGTACGGAGTCGCCCGCCGCCGAAAGCGGCTGTGCTGGCCTGGGACCTGAGGCCGCTTCGAGACCGGGCATTGTGTCGAATAGCAGCGATCTCCACGCAGGAAGAGCTTCACGCCCTCCCGTCGACACACCCTGCACTTCGGACCTGCGTACCTGCCCATCCTCGCCGCCTCCTAACTGTGACTTACCGGGGTCACGTTCCGAACTTCCTCTACCTGGATCCCGAGCGAGCGGAGCGTCTGCACCACGGCCTGGCGCCCCGACCCCGTGCCATCGACGGTCACGATCACCGACCGCACCCCGTACTCCTTCAGATCACGCACCAGGGCCTGGGTCGCCAGCTGGGCCGCGTACGGTGTGCCCTTCCGCGACCCGGTGAACCCCGCCGTGCCCCCGGACTGCCAGCCCACCGCGTTGCCGGTGGGGTCGGTTACGGTGATGATCGTGTTGTTGAACGTGGAGTGCACGTGCACCCGCGCTCGGTCGAGACGAATCGCCTTCTTCTTCCGCGCCTGGGCCATTACTTCCTCTTCCCGGCCTTCGCCGGCCGCGGGCCCTTCCAGGTTCGGGCGTTTGTCCGCGTCTTTTGACCCCGTACGGGAAGTCCGGCCTTGTGCCGCGTCCCGCGGTAGCAGCCGATGTCGATCATGCGCTGCACGTTGGCCCGCACCTGCCGCCGAAGATCACCCTCGACGAGCTGCGACTCCACCTCGCGCCGCAGGGCAGTCACATCCTGCTCGGTCAAGTCCATGACCTTTGTGTCCGAAGCCACGTTGGTTCGCTCCAGAATCTCCTGTGCCCGCGATGACCCGATCCCGTAGATGTAGGTCAAGGCCACGGCAATCTGCTTCTTCGCCGGTAGGTTGATGCCCGCAATCCGTGCCATGTCCTATCCCTGCCGCTGCTTGTGCTTGGGGTTACGGCACACAACCCACAGCCGTCCCGTGCGGCGGATGACCCGGCACTTCTCGCAGATCTTTTTCACCGAACTCCGGACCTTCATCCTCGCCTCCTCTACGTTTCCCGGTACACGATCCGTCCCCGAGTGAGGTCGTACGGGGAAAACTCGACGATCACCCGATCCCCGACCACCACCCGGATGAAGTTCTTCCGCATCCGCCCCGAGGCCACGCATAGCGCATCGTGCTCGTTGTCCAGTTTCACCCGATACATCGAATCGGGGAGCACTTCGGTCACTTCCCCGCGCGCCCGGATCACGTCCTTCTTCGACAAAAGGCCTCCCAAATCCAACCCGTCAGCACCCAAGGCCCGGATGAGGTGACAACCACCATCTCCTCATAATGCGCGGCGAGCGCGCCACTCGCCGTAACCGCAGTCCACCCATCGCCCCGCACATGAACAGGAAGATCATCTCCCTTCACCATCGGTTCCGGGCAGAGAACCATCCCCTCCCGCAAGGCCATCCCCTTGCCCGGATCCCCGAAACTCGGAATCTGCGGGTCTTCATGGAGATCACGGCCAATGCCATGCCCCACGAACTCCCGCACCACGTGAAACCCATGGCCACTCACGTACCGGCCGATGGCGTGGGACAGATCCGAAACGTACCCACCAAGTCTAGCTGCCCTAATCGCATCCCGCAAGGCATCGCGCGTGACCTCGAGCAGCCGCTCGGCCTCGGGGCCGATCTGCCCTACCCCCACCGTCACCGCCGCGTCGGCGTAGTACCCCACCCGTTTCAGTCCCAGGTCGAGGGACACGATATCGCCCTCGCGCAGCCTCCGTGCAGAGGGGATGCCATGAACAATCTCCTCGTTCACCGACACGCAAAGTGTAGCCGGGTACCCACGGTAGCCCTTGAACGCGGGTTCGGCCCCTGCCGCTCGAATTCGCCCCTCGGCCAACCGGTCGAGTTCCAACGTTTCGATGCCCGGCTGCACGGCAAGCGCGACATCGACGAGAATACCCGCAAGAAGCTGGGCGTTCTCCGCAACAACCTCAATCTCAGCTTCCGTCTTGAGGGCGATCACGATCGGAGTATCTTGGCAACGTCGGCAGCCACTTGGTCGGGCGATCGAGCGGCGTCTACCGCTTTGAGCAGACCCTGACGGGCGTAGTGCTCGACGAGGGGACGCGAGTCCTTTTCGTACACCTCGTACCGGCGCGCCACCACTTCGGGTGTGTCGTCCGGCCGCTGACGAAGCTCCCCACCGCACCGATCGCAGAGTCCCTCGGTGCGCGGCCGTTGGGTGACAACGTTGTACACCGCCCCGCACGCCCTGCACACCCGTCGGCTCCCCAGCCGCCGCACGACCTCGTCCTTCGCGACAGCGAGGTTGACCACCACGTGTACCGGGAGGAACTCGGCCAATCCCTCAGCCTGGGCCAGCGTGCGCGGGAAGCCGTCGAGAAGCACGCCCTGTTGGTCTTTCACCTTTTCCTGAACCATCGCCAACACCACGGCGTCCGGCACGAGTTCTCCTCGCTCCATGAACGTTCGGGCGCGCTGCCCGAGCTCAGTACCCCGTGCCGCCTCGTCCCGCAGAACGTCGCCCGTCGAGAGATGGAGAAGCCCCGCCTCCTTCGCCACTCGGACCGCGATCGTCCCCTTTCCCGCCCCGGGCGGACCGAGGAGAACGACGTTCCTCACAGACCTTTCCTCCCCAGGAACGCGGACCCCTTGACAAGGGATTCGTACTGGCGCATCACGAGGTGAGCCTCGATCTGCATGATCGTGTCAATGCCCACGCCAACAAGGATGAGGATCGATGTACCGCCAATCGAGAACCCCCGCATGCCGGATAGGGCCGAGAAGATGAACGGCAACACGGCGATTCCGGCTAGGAACACTCCACCCACGAGGAGGAGTCGGTTCGTCACCGATCCCAGATAGTCCGCCGTGGGTTGCCCGGGCCGAACCCCAGGGACGAACCCACCTGCCTCGCGGAGATTCTTCGCGATGTCGTTGGGATCAAACACGAGCGACGAGTAGAAGTAAGTGAAAAAGAAAATGAGGAGCACGTAAGCCACGAGGTAGATCGTGCTCCCCGGAGCAACGTAACTCTGGAGCCAGTTCAGTTGGGGAATCCAGGTCGCGATCGAGCTGGGGAGGGTGAGGATCGCTGAAGCGAAGATGATCGGGATCACGCCGCCCTGGTTCACCCGCAGCGGCAGGTGGGTCGTGTGCCCGCCGTACACCCGTCGCCCTGAGGTGCGCTTGGCGTACTGGATGACGATCTTGCGCTGGCCCTGCTGGATGATGACGGTGAGGGCGACCACGGCCACGAACATGCCGATCAGGCCGATCCCCCACAATGGATGAACTGTGCCTGCCGAGATCTCCAGCGCCGCCTGCTGGATCTCCGCGGGGAAGCGGGCCACGATCCCGGCCATAATCAGCATTGAAATTCCATTCCCCACGCCGTTTTCTGTCATCCGTTCTCCAACCCACATCAGGAAGACCGAACCCGCGGTGAGGGTGATGATCGTGCTCAGGAAGAAACCCACAGATGGCTGGGCCAGTCCGTACTGAACCACAAGAACGCCCATCGCGTAGGACTGGACAAGCGCCAGGGCAACCGTTCCCCACCGCGTGTACTGGGTGAGCTTCTTCCGGCCTTCCCGACCCTCTTCCTGGAGCTTCTTCAGCTTCGGGAACGCCGGGATGAGGAGCGACAAAATGATCGAGGCGTTGATGTACGGAATCACGCCGAGCGAGAACAGCGAGAACTGCTGGAGGGCCCCCCCTGTGAACAGGTTGATGAACTGAAACAAACCTGCTCCGAACGCGCCGGAAAGCACATCGGCAAGCTGCTTCGTGTCCACGCCCGGAACGGGGATGTGGGCCCCGATTCGGAACACAAGGAGCATCCCCAAGGTGTAGAGAATCCTCCGCCGCAGTTCCTCAACGGCAAACAGCTGCTGAATGCGTCCCAGCACCTACGCCTCCTCGCCCGAGCCTGCATCCACCGACAACGACGGCTCACCTTCTGCGCGACCGCCGGCGGCCTCGATCTTCTCCCGCGCCTTCTGGCTAAACCGGTCCGCCTTCACCACCAGCGCTTTCGTCAGCTCACCCTGGCCCAAGACCTTCAGACCACACTTGGGGGTCTTGACGAGGCCCCGAGCTGCGAGCACATCCAACGACACCTCATCGCCTGCTGCAAACTGGGCATCCAGGTCGCCCACATTCACCACGGCGTACTCGATCCGTCCCACGTTGTGGAACCCGCGTTTCGGAAACCTCATCCAAAACGGCGTCTGCCCACCTTCGTACCCTGGGCGGACCGTGACCCCAGAACGGGAGTTCTGGCCCTTCGTTCCCTTGCCGCACTCGTGCCCACCGTGGCCCGAGCTGTACCCTCGTCCAACGCGCTTCCGCCCACGCTTGCTCCCCGGGGTTGGTCGCAGGTTATCGAGTCTCAGCATCCTCGACCTCCAAGATCTCCTCGACGGTCTTTCCCCGTCGGACCGCGACCATTTCCACACCTTCCATTTGGCAGAACCCGTCCAGGGTCGCTCGCGCCAGGTTGAGCGGGTTGGTGGAGCGAAGGGCCTTCGTGAGAATGTTGCGGATCCCGGCGATGCGGCACACCGCTCCCACCGTTCTCCCCGCAATGACGCCGGTGCCCGGATACGCCGGTCGCAACAGCACTTTGGCCGCTCCGAACGCCCCCCGCACCTCATGGGGGATCGTTCCGTCTTGAATCGGGACAGAGATCAAGTGCTTCATCGCGTCCCGAATCGCTTGCTGCACGGCCTGGGGAATCTCGACGGATTTGCCGACCCCCACCCCAACCCGGCCCGCGCTGTCACCTGCAACGACTGTAACGCGGAACCGAAGGCGCTTTCCGCCCTTTGTGACTTTGCCCACCCGGCGGATGTCGATGACTTCGTGTGCTGGCTGCTCCGGGTACCTCGCCATCAGAACTCTAGCCCTCCCTCGCGGGCCGCCTCGGCCAGGGCACGGATCTTGCCGTGGTACGGGTAGCCCGAGCGATCAAACACAACCTGTCGGATTCCGCTTTCCCGCGCCCGTTGCGCCACGAGCGATCCCACTGCGCGCGCCCCGTCCACGGTGTTCTTCACGCCTTGATCACGCAATTCTGGGCACATCGTGGAGGCCGAGACCAGCGTCCGCCCGCTGGCGTCATCTACGAGCTGCGCGTAGACGTGGTGGAGGCTCTTGTACACGCTAAGGCGCGGGCGGGCCACGGTGCCGTGCACGCGGCGCCGAATGCGCGCCTTCCGCTTGAGTCGATGTTCCTTGCGAGTCTTCCTGATCATGGCTGTTACGCTTTCGCCCCCAGTTTGCCCGCCTTGCGGATGATCTCCTCTCCGCGGTAGCGGATGCCGGTGCCCCGGTACGGCTCCGGGGGTTGGAATGCCCGGATGTCCGCCGCGACCTGACCCACAAGGCGATTGTCAATCCCCCGCACCACAATCCTGTTAGGATCTGGGACTGAGAACTCGATACCATCGGGAATCTCGTACCGCACGGGGTGGGAATAACCGAGCTCCATGACGAGAGCTTTCCCCTCTGCCCGAGCGCGGTATCCCAGGCCCTGGATTTCCAGCTCCTTCTGCCATTTTTCGGTCACGCCGCGAACCATGTTCGCGATGAGGGCTCGGTACAAGCCATGCCGCGCACGGAACGGCGCGCGCTCCGCCTTGCGCGTCACAATGACCTCTCCTTCAACAACCGCAATGGACACGAACTCCGTCTGGTAAGGGCATTCCAGAGTCCCATGCGGACCACGGACCATGACCCGCCCTGGCTGAATCTGGACTTCAACCCCCTGCGGAATCCGAATGGGTTTCTTTCCAATCTTGGACATCTCACCACACCTCGTACAGGATTTCGCCGCCGATCCCCCGTCGCCGAGCCTCGCGGCCCGTCATGACACCCTGTGAGGTCGATATCACGGCGGTCCCCAGCCCTCCCCGGGTGCTCGGAATCTCGTCCGTTCCCAGATACACCCTGCGGGCCGAAGTGCTGACCCGTCGCAATCCCTGGATCGCTGGCCGACGAAAGCGAGTTCCCTCTCGCCGGTACTTCAGTTTCAAGCGCAGTGTCGGACAGGGTTCGCCCTCCTCTACGGCATAGGACTCGATGTACCCCTCTTCTGTAAGAATCCGGGCACTGTCCACCTTCATCCGCGATGAGGGCATCGCGACCTCCTCCTTGGAACGGGCCAAGGCGTTGCGGATCCGAGCAAGCATGTCAGCAATCGGGTCGCCAACCATCATAGCCTCCTCACCACGCGGCCTTCTTCACGCCGGGAAGCTGTCCGTCCAGCGCGAGCTTGCGGAAACAAAGCCGGCACAGGCCGAAATCGCGGATGTACGCCCGCGATCGCCCGCACAGCTGGCACCGGTTGTGCTTGCGCACCGCGAACTTCGGGCGCCGGGCCGCTTTCTCGATCATCGCCTTTCGTGCCATCTCTCCCCCTAATCCCTTCTGAATGCGCAGCCCAACCCAGACAACAGCGCCGTGCCCTCGCGATCTGTCCGTGCGGTGGTCACGATCGTGATGTCCATCCCCTGTGCGCGCACCACATCATCGTACGATATTTCGGGGAACACCATCTGCTCTGTGATGCCGATCGAGAAGTTCCCACGTCCATCGAACGCGTCGGGCGAGACCCCTTTGAAATCGCGGATTCCCGGGAGGGCGACGTTGAACAGCTTGTACAGGAACTCGTACGCCCGCAGGCCGCGCAGGGTCACCATGCACCCGATGGCATCGCCTTGACGGATCTTGAAGTCGGAGACCGCGCGCTTGGCGCGTGTCACCACGGGCCTCTGTCCCGCAATCTGAGACAGGTTTTTCACGGCCCCCTCTAGGATCTTCGGGTCATCGTGTTTGCCCACGCCCATGTTGATAACCACCTTGGTCACCCTCGGCGCTTGCATCACGTTCGAGAGCCCAAGCTCCTTCATCAGTTTCGGCACAATCTCTTCTCGGTACTGTGTGTAGAGCATGGCCTTAGAATGTCGCCCCGCACTGCTTGCAGCGGCGCAGTTTCTGCTTGTCCACCACGACCACCCCCAATCGACTGGGGACGCTGCACTCCGGACACACCACCTTCACCTTGGACACGTGAAGCGGAGACTCCCGCTTGATGATCCCCGGCTCGCGCACTGCCTGGGTGGGACGCTGGTGCTTGGTCACGATGTTGACCCCCTCCACCAGGACGCGGTCCTTCTCGGGAAATACCTGGAGGATCTTGCCGACCTTGCCCCGGTCCTCGCCCGAGACCACCTTGACCCGATCCCCCTTGCGCACCTTCCGCATCGCTCCTCCCCGCTTCCTACACGACCTCTGGGGCGACGGAGATGATCCGCATCATCCCCCGCTCCCGCAGCTCACGCGCCACCGGCCCGAATACCCGGGTCCCAAGCGGCTGCAAGGTCTTATCCACCAACACGACCGCGTTGTCGTCGAAGCGAATCGTGCTCCCATCGTCGCGGCGAAAGGCAACCCGAGTCCGCACCACCACCCCGCGCACGATGTTTCCTTTCGTGAACTCCGAAGTCGGGATCCGCTTCTTGACCGAGGCGACCACGATATCGCCAATCCCCGCTTGGCTCTTCTTGCCCAGCACGTTGATGCACTCCACTTCTTTGACCCCGGTGTTGTCGGCCACGCCCAGCCGTGTCGTTGGGAAAATCATCGTCTCACCCTTCCGCGCGGCGCATGATCTCCAGCAGCCGCCACCGCTTAAGTTTGGACAGAGGACGCGCCTCCTCAATGCGCACGACGTCTCCCACCCGCGCCTGGCCTGCCTCGTCGTGCGCGTAGTACTTCGTGCGTCGCCGCTGCCGCTTGTGGTAGAGAGGGGCCTCGACAAGGCGCTCTTCCACCACAACCACTGTCTTCAACATCGAGTTGCTGATCACCCGACCAATTCGTTGTCTACGCATGATCCCGTTCCTCGAGCAGAGTCAACGCACGGGCGATGTCGCGCTTCGTCTTCCCGATCTCAGCGGTGTTCGACAGTCGCCCTGAAGCGAGCTGGAACCGCAATGTGAAAAGCTTCTTCTTGCTCTCCCCCACCTGAGCCTGAAGCTCATCAGCAGAGAGTTCTCGCAGTTCCCGGGCGTTCATCGCTCCCCTCCCAATTGGAACCGAGCCCTGAGCTGAGTCGGAATCGGCAGCTTACAGGATACGCGGCGGTGGATCTCCTTGGCCTCGACCTCGGTCACTCCCGAGAACTCGAACATGACCCGCCCCGGCCGAACCACCGCAACCCAGTTCACCACTTCACCTTTTCCTTTTCCCATTCGCGACTCGGCAGCAAGCTTCGTGTACGGCTTGTCCGGAAAGATCCTGACCCACACCCGCCCGCGGTGGGTGCCACGGGCAAGAGCCGTGCGCACCGCCTCAATCTGCTGGCTGGTGACCCACGCCGGGGCAAGAGCCTGGATCCCGAACTCCCCGAACGCCACCTCCGAACCACGACTGGCAATCCCCTTCATCCGTCCACGATGCTGCTTGCGGTACTTCGTTCGCTTGGGGAAGAGGGCGGGCATCTCACTTCACCTCCGACCCGGAGCGGTCGGACATCGACCAAACCTCGCCGCGGAACACCCACGCCTTGACCCCGATCACGCCGTACTTTGTCCACGCCTCAGCTAGCCCGTAGTCCACATCGGCCCGCAAGGTGTGCAGGGGAACACGCCCTTCCTTCATCTCCACCGATCGAGAGATCTCAGCGCCTCCGAGGCGTCCGGAGATGCGGATCTTCGCCCCCTGGGCCCCAGCGGCGATGATCCGACGCAAGGTCTCCTTCATCGCCCGGTAGGGGTTGATCCGGTTCTCAATCTGGAAGGCAACGTCTTGAGCGACAAGGGGCGCTTCAAGCTCCGGGCGCTCGACTTCCATGACCCCAATCCGCACCTCGCGCCCCACAAGCTGAGAAAGCCTCTCCTGCAAGGCGGCGATCTCCGCTCCTCCCCTCCCAATAATGATCCCGGGCCGCGCCGCGCGAATCGTCACCGTAACCCGTCCCTCCGTCGTCCGCTCAATGAGGGTTTCGGCAAGCCCTGAACCCTTGTACGCCTTGTGAATCTCCGCTCGGAGACGGTAGTCCTCGGCCACGTACTTCGGGACCTGGGTGTCGGAGGCGAACCAGTTCGAGCGCCATTTCCTCAACACCCCAATCCGGAACCCCACCGGATGCGTCTTGTGACCCACTACTCCTCCTTCTCCGCCACGGCCACGGTGATGTGGGCCATCGCCCGCCGCACGATATCGGCCCGCCCGAATGCCCGCGGGTTCAACCGTCGAATCCGCGGCCCCTCATCCACCACCGCGCGCACGACGGAGAGCCTCTCCACGTCCAGTTCAAAGTTGTGCTCGGCGTTGGCCACTGCCGAGTCCAGCACCTTACGGATGTGGCGGCTCGCCTTCTTCGGTGACAAGGCCAGAACCCGCCTCGCCTCTGCCACGGGCTTCCCGCGGATCTCGTTGATCACAAGGCGTGCCTTGAGAGGGGACATCCGGACAAAGCGCGCTTTAGCTATTGCTTCCCGCATCCTGTCACCTCGATCACTTCGGCACCGCTGTCTTCTTCTTCACGCCGCCGTGGCCGCGGAACACGCGAGTGGGAGCGAACTCCCCTAGACGGTGTCCAATCATGGCCTCGGTCACGCGAACCGGAATGTGCGTGCGTCCGTTGTGAACACGGATCGTGACCCCGACCATCTCCGGCGTGATCATCGAGCTTCGGGCCCACGTGATGATCTCCGTGATCTCCCCACGCTTGAGCTTGGCCAGCTTCTCCAGAACGTCGGGAGCCACAAAGGGTCCCTTCTTCTTCGACCGCGCCATGTCACTTCCTCCTCTTGAGGATCTTGCTGTCGCTCGCCTTGTCCTTGCGTGTGGGTACGCCCCGGGCGAGCTTTCCCCATGGCGTCTTCGACGGTCGACCCTCACCGGTGCGACCCTCGCCGCCTCCGTGCGGGTGATCGTCGGCTCCCATCGCCACCCCACGCACGCTCGGACGTCGCCCGAGGTGCCGCACCCGGCCCGCCTTGCCGTGGCGCACGTTCTTATGATCGGGGTTGCTGACCCGGCCCACCGTGGCCATGCACCCCAACGCGAACACGCGGATCTCTCCCGACGGAAGCCGGAGAATGGCCCGGTCTTCCTCGCGCCCCAACAGCTGAGCCGCTGTGCCTGCCGCCCGAGCGATCTTGCCCTTCGAACCGGGTCGCAGCTCCACATTGTGCACGAACGTCCCGGCTGGGATCCGTTCCAACGGCAAGGCATTGCCCGCCTTCGGCTCAGCATTCGCCCCTGCCTCAACCGTGTCGCCAACCCGAAGTTCGAGCGGTGCAAGAATGTACCGCTTCTCCCCATCCGCGTAGTGAAGAAGGGTGATCCAAGCCGACCGGTTGGGGTCGTATTCCACCGAGACAACCCGCGCTGAAACCCCGGTCTTCTCCCGGGCGAAGTCGATCCACCGGTAGCGCCGCTTGTGGCCGCTGCCCCGATGCCGGGACGTAATCCGCCCTTGGTTGTTGCGGCCCACGCTGCGCGAGAGCGAGGCCAACAGCCCTTTCTCGGGTTTGTCCCCCGTGAGATCCACATAGTCGGGGACCACCGCATGGCGCTGCCCGGGCGTAACAGGCTTGAGCTTCTTCAGGCCCATATCACCTCACCCCACAATGTCAATCTTGTGGCCCGGGGCGAGCTTGACAATAGCCCGCCGCTCACCTGAAGTCCGCCCGTGACGTCGGTCCAGACGGGTTCGGCGCGGCTTGCCCGACCGGTTCATGACCCACACCCGTGCGACCTTCACCCCAAACAGACTTTCGACCGCAGTGCGGATCTCCTGCTTACCCGCATCCGTCGCCACCTCGAACGTGTACTTCCCTTCTTCCATCCCCCGCCAGGTTTTCTCGGAGAGAACTGGGCGCATCACGATATCCTCCAAATGCCGCTCTCTATTCGCCATCGCTCAGTCGCTCCTCCAATGCCCGAACCGCATCCGCGGTGAGCAGGATCCCGTCGTGACCGAGCACCTCGTACACGGTGAGGGCGTCGGCGCGGGCGCAGGTTACACCTGGGATGTTGGCGAACGATTTCGCCACTGGAACGCCGTATTCTTCAGGGGCCACGATGATGAGTGTCTTCGGAGGGCAGGACAATCGATCGAGAAGGTCAATCGCGTCCTTTGTTCGCGGTTTGGCGAACCCGATCCGGTCAATGACCTGGACCTTCCCGTCCTGGAAGCGAGCGGACAGCGCGGTTGCGAGGGCCTTTCGCCGCATTCGGGTCGGGAGAACGAGATCCCACTCCCGTGGCCGAGGCCCGAACGTCACGCCTCCGTGGCGCCAGATCGGGGATCGTGTCGAACCGTGACGCGCCCGACCCGTGTGCTTCTGGGCCCACGGCTTGCGTCCGCCGCCCGACACCTCGCCCCGCGTCTTCGTGGCCGCCGTGCCCTGGCGCTTGTTCAAAAGCTGAATGCGCACGGCGCGGTGGAGGAGGTCCGCCGACACCGGCTGGCCAAACACCGCCTCCGATAGAACCGTTTCGGCTGCCTTGTCCGTCGAAGCATCAAACCTGTGCAGGGAGACGTTAGGCATGGTGTTTCCTTATGCGAAGCGTGCCCGACCGCGGGCCAGGGACAGATCCCCGGACCACCAGGAGCTTCCGTCCCGGATCGACGGCGAGTACCGCCATGTTGCGCACGGTGACCCGTTCCGTTCCGTCATGCCCAGGGTACTTCTTTCCCTTGACGACCTTGCCCAGCCCCCGCCCCGCAGCTCCGGGCCGCCGGAACCACTTGTGCCCGTGAGACCTGGGCCGCGAGTGGAACCCCCATCGCTTGATCGTCCCCTGAAACCCTTTTCCCTTAGAGATCCCGGTGATGTCTACCTTTTCCCCTGCCGAGAAGAGATCGATCCCCACTTCCGCCCCAGCGGAGAATTCGTCCGGGTTTTGCACCCGCACCTCGTAGACGTGTTTTCGCGGGGAAACGCCGAGCTTGCGAAAGCGGCCCAGCATGGGCCGCTTGACCTTCCGCTCCGAGATCGCGCCGGCGCCGAGCTGCACGGCCACGTACCCATGATGCTCGGCCGTCTTCACCTCAACGACCACCGACGGCTCAACCTGAATCACGGTGGCCGCAACAGCTCGACCGTCCCCATCGAACCACTGCGTCATCCCGACTTTGCGCCCGATCAACTCGAGTGGCATCTCATTCCTCACAGTTTGATCTCAATGTCAATCCCGGTCGGGAGCTCTACTTCCATCAGCGCGTTGATCGTGGCGGCCGTGGGCTCCTTGATGTCGATCAGCCGCCGGTGGACCTTGCGCTCGAAGTGCTCCATGGACCGCTTGTCGACGTGAGGCGAGCGCAGGACGGCGTACAGCCGCCGCTCTGTGGGCAACGGAATGGGACCGCTCACCTTGGCTCGGCTCGCCATTGCCGTGTCCACGATCTTCCGCACGGCGGCGTCTACGAGCTCGTGGTCGTAGCTCTGTACTTTGATCCTGATCTTTTCCCTAGCCATCGTACCCTCGACTCCTCAACACCTCACGCGCAATTCCTTCCGGCACCTCGTCGTAACGGGTCACCCGAAGGGTATGAACCGCACGTCCCTGCGTTAGGGACCTCAACTGGGTGGCGTACCCGAACGTTTCTCCTAACGGGATGGCACACCGAATGACATCCACCACCCCCCGGGTTTGAATGGACTGGACTTCGCCTCTCCGGCGACCCAAATCCGAAACCACCTCACCGAGATACTCGGTGGGCGTGATTATATCTCCCTCCGCGACAGGTTCCAGGAGGAGGCTCTTCCCCTCCTCGAGCGCCCGACGCAGCGCCTGGGTCCCACACGCCTCAAACGCCACATCCGACGAATCCACGGGATGCGACCGCCCTCCATGGAGTACGGCCCGCAGGTCTGTCAGTGGGAACCCCCCAATCGGACTCGCTCCCAACCCTCCCTCAATCCCTCGCCGGGTCGCTTCCACGAGTTCCGGCGCCAACGCCTCGGCCGGGGCCGTGGACCGGAACTGGAATCCCACACCCCGCGGCAGCGGCTCGAACCGAACCAGGATCTTCGCGTACTGCCCGCGACCCGCTAGAACCTGCTCCCATTCCTCAGCGATGTCGACCGGGCGACGCAGCGTCTCGCGGTAGGCGACGATGGGCTTCCCCACACGGTGGGGAACTCCAAACTCCTCCTGGACCCGGCGCAACTGGACTTCGAGCTGAAGCTCTCCCATTCCCCCCACCAGAACCTGCCCGGTCGCTTCGTCATCCCTCACCTGGAACGTAGGATCCTCTTGGGAGATCCGGTTCAAGGCATCGCGCAGCGCCCTCTCTTCCCGTTCTGAGCGGGCCTCCACCGCGAAGAACACCACGGGATCCGGGAACGCAATCCGCTCCAGAAGCACGGGATGATCGGGGTCCGCGAGCGTCTCCCCGGTAGACACAGGGCCCGAGGCGATCATCCCCACGATCTCACCCGCTCCAACCCCGCCAAGGCGCTCGCGGCGATTGGCATGGAGTCGAAACACACGGACCAAACGCACGTTGCGACCTGTCGCAACATTGAGCACTACCTCGCCTTCCTCCGCCCGCCCGGAGTAGACGCGCGTGTAGAGAAGCCGCTCCGCATAGGGATCGCTTGCCACCTTGAACACGAGCGCCGCAAACGGCTCATCGGCTGACGCACGCCGCGCCTCCCGGGTACCATCGGGAGCGAACCCGTGGACCGGTGGCACCTCCTCCGGTGAGGGCAGGAACTCCACCACCGCATCCAACACGGGTTGAATCCCCACGTTTTCAAGCGCGGCCCCCCCCAGTACGGGTACCCACAGCCGGTCGAGCGTCGCCGTCCGGACCGCCGCACAGAGGCTCTCCACAGGAATGTCCCCTCCCGCCAAATACCGCTCGGCAACGGCATCCGACACCTCAGACAGGCTCTCCAAGAGACGTTCCCGCCACTCCGCAGCTTCGGCCCCCACCTCCGCCGGGACGGACGCGGCCTCCACCCTCCGCCCGAAATCCTCGGGATCCCAGCGCAGAGTGGTCCAGCGGATGAGGTCCACCATCCCGAGAAGCCTTCCCTCTCCATCGCGCCACGGGAAGACAAGCGGAAGCACCGTCGCTCCAAGCTTATCCACCATGTCCTGCACCGCACGCGAGAAATCGGATCCCACGCGGTCAAGCTTGTTCACAAACGCCAGCCGGGGAACACGGTAGCGATCGGCCTGGCGCCACACCGCCTCGGATTGGGATTCCACGCCTTCGACACCCGAGAAAAGAACGATCGCTCCGTCGAGAACCCGCAAACTCCGCTCGACCTCCGCCGTGAAGTCAACATGCCCCGGGGTATCGATGATGTTGATCGAGTGCCCATTCCACTCTACGGTTGTCGCGGCAGCGGTGATCGTGATCCCCCGCTCCCGCTCCTGGTCCATCCAGTCCATTTCGGCTGTGCCTTCGTGGACCTCCCCCATGCGGTGAATCTTGCCGGTGAAGTACAGGATGCGCTCGGTGAGGGTGGTCTTGCCGGCATCGATGTGGGCGATCACGCCAATGTTGCGGATTCTACGAACGTCGCCCTCCGCCATCGGCGTGCCCCAAGAACCCTAAATAGACTACCAGCGGTAGTGGGCGAACGCCCGGTTCGCCTCGGCCATGCGGTGAGCTTCCTGTCTCTTCTGGTAGGCTCCACCTTCGCCGCGGGCCGCAGCGGAGATCTCGCCCGCCAGTCGCTCGGGCATCGTGCGCTCGGAACGAGCGCGCGCCGCCTGGATCATCCACCGCAGGGCGAGCATGGTCTGGCGGTGACCCGGCACCTCGAACGGCACCTGGTATGCCGCGCCGCCCACCCGACGGGAACGGACCTCGATCTTGGGCATGCAGTTCTGCACAGCTTTGAGGAACGTATCCAACGCCGGGCCCTCGCCCCGGCGATCGAGGAGGTCGAACGCCGCGTACACCGTGCGGCGAGCCAGCGATTTCTTGCCATCCCACATCACGTAGTTGATGAGCTTCTCGACCAGTTTCGAACCCTGACGGATGTCTGCAGCAGCGTCCCGACCGGGGATGACGACATCGAATGTGGGCACCTAACCCTCCTTGGGACGGCGCATACCGTACCGAGATCGTCCCTGACGGCGGCCCTCGACACCCGCGGTATCCAGCGCCCCGCGGATGATGTGGTACTTCACCCCGGGGAGGTCCTTCACCCGTCCACCCCGCACGAGAACCAGGGAGTGCTCTTGAAGGTTGTGGCCCTCACCCGGAATGTACGCTGTCACCTCGCGCCCGTTGGAAAGGCGCACCCGGGCTACCTTCCGCAACGCGGAGTTCGGCTTCTTGGGGGTACGGGTGAACACGCGCAGGCATACACCTCGGCGTTGTGGGCAGCTGGCGAGAGCCACGGACTTGCTTTTCGACCGCTGCGGTTTGCGTCCATGTCGCACAAGTTGATTGAACGTTGGCATGTATCCTCCTCGGGATTCTAGGTCCCCCTCGACCGGGTTTCAACTCTGCGAAGCAGGTGCTGCATCCCCAGCGGGGAACCCTGTGCCCACGGGAATCCTCTTTCCGACCATGAGGCATGGTTTCAGTCCATCGAGGTGGTCGTCCTCGCCGCGCAATGCGGCATCGGCAAGTACTTTCGTCGTACGCTCGAACGAAGCCGCGGCAAGCCACGACTTCCGGAGCAACGCCGCCCGGGAGATCCTCAGGAGTTCTCGCTCTCCCTGCGGAATGCGGTACTCAACGAGCCGCACCGTTCGTGCTTCGTCGTGGATCTCGACTCGAGCTTGGCGAATCCCAAGGGCGATCGCCCGCTCCAGTGTTTCGCGGGTTAGCTCCTCGTTCGCTTCAGCTACCGTTGTCCCCCCCCGCACAAGAGACGCGAGGAGTTTGGCCCCGACCAACTCGTTCCGGCCGCGTCGGATCTCCTCGTTCTCGGTTGACAGCCGCCGTACCTCAAGCTGGAAGATCTCGAGGGGGACAACGTCGTTGAGGAGGAACGCCGACTCGCCGGGGTCCACGATTCGCACGTTGTTCAGGATCTGCCGGGCCACGACTTCGAAGTGCTTGTCGTTGATGTCCACGCCCTGAGAGCGATAGACCTTCTGAAGCTCCACGAGCAGGTACTCCCTCGTCTTCTGGACGCCGGCCACCTCCATCAGGTAGTGAGGCGGGATCACTCCTTTGGACACGGGCTCACCGCGCTCAACCTTATCCCCTACCCGCACGATCGTTCCCTCACCGCACTCCACCTGGGCTCGGTAGCGAAACCGCACCGTCGCCCGTTCACCGGCCGTCTCCAGACGGTCGACCAGCAGGGCGTCGCCGGGGGGCGTGTTCACCTGGAACAGCTCTTGCCCCTCGCGGACCGGAGCGCCGTGCTCGACCATCGGCAGGAGGTCGGCAGTGATCGGGGCGAACACAGCGCGGCTCTTCTTTGTGCATACCGCAACCGAGCGATGCCCCGCCAGCACGGTTCCCTTCACCTCCGCTCGCACGGTAAGCGCCCGTGATCGCGTCGCGAGCTTCTTCCCTTCTTCAACCACGTCTCCGTCCTGAACCAGAACTTGTGATCCGTACGGGATTTCGTACTCCCGTGTCTCGCCCCGCTCCCCGCGGACGACGACGTGCCGCGTCCCTCCATCGTGCCGCACTTCCACCTGGCCCGGGATCCCCGCGACGGGAGCCTCGACGTGGTACTCCGTGGTCAACGCCTCGCCCTCGTCCACGGTCGCCCGATGTGCGATCTGAATTTCTGCCTCAGGGGGAACCGCGTACATCCGATCGAGCCCTGCCTCATCGAGCACAGCCAAGTACCGTTCTCCTTCTTCCTCGAAGAAGAACGCCTTGCCCTCGATCGGACTGCGCAGGGAACGGAACCGCCCCCCGTCCACTTCCTCTCCCTCAGCAAGTTGGAGAAGGGAGCGCGGCAGCACCACAGTGTGTGGCTCAGACGTGATCTCCACCACTTCGCGCCCCGTGCGCGTGGTCTCGATGTCCGTGATCCGTCCCGCGAGGGGAGCCACGGTGGCGTGGGCGGCCTTCGTCGTCTTTCGCGCCTCGAACAGCTCCTCGGCTCGCGGGAGGCCCTGGGTGATGTCGAGACCCGCCACGCCGCCGGTGTGGAACGTACGCATCGTCAGCTGGGTGCCCGGCTCACCGATGGACTGAGCAGCGATCACGCCCACTGTCACCCCAAGGCCCACCAGGCGGTGAAACGCGAGGTCGAGTCCATAGCACATTTGACACAATCCACCTGGGGTTTGGCACAACGCCGGGGAGCGGATGACGATCTTCGGCCTCGCCCTCACCTCCCGGACCCCCGACTCACGAAGGTCGCCCACGAGTTCAGGGGACAGAGGTTCGCCATCGCGCACCAGAAGAGCTCCCGTCTCAGGGTGGTACAGGTCGCCGATGACTTTGCAGAACCCCACGCGTTCGTCGAGCCCCTGCTCATCGAGATCCAGCGATACTTCCATCGTCCCCACCCGATGCGAGGTAGGCCTGTCCAGAAGCACGCCTGCCTCGACGAGGATCTCGCCTGTCCCCAGATCTCGAATCGGCTCCACGGTCACCCGTCCGTAGATCCGCTCTGGAATATCCTCCATCACCTGACCCTTGGGAGCGAAGTACAACGGATCGACCTCCACCCCTTGGCGGGTCCCGCAGTCTCGTTCCTTGACGATCGCGTCCACACAAGCATCGACAAGCCGGCGGGTGAGGTACCCTGCGCTCGCCGTACGGAGGGCGGTATCCGCCGTGCCTTTCCGACCACCATGGGTGGAGATGAAATACTCCAGAATCGAGAGCCCCTCACGGAAGTTCGAGATCACAGGCCACTCGAGAACCCGTCCCTGCGGGTCGGCCATTGGTCCCCTCATCCCAGCAATCTGCTTCACCTGTCCAGCCGAGCCCCGCGACCCCGAAGCGACGATGGAGTGGAGTGGGTTGAATGACATTCGGGACAGGTTGTCCATCGTCGCCTTTTCCACCTCGTCCACTGTCTCCCGCCACACCCGCGTCACAGCGTGGTAGCGCTGTTCCTCCGTGGCCAATCCCCGACTGAACATTCGGTTGATCTGGTCCACCTGCGCCTGGGCAGCCTGCACCAACGCCGCCTTCTCGGGTGGGATCGCGCAGTCAGGAATCGAGATCGTCAACCCAGAGAGGGTCGCGTAGCGAAACCCGAGGGACTTCAGTTCGTCGAGAACAACAGCAGCACGCTCCCATCCGTAGCGCAGGTAGCACTCCTCGAGTTTGCGACGGACCTGCCGTACGTCGAGGGTCAAGCTGTAGTCCTGAAGTTCCGGCGGGAGAGCCTGGTTCAAGATCGCCCGCCCAAGCGTGGTCTCCACGATCTGCTCGCCGATCCGTATCCGGATCAGGGCGTGAAGACTGATCACCCCTTGATCGTGGGCCCTCAACGCCTCGTCGATCGAGCGAAAGACCTTGCCCCTCCCTTTCCCGGCCGGATCGAGAATCGTCAGGTAGTAGAACCCGTACACCTGGTCCTGAGTGGGTAGGGCAAGCGGTCGCCCGTGGGCAGGGGAAAGCGTATTGCGAGCTGAGAGCATAAGGTCCCACGCTTCCTGAACCGCCTCCTTCCCGAGGGGAAGATGGACCGCCATCTGATCCCCGTCGAAATCCGCGTTGTACGAAGGGCACACATGGGGGTGGACCTGGATCGCATCGCCATCCACAAGCACCGGCTGGAACGCCTGAATCGACAACCGGTGCAGCGTCGGGGCACGGTTGAGGAGCACGGGATACTCACGGATCAAATCATCGAGGGTATCCCAGACCTCCGGCAGCTCGCCGGCGAGCGCCTTGTTCTTGATCTCGTCGTAGTCTGCGTACGGAAGGTTTTCGAGTCGAGAGAGGATGAACGGCTTGAACAGCTCGAGCGCCATCTTCTTCGGAATCCCGCACTGGTGGATCTTGAGTTGAGGGTTGACGACGATCACCGCACGGGCCGAGTAATCCACGCGCCTCCCGAGGAGATGCCGACGGAGACGACCCTGCTTCCCCTGAATCCGCTCCGACAGCGACTTCAGCGGGCGGTTGTCCCGGCCGCGGATCGGGTTGTCCTTCTTCTCGTTGTGGATCAGAGCGTCCACCGCCTCCTGGAGCATCCGCCGCTCGTTGCGCAGGATGATCTCCGGTGCCCCCATTTCACGAAGCTTCTTCAAGCGGTTGTTGCGGTTGATGATCCGCCGGTACAGATCGTTCAGGTCTGTGGTCGCAAACTTTCCGCCTTCGAGCTGGATCATCGGCCTCAACGCCGGAGGAAGGACAGGGATAACCTCCAGTACCAGGTTCCCTGGGTTGTTCCCAGACCGGCGCAACTGGTCCACAACCTCGAGGCGGTGAAGGATCCGCCGCCGCTCCCCTTGGTTTGCGGTGTGATCCAGTTCTTCCCACAGCTCGTCGGCGAGTGCGTCCAAGTCGAGCGCCTCCAGCAGCCGCTCAATACCCTCCGCCCCGGTCGCCGCCTCGAATCCGCCCGGGAAACACCGATCGTAGGCCCGTGCCTCCAACGTGGACAGCTCCTGGCCAAGCCGCAACGGAACGTTCTCCGCCACCCTAACCACAAGATGGGCAAGGTTGTCCACCACTTCTTGGATCGAGCTCCCATCCACGCCCTCATAGCGCGCCCGCAACATCTCGAACATCGTCTGCGAGCACACTTCTCCGGCCGGCCTCTCGCACAGAGTCTCTCCGGCTTCGACGCTGTCCCCATCCTCAACGAAGACCTCCGCGTCGGAGGCCACCGGGTACTCGTGACGGCCAATCACCAGGGCCCGGAACGTCTCTCCGTTGGCGAGTTTTCGTGTTTCGACCTGGACTTCCCCCTCTTCCTCCGCCACCACCTTCGGAGCCTTGGTGACCAGGTACGCCTGCTCGACCTGGAACGTGAACGCAGTGGCCAGGATCCGTACCTCGCTCCCGTAGAGGGTTTCTCCCTGTCGGATTTTCGGAGAGCCTGATTGCGTAACGATGAACAGGTCTTCGCGCGATGTTTCGGTTTCGTAGTACGCGATGCGCCGGAGATCGCGGCGCTTGATTCCAAGCAGGCGAGACAACGGGCTTGCCACTCCTTTGAGATACCAGAAGTGGACCACTGGACTGGCAAGGCGGATGTGTCCCATGTTCACCCGACGAACCGCTGAGTCGGTGACGAGGACCCCACATTTGTCGCAGGTGATACCCTCGTACTTCTTACCGCGGTACTTGCCGCACGTGCACTCGTAGTCATTCTCCGGACCGAAGATCTCCTCGGCGTAAAGGCCGCCCCGCTCGGGCTTGTGGCTTCGGTAGTTAATCGTTTCGGAGTTCGTTACCTCTCCTCGAGACCACGACAGCATCTCCTCTCTCGATGCCAGTCCTAGTTTGATCCGCTTGATGTCATCCCCGGAAATGACCACCGGCTATCACCTCAACGGCCGCACAGGCCGATTATTCCTCTGTGGAATTGCTGGACGAACCGCTTTCCGCACGCGCTCGCCGGTAGTCGGTCGTGTAGAAACCGCTCCCTTTGTATACCACACCGAACCGCGGCAAGAGCCGCGTCACCTCGGCCGCGCCACACCCTGAGCACCGAACGAGCGCCCGATCCCGAACCGGCCGGAGCTCGCGAAACTCGTTGCCACAGCGTGTGCAACGGTAGCGATACATGGGCATAACCTGTCCTCCTTGCTACGCTCTGCTGTCTGAAGGTAACCCGTCGCACGAACCAATCAATTGTAAGTCCGCTCAGGAGGAGATCAAGGCAGGCACCAGGTGCCCCTCGACGGGGAGCCGCATCTGGCGCGTTTCCCCCTCCCACTCACAGCGGAACCGGACCACCCACGCCGCGGCTCGCGACAAGCCCGCGGCCTCCGCCATGCGCTCCGCCGCCGCGGCGATGATCGTTTCACGGCCTTCCGGACTATGTTCAGACCAACGGGCCCGCACGAGAGCCAACGGGGAGCGCGGGATCTGAACGTAAAGACGGACATCCGAAGGCAAGAACAGAGGCTGGAGGCGCACCTGCTCTTCCGCGGTCAGCGCCACCACAACCTGAGCCGCAGATCCAAGCCGGTAGAAATGCTTGAACCGCAGAAGCTGGATCAGGTTCTCGGTAACGCCATCTACGGGGGCGATCTGTAGCAGGCGACGCACGAACTCCTCGTCGGCCAGCAAGCACCGCCGCTCACCGTGCCAGGGATCAAGACCGAGATCCCTGGCCACCGCAACGACGTCCTCCCGGAGGCGCTCCCCGCGCGTAAGGCCCAGCAGAGCCTGGCGGTTCACCCTCCCTTCGCTCTCAGCCGTGGTTGGAGGAAGGAGACGGGCCGAGAGCGGCCGTAGGACCCGGCCGGAGAGACCTAGGGATTGATCCAAATCCACAAGTTCTTCAATGCCCAGGCCTTCGCCTCCTGCCACATCCCCTGTCACCACGAGGTCGGCATGAAGGCGCCGCGCGAGGCGCTCCACCCGCTCCAGGAGGAGCCGGCGACACACCGCGCACGGGAACGGACGTCCCCCCCCGTGCCCGCCGAACGAGAGGAACCCCCGCTTCAGCGTGATGCTCTGGAAACGGGTTCCTCCCAACCAGCGGTGAGCATGAAAGCCCACCTCCTCCTCGCCCAAGAAGAACGGAGACCGAAAGTAGACGAGCCGAAGATGAGTAACCCCTGCGCGCTCGGCCAGGCGTACGGCTGCAGTGCTGGCCAAAGTTCCCGAGTACAGCGCAAGGGCGAGCGTTCGTCCTCCTTCAGTGTCAGCGACGGGGGATCACCAAGCCGTACGAACCATCCCCACGGTGGAACAAGACCGCAGGCTGATCATCCTCGGCCTGGAAGAACACAAGGAATTCGCGCCCTCCCCGCTCCAGTTCCCGAACCGCAGCCTCCGGGGTCAGAGACTGACGCGGGTAGTCATCCACGATCTCGATCTTCGGTCCTGACGCCACCCTCCGCCCTGGCGAGGAGACTGCGGGACTGGTCTTGCGCGACACCCGCAGCCGCTCCTTGTAGCGTACGAGCTGGCGCTGCATCTTATCCACCGCCTGGTCGATCGAAGCGTACATGTCGGTCGTCTCAACCTTTGCCTTGACGACTTTGTGGTTAACGAGATACCCCATCATCTGCACCCGCTGCGCCGGTCCTTCCACCTCGAGGATCACGTCCAATTTCGAGATCCTGTCAAAGTAGCGCGACAGGGATTCAACCTTCTTCGCCACGTATTTTGTCAGCGCATCCGAGTCCGAAGCGTATCGTTCCTCGATATGAAGCCTCATGTTAAGGTCTCACCCCTCGGTCACCCGCATCCTACCACACTTAAGGGCAGATCGTCAAGGGGTGTAAGCTAGATCACGTTCAATAGGAGCAAGATCGGCGATTCGACGACGGAGATGGGCAACCAGCTGTCGTGTTCCGTCGGCGCCAAGCCCTGAGGAAAACCCTGCGAACGCCTCCTCCACATACTGGCGGACCATCCCCCGGTATGTGATACCTCGCGCCAACCGTTCGCAGGCCACCAACCCGAGGTCGAGCGCATCGACCGGCGGCTCCACACGAAGAAGGATCTCCGGGCAATCCACCCACGCTGCGAGTTCGCACGTAGTGTAGGCATTCGGCTCCTGTCCCACCAGAAAGCCCACGACTTTGCGCTGCACAGAGGGTAGCCTTCTCAGACGCCGCACGAGCCGATCCACGCGCACGAGGACCGGTTCAGGGAGGTCCGGCCCGATCAAATCATCCGCGTGGAAGGCCATCCCGGTGGGGGGCACGGCAATTGGCTCGTTCCAGGAGCGCACCTCTGGCGCAGGATCGGAGGCGGAACTCCTTGGGGACTCACCCCGGACAGAGGCGGTCTCAGCCGGAGGCAGGACAGGGTTCTGAACTTGAGACAGAGCCTCCAAGAGCCGCCCACGAACCTGGCGGAGTTTCGGGGATTCCACGGGACAGAAGGACGGCGTGTACCCGCCGTGGAACGTATCACGGACCCTCATCCTGATCCTCCGTGCCGTGGAGCCGGACATGAAGATGCACTCCCCCACCCCCAGCTGGGTCACGATCTCCTTGGCCTCGGTCTTCCGCCAGGGAAGGAGCTCGCTGTACACTCGCATATCCGCCTCGTGAACCACACGGTGGAGAAAGAGCATCCCGGCTTGGGTGAGCACATCCTTCTCCACTTTGGCCGAGCGCTGGGAGATGATCACCGCTCCCAAGCCCCGCTTCCGTCCCCGGAGGGCGATCCGGGCGATGACATCCTTCATCCGGGTCCGCACACCTTGGGGGATGAACTCGTGGCACTCCTCAATCCCGATCATGTACGGACTGCGGAGCCGTCCGGCGAGCGTCCACAGTCGGGTCAGGTAATCGAACACGACTGCCTCCCGCTCCCCGCCCAGCATGTCCGAGACATCGAGAATCACAGGAACCCCTTCGCGGAGGGAGAGATCGGCCACCTCTCCTACCGTGGCCATGCTCAGTTCCACATCGGCGTGCTCCCCACCACCGACGACGAGGACCTCGTACTTCTCCTTGAGGCCGAAGTACTCGCCGTCGATGTCCACAAGGGACATCGGGTAGTGGGCAGCGAGGAGCTCCTCGAAGATCACCCCCGCCGTGTTCGATTTACCCGAACCACGGATGCCGAGGATGGCCACGCACTGACCCACGACATCGTCCAGGGGAACTGCCAACTCAGGTCCGAGGTTGAGAACGCTCATCGTTGCCACAGTAGCCACCCGCAGCCGCCGCCACGAGGGGAGATGCCAACCGCTGAAGGGACATGCGGACCCGGCCTGGGCTTACCTGTGACCTCGCATGAGCGCGCGGGCGTGAGCAAGCGCCTCGTCCCGAGTAGAGACCTCTCCAGCGAGGATCCGCTCGTGGACAAGATCCAGCACCTCGCCCAGGCGTGGGCCGGGGGGGAATCCCATCGCCAGCAGGTCGTCGCCGGTGAGGAACTCCCGCGCCTGACGGATCCCGTGGATCCGGCGAAGGTGAACAAGAAGCTCCACCGCGCGTGAGAGAAGGGGAAGCCACGCTTGCGCATGATGGGCGCTCGCCTCGGCATCGCAGATCACCACCCGGAGAAGGTCAGCGAAGAGAGGGAATCGCCGAGGCAGGTCTCCAAGAGGGCACATCTCGTCCTCTCCCACCCCAAGGAGACGCACCTGTTTCCCCGCGCCCATCTCCGGAAGCCGCGCCACCCGCATGTGCTCTCGCACCAAATGGGTGATCCACTCTACATCGCGCTTTGGGAGGCGTAGTCGGGTGAGCGCTCGCGCGGCGATCTCCGCCCCCAACCCGCAGTGCCCGCCCATGTTGTCCCCCCCCGATCGTGCAAGCGCGGGGGGTTTCCCCACGTCATGGAAAAGCACAGCGAGCTTGAATCGAGGAACGTCCCACAACCCGTCGGCAACCCGCAGCGCGGCCACGGTGTGCACGAACACGTCTCCCTCCGGGTGGTACTCCACAGGCTGGGGCACCCCCCGCAGGGCGCCGATCTCAGGAAGGACGTGCTCCAGAAGACCCAGCCGATTGAGGGTGTCAATCCCCTCTCCAGATCGAGCGGTCCCTAGAATGCGCAACAGTTCGTCGCGGATCCGCTCCCGCGAGACCCCTGTGATTCGCGCGGCGTGAACTCGAATCGCAGCCGCGGTCTGCTCTTCAACCGCAAACCCGAGCTGACAGGCAAACCGGATGGCGCGAAGCATACGCAGGTGGTCTTCGCCGAACCGCGTCGCGGGATCCCCGATCGCCCGCACCAGACCAGCCTCGAGATCAGGGATCCCCCCCACCAGGTCGAGCACCTCTCCGTCGGGGGTAGCGACAAGGCCGTTCACCGTGAAGTCCCGCCGCTGCACGTCATCGACAAGCAGCCCCCATCGCACCACGTCCGGCCTTCGTCCGTCGCTGTACCCCCCCTCGGTGCGAAACGTAGCCACTTCGAACTGCTGCCCTCCAGGGGCGATCACCACCACCACGCCAAAGCCTTCCCCAATCGACACGATCCGTCGATCGGGGAACAGACGTTTCACCTCTTCGGGCAAGGCCGACGTGGCGATATCCACGTCTTGAGCCACACATCGCTGCCCCCGCAGCTCGGCAAGCACGGCATCGCGCACAACTCCCCCCACGAACACCGCTGTGTGTCCGGCGCCGTTCAGCCGACGGACGATCTCCCCCGCGAACGGGTGACCGGCAAGCAGGGACTCCACATGAAGCTGCACGTTCGATTATCGCCCGCTTGCGGCTTCAGCGCAGCAGAGCTAGGATTCGCATGAAAGGGGGTCGGTCATGGAACACGAGCTGCTCCGCCAAGCCCGCGGGCACATGGTACGCACCCTGGACGTGCTCCAGGGAGAGCTGGGCAAGATCCACACCGGGCGAGCCAACCCATCGTTGTTGGAAACGGTGGCGGTGGACTACTACGGGACGCCCACACCGTTGAAGCACGTCGCGCACGTTGTAGCCCCAGATCCCGACATGATCATGATCCGGCCGTTCGACCGCACTCAGATCCCCGCCATCGAGAAGGCCGTGCTCGGTGCCGACCTCGGTCTCAACCCTCAAAACGACGGTCAGGTGATTCGGGTCAAGATCCCCCGTCTGTCCGAGGAGCGGCGCAACGAGCTCGTGAAGCTTGTGGGCAAACGAGCTGAAGAGGCTAAGATCGCCCTGCGCAACGTGCGGCGCGATACCCGGGAGAAACTCGACACCGAGAAGAAGGACGGCCGTCTGGGTGAGGACGACCACCACCGGCTGCAGAAAGCCCTGGACGACCTCACAGCAGAGCATGTGAAGCAGGTCGACGAACTTGTGGAGAAGAAAGCCCAAGAGATGCGCACCCTATAGCCCCATGGTGCGCGAGGCGGTGTGGCTTGGAATGGGAGAAGGCCTGGGGCTGGCGCTGCCGTTGGCGCTGGGGCTCCTTATCCGAGGATGGGAGTGGTCCGTCGGTCTTCTGTGGGGGTTCGCCGTCGTGGGCATTGGCCGGCTCGTCCGGTGGAACCTGATCGCGCTGATGTTTCGCGAGGGGGGTGGGGGGCTTGCGGCAGGGCTGACCGGGGTCGCACGACACCTCTTCGTATCGTTCCTCACCGTGGGGGGGATTCTTGCCGGACTGCCCTCCCTCGCGGTGGCGGGAGGGCTTCTCATCCCTACGCTCGGCCGCTTCTTCTGGATGGTGAGACTTGCTCGAACACCTGGGTAAAGAACTCGCGTTCCGGTTCACCGTGGGGGGGGTAGAGATCGCGTTCCACCCCGTCGTGATCGCCGTCGCCCTGGCGGTGGCGGTCGCGCTCGTCCTCGTTTCCCTGTGGCTCCGGCGAGGGCTCCCCCACACCCCTGACGCACCCCTGTCGCGGCGGGCAGCGTTTCTCGCCGGAACGATCGACCTGTTCGAGAACCAGCTCCTCGGCGGCGTGTCCCCCCGCCTCGTCCGGCAGCTGCTCCCGTTTGTGATGACCCTGTTTTTCTACGTCTTGTTCTGCAACTGGGCTGGGATCCTCCCCATCCCGTACATCGTCGCCCCAACCCAGGACTTGAACGTGTCGTTGGGATTGGCCCTTCTCGTCTACCTGCTGACCCATTACTACGGGATCCGGGCCAAGGGGGTTGGCCGCCACTTGAAGGGGTACCTCGAACCGTTCCCGTTCCTTCTCCCCCTGAACATCGTCGGTGACCTCGGACGCACCCTGTCCCACGGGTTCCGCTTGTTCGGGAACATCCTGGGCGGTGCGATCTTGATGGTCGTGGCGCCGACGGCAACGCTGAGCATTTCCACAGCCCTCGTGCCGGTGGTGGGACCTGCATTGGGTTGGACAGGGCGGGTCCCCCTGAGCCTGATTCTCAACGGGTGGTTTGGACTGGCGTTTGGGGTGATCCAAGCGTTTGTGTTCACATTGTTGGCCGTGGCCTACATCCAGGTCACCGCCGACTAGGAGGTTGGACATGGAAGGAGAGGCACTCGTCGCAGCAGCGAAGTTCCTGGCAGCCGGGATCTGCATGGGCCTCGGCGCGATCGGCCCCGGGGTAGGCGAGGGCATCGTCGGCGCTCACGCGCTCGACGCGATGGCCCGCCAACCGGAGATGGCCAACACGCTCCTCCGAACGATGGTCATCGCCGATGCGATCGCCGAGACCACGGGCATCTACTCGTTGCTCGTCGCCCTCGTCCTGTTGTTCGTCGTCTAGGAGAGGACTGTGGCGCTGGAGTGGGGCACGATCGTCAAGAACCTGAACTGGACCCTTCTGTTCAACCTCGCCATGTTCGCCCTGCTTCTATGGCTCCTCAAGCGGTACCTCTACAGGCCGGTGCTGAGCTGGCTCGATCGTCGGCGGAAGATCGAGGAAGAGCGCCTCCGCGCAGCTCAGGAAGCGCAAGCCCAAGCCGCGGATCTCCTCCGCGCTCGGGAAGCTGAGCTCGCGGATGCCAACCGGCGGGCGCGGGAGATCGTGGCCCAAGCAGAGGCAGAAGCTCAGGAGACGCTTCGCGCCGCGCGCCGCGAGGCGCGAATCCAGGCCCAGTCCGTCGTCGCCGAAGGAGAAGCGACTGCCGCCCGCCTTCGCGAAGAAGCGCTGGTGGACCTGCGCTCCTCCTACGCCGATCTCGTCGTGCTCGGGGCATCCCAGATCCTCGCCCGCGAGGTACGTCCCGCAGACCACGCGCGCCTGCTGGCCGAACTCACGGAACGGGTCGACAAACGGCTTCTCCAGTAGCGATGCCCGAATCCAATACTGCCCGCCCCTACGCCCGCGCCCTGTACGAGGTCGCCGCCACGCAAGGGCTGGAGGAGCGCATCGCCCACGATCTCGGCCTCATCCGCGCCCTGTGGGAGGAGGATCCAGAGCTGGCGCAGCCGTTCTTGACCCACCCCCTCATCCACGTCGCTGCGAAGGAAGCGGTTCTGGAACGCGCACTGGGCTCAACCGTTCATCCGCACATCTTGACCCTGTTGCGGCTCCTCGTGCGACGGGGAAAGGTCGCGGCCATCCCCTCCCTCGCCCCGGCGTTCTTCCAGGAGCAGGAGGAAGCGGGGAAGGCGTGCCATGTGACCGCTCGCACCGCCCGGCCTCTCGCGCCCGAGGAGCGGGCCGCCCTGCGGGACCGGCTGGCAGAGGTGTTGGGAAGGCCGGTGACGATCGAGGAAGTGGAGGCTCCCGACCTCTTGGCGGGAGTCGAACTCTCCGTGTCCGGACGTCGCGTCGAGGCCTCGCTCCGCGCGCGTCTGGACGCACTCATGGTTCAGCTGGGGGGTAAACGATGAGCCCACGCAAGGACGAAATCGCCGCCATCATCAAGAAACAGATTCTGGAACTGGACATCGACCTCCAGATGGAAGAGGTGGGGGTGGTCGTCGAGGTCGGCGACGGGATCGCCCGGGTGTGGGGCCTTCGCTCGGCAATGGCGTCCGAGCTCCTCCTCTTTCCCGGCGAGATCCGCGGCCTCGTCCTCGATCTCGCCGAGGACTCGGTAGGGGTGGCCATACTCGGTCCAGACCGGGGGATTCGCGAAGGCGACGAGGTCCGGCGCACGGGGCACGTCTTGTCTACACCGGTCGGCGCGGGGTTCCTGGGGCGGGTGGTCGATCCCCTCGGCGCCCCCCTGGACGGGAAGGATCCGATCCACCCAGAGGAATACCGCCGGACGGACGACAAGGCGCCCGGGGTGATCGCCCGCCAACCCGTGAACACTCCCCTCCAGACGGGGATCAAGTGCATTGACGCCCTGACCCCGATCGGCCGTGGCCAGCGCGAGCTCCTCATCGGCGACCGCCGTACCGGGAAGACGGCGATCGCCCTGGACACGATCATCCACCAGAAGGGCCAGGGTGTGTACTGCATCTACGTCGCCATTGGCCAAAAGTCGTCCACGATCGCCAAGGCGGTGGATGCGTTGCACCGACACGGGGCGCTCGACTACACGGTCGTCGTCGCCGCGGCGGCCGAGGACCCCACCCCCCTCCAGTACATCGCCCCCTACGCCGGCTGCGCGTTGGGTGAGTTCTTCCGCGATCGAGGAGAGGACGCGCTGGTGATCTACGACGACCTCTCCAAGCACGCCGTCGCCTACCGCGAGATCGCTCTCCTGCTCCGGCGTCCACCCGGGCGGGAGGCGTACCCGGGGGACATCTTTTACACCCATTCACGGCTCCTCGAGCGCGCCGCGCGGATGTCCGACGTCCACGGGGGAGGTTCGCTCACCGCCCTCCCGATCGTCGAGACGAAGGCCGGCGACATCACCGCCTACATCTCCACGAACCTCATCTCCATCACCGACGGCCAGATCTACCTCGAAGCGGATCTGTTCAACAAGGGACAGCGACCGGCGATGAACGTCGGGCTGTCCGTGTCGCGGGTCGGCGGGGCCGCCCAGGTTCCCGCGATGAAGGAGGTGGCCGGGCAGCTGCGGCTTGAGCTCGCTCAGTACCGGGACCTCGCCGCGTTCGCCGAGTTCGCCCAGGAACTCGACGAGGCATCCCAGGCCCAGCTCTCCCGCGGGGAGCGGGTGATGGAGATTCTGAACCAAGACCAATTCGCTCCGATGCCCGTTGAGGCTCAAGTCGTCACCCTCTACGCCGCGGTGGGCGGGCACCTCGACGCCGTGCCCGTGGACGCAGTGCGAGCGTTCGAACGGGGGTTCCTCGCGTTCCTCGCCGAGCGCTATCCGCGACTCCTCGCCACCCTGGGCGAGGAGCGGCGCCTCGGCGACGGCCCACGCGCCGAACTCGACACAGCGCTCGCCAAGTTCCGCGAAGGGTTCAGGGCCTGATGGGCGCTCGGGTTCGCCAAATCCGTCGGCGGATCGGCAACGTCCGCCATGTGCGACAGATCACGAAGGCGATGTACACCATCGCCGCAACACAGGTCATTCAGCGGAAGCGGGCACTGGGCGCAGCCCGGCCGTTCACAGAAGCAGCGGAGAGCGTGCTCGCCAGCCTCGCCGTCACGGCCCACCGCGAGGGCGTGGTCCATCCCCTCGTTCACGGGGTGGACCGGACGGGGACGGCGGTGCTCGTGATCAGCTCCGACCGCGGCCTGTGCGGCCGTTACGTGGGCGATCTGAACCGCGCTGGAACCGAGTTGGCTCGACAAAAGGCCGAAGTGCGGTTCTTCGCAGGAGGAGATAAGGCCCACCGCCACTTCCGTCGCGGCCCGTGGCCGCTCGCGGGGAGTTACGTCCACGCCTATGACCGGCCTGCGGTGGAGGTCGCGCAGCGGATGCGCGACGACCTCCTCGGACTGTACGGACAGGAGGTCGGGGAGATCTACGTGGTGTACACGTACTTCCGGGGGGAGCTCGCCCAACAGGTGCGGGCCGAACGGCTCCTCCCGTTGGACCTGCCGCTGGGCCTTCCGCGCGACCTCCTCGTCGAGCCCGATCTTGGCACGGTGCTCGATGAGCTGGCGAACCTGTACCTCACGGGGCGGTTGCTGCGGGTTCTGCTCGAGGCCAAAGCCTCCGAACACGCCGTGCGCCGCCAAGCGATGAAGGCCGCCACCGACAACGCCGACGACCTCCTGGAAAAGCTCACCCTGAGCTACAATAAGGCCAGGCAGCAACGGATCACCACCGAGCTCGCCGACATCATGGGGGGCGCGGAAGCCCTGCGGGAGGAGTGATGATCGAGAACCGATCTACGGGCAAGGGATGGATCCTGACCATTCGCGGGCCGGTGGTGGACGTTCAGTTCCCGCCTGGCCACCTGCCGCCACTGCGGCAGGCACTGTACATCGAGCGCGAGGGCGGGGATCTCGTTCTCGAAGTGGCGCAGCACTTGGGGGATTCCGTGGTGCGGGCGATCGCGATGGACTCCACCGATGGCCTGCGACGGGCCGACGAGGTCCTCGACACCGGAGCGCCGATCACGGTCCCGGTGGGACCGGAAACATTGGGGCGGATGTTCGACCTCACCGGCCAACCCATTGACGAGCAGCCACCTCCCCCTGTGTCGAAGACGTACCCGATTCACCGTGCATCCCCGCCGCTCGCCGACCTCGCGGTCGAGGACGAGGTCCTGGAGACGGGCATCAAGGTTCTGGACCTCATCGCCCCCATCCCGAAAGGTGGCAAGGTCGGGCTGTTCGGGGGGGCCGGCGTGGGCAAGACGGTCCTCATCATGGAGCTCATCCGCGCGATCGCCTACGAGCACAAGGGGTACTCCGTGTTCGCCGGGGTCGGCGAGCGATCCCGCGAGGGAAACGAGCTGTACTTGGGGATGAAGGAATCCGGCGTACTCGCGAACACGGTGCTCGTGTACGGCCAGATGAACGAGCCTCCAGGAGCGCGGTTCAGGGTCGGCCTGTCCGGGGTGACGATGGCCGAGTATTTCCGGGACGAAGAGGGCAAGGACGTCCTCCTGTTCATCGACAACATCTTCCGCTTCGCCCAGGCCGGGAGCGAGGTGTCGGCCCTCCTGGGACGAATGCCGTCCGAGGTCGGGTACCAGCCGACCCTCGCCACAGAGATGGCCGAGCTTCAGGAGCGGATCACCTCTACCCGCCGCGGCTCGATCACCGCAGTCCAGGCCGTGTTCGTGCCCGCCGACGACATCACCGACCCCGCGCCAGCCACGGTGTTCTCCCACCTCGACGCCACGGTCACCCTCACCCGCGAACTGGCGGAGAAGGGGATCTACCCAGCCGTGGACCCCCTGCAGTCGGACTCCCGGCTCATGGACCCGCGAACCCTGACCCGGGACCACTACGCGGTCGCCCAGCGAACGCGGGCCATTCTCCAGCGGAACCAGGATCTCCAGGACATCATCGCCATCATGGGCATGGAGGAGTTGTCGGAGGAGGACCAGACCACGGTCAGGCGGGCGCGGAAGATCCAGCGGTTCATGGCCCAGCCGTTTCACGTCGCGGAGCACTTCACAAGCCGGCCCGGAGCCTATGTCCGTATCGAGGACACGGTCCGCGGGTTCCGCATGATCTGCGATGGTGAACTCGACGACGTTCCGGAACAGGCGTTCTACATGGCGGGGACGATCGACGAGGTCCTGGGGCGGGCAGGGAAAGCGAGCTGACCGCGGGGAGCGCTCCGCAGCCAGTGGCGAAGGGGGGCAGCGGTTCCTACAATCGCCGCCCATGTACGGGGCACGGCGCATCTCCACGTTCCTCCGGTGGGCGGCGATTGGATCGCTGATCCCCCTCCTCCTCTCGTGTGCTCGCCCTGCCGAGCGGGAGACCATCCCGTGCGCGATCGCCGTTCCAGTGGGGGCGGTGCTCCAGGCGGCGCTGGACGAGGCGCCCGCCGGCGCAGTGGTCTGCATCCCCGCCGGCACCTGGACGGAGAGCCTGCGTGTGACAAAGCCCGTCACCCTGCGCGGAGCCGGCCCGACCCGGACCGTTATTCGCGGGAGTGAGCTGGCCCATCCCGTCATCGCCGTCGGACCTCAGACCGAGGGAGTGGTCGTCCTCGCGGGGATCACGTTCACCGGAGCCACTGGGGGCTGCTCCGAGCCCGCCGGCTGCGCGCACGGCCTCTTGGCGTCGGGAGGGGCGACGGTCGTGGTCGAGAGGTGCGCGTTCTCCGGGAACACGGGCAGCGGCGTGGCCGTTCGTGATGCGGCACGCGTCGAGCTGCGCGACTGCGCGATCACGAACAACGGCAGCTACGGAGTGCACGCCCAAAGCCAGGCGGAGGCCGTCCTGGCTTCCGTCATCCTCTCCGGCAATCGTAGCACCGGCATCTGGCTCGCAGATCAAGCACGGCTCACACTCGCTGCGTCCATCGTGACAAGATGCGAAGGCCACGGCCTGTGGGTCCGGGATCAGAGCCGTCTCACCGTCACTGATTCCACCATCTCCGCTTGCGAAGGGCATGGGCTATGGATCCGGGATCAAGCGGTGGCTGAATTGTCCGGGTGCACCCTCAGCGGCCACCGGGATAACGGGGTGTGGAGCGAGCACGCCGCGGAGGTCACCCTCGTCGGGTGCACGGTCCACCAAACCTGGGACGGCATCGAGGCACGGGACAGCTCCCGCTTGCAGGTAACGGAGTGCACGGTGTTATCGGTCCGTTGGAACGGGATCAAGCTTCAGGGGTTCACTCAGGCCATGATCCGGGATTCCCGGATCTCCGGCGGCAGGGGATCGGGGATCTACATCGGAGGCGCTGCCCAGGCCGAGATCTCCGGCAACCGCATTGACGCGTGGATCGCCCAGGGCATCCTGTCCCTCTCACGGACCCCTCCCCGGGGAGCCGGGAACGCGCTGAGCGGAAACGGGGTGGATCTGGCGGGGAACCTGCCCGGCTCGCTGCGGACCCCTCTCGTTACACCGGCCCACGAGGTAGCCCGTTTCCCCAGCCCGGACCATGCGACGCTCCAGGAAGCAGCGGACGCGGTTCAGCCCGGAGGTCGGCTCATCCTCGCCGAGGGCGTCTACCCGGCGGGGATCACCCTGGGAAAGAAGATCCACATCGAGGCCGAAGGGGTCGTCCTCCTCACCTCTCGGTCCCCCCACGAGTCGGCTGTGATCTCGCTCGTGGGCGGGGCGGACCTCGACCTGATAGGAACCGCCCTCGGTCGGGGGTCCGAAGGGCTCATGCTGGGGAACGACGCCCGGGCCACGCTCACCGACTGCGTCGTGTCGGACAACCTGCGCGGGATCCACGTGCAGGACACCGCAATGGCCGAGCTTCTGCGGTGTCGGGCATCCCGCAACGCACAGGGCGGGATGTGGATGTGGGGGCAGGCGCGGGGAGTTCTCGAGGAGTGCACCTTCACCCAGAACGCGGTGTGTGGGATCGGGGTAGGGGGCACGGCCACGGCCTCGATCACCGCCTGCCACATCACGGAGAGCGGCTGGAACGGCGGCATCGTGCTACGTGACGCCGCTCAGGCCCACCTCCAGGGGAACTCCATCGTGAACAACTACGGAGCGGGCGTCGCTCTCTATCACGGCCTCTGCCTCGGGTCGGGCTACGTGTTCGCCGGCCGGATCACGGGAGGGGAAAACGTGTTCACGGGGAACTACAAGGGCGATGTGTGCCCAGGCGAGCTGTCGTTCCTCGGGGACAGAGGTGGAGAGCTCGATCTCCGTCGTTAGCCCGCCGAATGGCGAACTCACAGACTGGGTTGCCCGCAACAATCGAGGAGACCAGCTCCACCTCCACCGCACGTCCGAGGAGAGCCCCGAACAACGCTCCCAACCAGCCCCGCGAGCAGTGGCAGTAGGTCGGCGAGATCCGCTCCGTCGACTGGCTAATGCGCGGGCAGTAGCAGCGGTTATAGACAGCGTAGACGACATCCCTGTCGAGGCGGAGCTTGCCCCCACCGATGTGTCTCTCATTGAGGAAGACCAACAACGCAACGAGATCCGTGAACTGCTGTCCCACACCCCTCGCCCGGGCGATACGCTCGGTACCCAAGCACGTTTGGCCGCACAACTCAAGAACAGCGGCACGGGTTGCAGGGTCGAGGCCCTGATCCATCCGCGCCATGACCTCCCGAACCCAATCCGCAGCTTCTGAGGAACTGGGAAGATCGCCCATGCCCGAGAGAACGCGCTCCCGTGCCTCCTGTCCCGCGAACCGGTCGAGCCCCTCGACGAGCGCCTTCTCCCACGCCTTCGTCTTGGTCATGTCTTCCCGGCTCAGACCATCAGCCGAGCAAACCGCAGCTTCCCCGCCCGCAGGACGGTCCCCGCGCGCACGGTGACGCGATCCCGATGGGAGGTAATCTTCTCTCCATCGAGCTCTACGCCTCCTCCCTCCACAAGACGCCGTGCCTCAGATCGCGAGGACGTCATCCCCGCCGCAATGAGAAGATCGACGATGTTCGCCGTCCGATCGGCGTCAAGCAGATCGCCCACCAAGACCTCCGGCATCTCTTCGGGCGGCTGCTCGTCCTCGAACACCCGCTCGAAGTGTTCCTGGCCCCGGCGCGCCCCGTCTTCGCCGTGGAACCACGACACCAGAGTTCGCGCGAGGAGCTTCTTGGCCTCTTTCGGGTGTAGGGATGCCGCCTCCGCCCACGAGACATCGGTGAGAAGCTGGAAGTACTGGGGCATCCGCTCATCGGGAATGGACATGATCTTCCCGAACTGCTCCTCCGGTTCCTCAGCCACCCCGATGTAGTTCCCCCTGGACTGCGACATGGCGAACGTCCCATCGATCCCAATGAGGAGGGGCATCGTGAGGATGGCCTGGGGATCTTGGCCGTAAGCCTCCTGGATGTCGCGGCCGATGAGGAGGTTGAACCGCTGGTCCGATCCCCCGAGCTCGATGTCGGCCCGCACGGCCACCGAGTCGTAGGCCTGGGCCAGCGGGTACAGGAACTCCATGATCGTGATCGCCGATCCCTCGCGAAACCGGCGCTGGAAGTCCTCCCGCTCGAGCATCCGCGCCACTGTGTACCGAGCGGTAAGCCCCACCACCTGGGCCAAGGTCAGCTTCTCCAGCCACTCCGAGTTGTAGCGAACCTCCGCCTTCCGCGGATCGAGGATCCGAAACGCCTGTTCGCGGTAGGTGCGCATGTTGCGCTCGATCTCCTCCGGCGACATCGGCTCCCGGGTCTTGGATTTCCCCGATGGATCGCCGATACGGCGCGTGAAATCCCCCACCACGAGAACCGCGGTGTGCCCCAAGTCCTGGAACGCCCTCAGCTTCCGCAGGACGACCGCGTGGCCCAGGGTGAGCTGCGATGCCGAGGGGTCGATGCCCAGTTTGGCCCGCAACGGCCTTTCCTGGCGAAGCGATCGTTCGATCTTCCGCGCCAGCTCGTCGCGTGGAAGAACGGTCTCTGCGTTTCGCTCGATGGTCGCCAGCTGTCGCTCAACCTCAGCCCTGATCTCCATCCTCACCCTGCCTCATGAAAAGCTGCACCGGCTGCAACACGAGCAGGCCGCGCACAGAGCGCTCACCCCCCAAGCCTCGGTCTCTTAACGAAAACCACCTGGGGTGCCTGTCCCACCAATGCGTCTTCGATGTTTCCACGGCGATGTCAACAAACGTGTAGCTTACACCACCACAGCCGATACCACCCGGTCTTCCGGCTCGACCTGGATCAGTCGCACCCCCCGCGCGTAGCGGGAGAACGTGCTTACCTGGGTCGCCGGGAACCGGATCACCTTCCCCCCTGCCGTGGACAGGGCCACCTCGTCCCCTTCCGAAACGAGGATCGCTGTGACGAGCGACCCGCCGTGGGTATCGAGCTTGATCCCGATCACCCCTCGCCCACCGCGACCCTGGCTGGGCAGATCCGTCAGTTCCACGCGCTTTCCTTGCCCCATCTCTGTCACAAACAAGAGCCGCTGATCCGTCTCGCCCGGGGGAAGCCAAACCATCCCCACCACCCTGTCGTCTGGAGCGAGCCGAATCCCGATCACGCCCTTCGAGGGGCGACGCGTGATGCGCACCTGCTCCTCTGGGAAGCGGATCACGTGTCCGCCCGCCGTGGCGAGGACCATCTCCCCCTTGCCGCCGGTAATCGCCGCATCCACAAGACGGTCCTCCTCGGGGATCGAGTGGGCGAGGATTCCCTTCGTATGGGCGTTCGCGTAGTCGGAGAGGGAATTGCGGTTCACAATCCCCTGCCGGGTGGACAACAGGGCGTACCCCCCGTCATAGCCGTCCACCGGAAGCACCGTGCGGATTTCCTCATCCAACCCCATCTCCAGGAACTGGCGGAGGTTCTTCCCCACCGAATCGCGATCACTGAGCTCCAGGCGTTGGAGGGGAAGCTTGAACACGCGGCCGCGGTCGGTGAACACGAGGAGGTCCTGGTGGGTGTGAGCGGCGACCATCGTCCGGAGGTAGTCCCCCTCCTTGGGACGGATCCCGATCACGCCCTTGCCACCCCGGCCTTGGGCGCGGTACGCCTCGCAGCCCGTCGTGTTCACGTACCCCTTGCCCGTCACGCACAGGATCACGTCCATCCGCGGTGCGTCAAGGGCGGTGAGTTCGATTGCCTCCGACGACTCGACGATCGCCGTCCGCCGCGCATTGCCGTATTGGCTCGCGATCGCCTGGAGCTCTTCGCGGATCAGGTCATTCAATCGCCCAGGGTCGGCGAGCACGACCTCGTACTCCGCGATCTTCGCCTTCAGCTCCGTCAGTTCATCCTCGATCTTGCGGCGCTCGAGCTTCGTGAGCTGGGAGAGACGCATCTTGAGGACCGCATCGGCCTGCTTCGGAGAAAGACCGATCTCCGCGGCGAGGAGGGCCTCCGCCTCGGCCGGCTCTGCGGCTCCCCGGATGATCTCGATCACCTGATCGAGGTTCTCCAGGGCGAGCTTGAACCCCTCCAGAAGATGGGCGCGTTCCCGGGCGACCTTGAGCCGGTGCTCGGTCCGCCGTCGCACCGTGCTCCGCCGGAACGAGAGGAACGCCTTCAGAATTTCGGGCAGGGACAGGATCCGTGGGTTCCCGTCTTGGATCACAAGGAAGTGGCAGGCGAACGTGCGCTCAAGCGGCGTCAGTCTCAACAGACGCGGCAATAACCGGTTCCCGTCCACACCACGCTTGAGCTCGATCACGATGCGCAGGCCTTCCCGGTCCGACTCGTCCCGGAGGTCGGCGATCCCCTCCAGCGCCCCGTCCTTGGCCTTGGCGGCGATGCTCTCCAAGATGGTGGACTTCCGGACCTGGTACGGGATCTCCGTGATCACGATCCGGTCGTCCTCCACGAACGCCCGGGCGCGGATGGTGAGCTTCCCCTCGCCTGTCTCGTACGCGGCGCGGATCCCCTCCCGTCCGACGAGGATCCCGCCTGTAGGGAAGTCAGGTCCCGGAACGAGCAGAAGGAGATCAGCCGCTGTCGCGTCCGGGTGATCGAGCACGTACAAGGTGGCCGCGATCAGCTCCCCGAGGTTGTGGGGAGGGATCTGCGTCGTCATCCCCACCGAGATCCCCCACGCCCCGTTGGTGAGCAGATGCGGGAACCGGGCTGGCATCACCTCCGGCTCCTCGAGCGAGCCGTCGAAGTTGGGGAGGAAATCCACCGTCTCCTCGTCCAGCTCGTCGAGAAACTCCCGCGCGAGCGGGGCGAGGCGGGCCTCCGTGTACCGCATCGCCGCTGGCTCATCCCCGTCCACCGAGCCGAAGTTCCCCTGTCCGTCCACGAGCGGGTAGCGGGTCGAGAAGTCCTGGGCCAGACCGACCATCGCCTCGTACACGGCCATGTCGCCGTGGGGGTGGAACTTACCCATCACCTCACCGACGATGCGCGCCGACTTGCGGGGCGGCTTCCCCGGCAGGAGCCCGAGCTCGCGGAACCCGTAGAGGATGCGGCGCTGGACGGGCTTCAGCCCGTCGCGGACATCGGGGACGGCGCGGGCGCGGATGACCGAGACGGCGTAGTCGATGTACGACTGCTCCATCTCATCTTCAATGAATGCGGTCTCGATCCGTTCAGGCATGGGGACTCCTGAATCTTACGTCCGGGAAAGGCTCCTCACAAGTTCCCCCCGTGGGCAGCCTCTGGTTGGACATCGCCTTCCGACACGCGTTACCCTTTGCAGAGCATGAAGCGGGCGTGGCTGGCGGTGCTGCTGGTGGGGGTGGGGTTCGGGCTGTTTGCCCTCATCCTCGTCTTCGTGGGACCCGATGCCGTGTGGCAGCAGGTCCAGGCGCTGGGACCTTTCGGCTTCCTGGCCATGGTCGGGAACGACCTCGTCGCGACGTTGTTCTGGGTCGCCAGCTGGGCGGTCCTTCTCCACGCCTTCGGCGCGCGCCTCCACCTGCGCACGGTCGCGGGAATCGGCGTGGCCGGGTTCGCTGTTTCGTACATCACGCCAGTCGCCTACGTGGGCGGGGAACCCGTACGGGCGTGGCTCGCCTCTCAGAAGACCGGCCGCCCCCTGCCGACCGTGTTCGCAACGCTGTTCGTGGACCGGCTGCTGGCCGGGCTGAGCCTGGTCCTGTTCGCCGTGCTCGGCGGGGCGTTCACCCTCACCGGCGAGATCCTCTCCTCGACGGCCAAGCTCCAGGTGGGAGCGGGCCTTCTCGTCGTCGCGCTCGCCGTGGTCCTGGGAGTCCTGAGCTTCGCCCGCAACTTCCACTGGCTGTCCCGAATCGTCGCCTCGCTGAGGCGCTTCCGCCGATCGTGGAACTGGCCTCAGGCGTGGGGAGAGAAGATCCACGCGATGGAAAACGAGATGCACGCCGCGTTCACCCGCCACCTTTTCTGCACCGCCTTCGCCTTCCTGCTTCAGTTGGCGAGCTTCTTCTGCACCTACCTCCGGCCGCAGATCTTCTTCTACTTCACCGAGGGTCGCCTGTTCTCCCTTTCAGATCTCGCCGTGTACTTCAACCTCAACGCGATCCTGACCACGTTCCTCTGGCTGACCCCCGCCGGGTTGGGCACCGCCGAAGGAGGTCGGGTGGGAATCCTCGGACTGGTCAAGATCTCCCCCCAGGGAGCGATGGCGTTCTCCCTCACGGTGCGGTTCCTCGAGCTCCTGCTCGTGGGGGCGGGCCTCGTCTACCTGTCACGGGAAGGCCTGTGGACGATGTTTGGGAAGAAACTCACGCCAGGCGAGACCGGAAGGCGCCTGCGTTCGACGTTGAAGCTCGTGCGCGGGCTGTTCGAGGTCGGGCTGCTCTACCTGTGGGCTCTGATTCCACCCCGTTGGCGCAGGAAGCTGTTCGCCCGCCGGTTCCGCGCGCCGGACCCCTGGAACTACGCCACAAGCCCCTACGAGAAGGGAAAATACGAGCGGAAGCTGGCAATCCTTCCCCGGTCCCCAGATCCCGCCCGTCCGCCCTACGACCGGGTGTTGGAGATCGGATGCGCCGAGGGCCAGTTCACCTGCCTCCTTGCTCGTGCAGGGGTGGGGGAGAACGTAGTAGGGGTCGACTTCGCCCCCCCGGCCGTAGCGCGGGCACGAAGCCATTGCCCGCGTCGCGGGGTGGAGTTCCACCTCATGGACATCACGACGGAGCTCCCCGAGGGTGAGTTCGACCTTGTCTTCTGCTCCGAGGTTCTCTACTACCTCGGTTCGCTGGGACGGATCCGAGACCTTGCAGAACGCCTCTCCAGAAAGCTCCGGCCCGGGGGGCACGTGGTCCTCGTCGGCCCTTGGCCCGCAGGCAGGTTCTTCCACCGCCCGTTCCTCGCTCACCCCGACCTGCGGGTCGTGAGGGAGCACGTGGAGCGGGGACCCACTCGACCCTACGTGATCACCTGCCTGGAGCGGGGAGGCCGATCGGTAGAGCCGGTGGTGTGAACGCAGCGTACAGCTCGTTGGGGCGGACAAAGCTTGCCAAGAACCGCCCATTCGTGATCCGTTGCGAGCTGTACGCGCGAATGGCCCTCAACTTCACTTCCATCAGTTCGTCGGTCATCTCATGACTGTGCCATGTCCAGCCCCCCAACGCGGCGGGCACCGTCAGCGATTGGTCGGTAGCCAAGCGCCGGGGGGCAGGCCAGCTCGGGGCATGGACAATGTACAAGCGTAGCTGTGGCCCGTCGTCCAGCTCCACCGTGGCCAGCGCCGCCAACACAAGCTGCACCGCAGCTCGATGGTCTGGATGCCCATCCTCGGGGTGGGGCATGTAGAGCGTAGTTGGGCTAAACCGGCGCAGGATCAACGCGAGGTCGGCCACGAGGTCCTCTCCGCAGTACAGCGCACTGGTGTTGAAGCTGTTCCTGTAGAACGCGTAGTTCGCCTTCGTGAACGGGCTCGTGTACGGCGTTGCCCGCTTCCAGTTCGTACTAGCGAGAGCCGCAAGCCCAGCGTCCGGGTAGCCCAAGTACAGGGCCGAGGTCACGGGTACGCCCAGAACGCGCAAAGCGGCCGCTGCTTCCTTCTGTCGCCGGTATCCCAAAGCTCGGTAGTCTTCGGCCCTCCGCAGAGGGTTGAGGGTGAAGAGACTCTTCGCAGCGCGGTTCGCATCACCGTTTGTCAGGAACACCACCAGGACCTGTTGGCCCGCCTGTTTGAGCTGGGCGATCGTTCCCCCGAGAGCCAGAAGCTCATCATCTGGATGGGGAGCGATCACGAGCACCCGCTCCACTCCCGAGATCGGAGCCGGAACCTCGACCCGCGGCGGGGAGGCCACCCACCACAGAAACAAGCTCAGGAACGGGTGCGGAACACCGGGGATGAACCCAAGCGCCACAGGGAGGAGAAGGATCCCCCCCGCAATCCACACTCGCCGCGGAACCTGCTGCCTTTTCGCCACAAAGCCTCCATCATTATATACGCGCCTCCGTTCTCTCCGTTCGGCGTCCGGGGCTCGACCCTGTAAGATCCAAGCGATGACGCGAACGATCGGCGTTGACATCGGGGGGACTCGTACCCGTGTGGCAGCGGTGGCCACGGGACGGATCCTCGCCCGTCGCGCGTTCCAGACCCGCGGGATTGAAGATGTCGAGACCGCCATCCGGGGGATTCTTGTGGAAACCGGATGGGGCAAGCCCACGGCAATCGGGGTGGGGGCACCGGCCCCGCTCGACATGCGCTCAGGACGGATCCTTTCCTGCCCAAATCTGCCCGGGTGGAACAAGGTCGAGGTGAGAGAAGAGCTCCAGCGTGCGTTTGGATGTCCGGTCTCCCTCGCGAACGACGCCACCTGCGCTGCGATCGGCGAACTCACGTTCGGCGTCCGCTCCCGCGATTTCGTGTACATCACCTGGTCGACCGGCATTGGAGGTGGGATTGTCGCAGGAGGCCAGGTTGTGTGGGGAGCGACGGGCGGGGCGGGGGAGATCGGGCACATCGTTCTCCAGCCTGGCGGACCTCCGTGCGCGTGCGGAAAGAACGGGTGCCTGGAGGCGCTCGCCGGCGGGGCATCTTTGGCCCGTCTGGGAACAGAAGCGCTGGGCGCCCCCCTCTCCGCCAGGGATCTTGTCGTCCATGCCCAACGGGAGAATCCCGCTGCCGGCAAGCTTGTCCTCGACGCCTGCCGGGCGTTCGGACAAGGGATCGCCATCGTGTGGGAGATCCTCGAACCCGGGCTGATCGTCCTGGGGGGCGGGCTCACCGGATCGTGGGCGTTCCTCGGTCCTCAAGTCCTCGCCGCAGCCCAGGGAATGGTCCGCGAGAGGCCACGGGTTGAGCTGACGCAGCTTGGCGACGACGCCGGGCTCCTCGGTGCTGCCTCCCTCTCCGCTTATACGCCAGCGGAGTGGTATTCCCCGTAAGGCTACTCACCCAACGTGTACCGGACCTCGGCTGTGACCCTATCCAACCCTGTCCCGGAGAAAGACACGATCACCGAACCCGACCACGATGCCTGTGTGGTCGTCAGCGTGATGCTCCCCGATGCCGGCCTTGCAGGGCGAACGGCCATCCGTGCCTGGATCCGCGCGCTCTCCGCCTTCGCCCCGATGGTGATCGTCTGAAGGGCCGGACCAAACGAGAAAGAGCTCTGGATGAACAACTCGTCGACCTCCGCCCCCAGCTCAAGCCCTGCTCCAGAGGTAGAGAACGACAGGCTGACCCACCTCATCCCCGTTACCCCCAACCTGAGTTCCCCGAACGGGTTCCCCCCAGGCCAGGCCAGGTTTGCGTTCGCCTCAATCCACCACGGATCCTGGTCTAACCGAACGAACGCCCAGCCCACCGCAGTCAAGAACCGCCCGCCGAGCAGATCGACAACCGTCGCCTTGCCTCCCACCTGAGAGGAGACAAGGCCGAGATCCGTTCCCCAGATTGGTTTCCAGGACCCCGTTGCCGACACATCCATTCGCCCTGCTGTAGAGAGAACGCTCGTCTCGGCCCCCGTCGACACCTCCCCCCACGTGGTGGTCGCCCCGAGTTGGAGGCGACGCAGGCAGCCACAGAGGAGATCCCCCTCGATCCGTCCCGACAGGTTGACCCCACCCACGTCCCCTGAGAGGTGGAACCAGCCGACCCCACTTGGCCGCTCGCCAATCTCGAACCGCGTCCCCACCTCGCCTCCCAGCGCCAGGCCTACCGCCAACACAACCACCATCGCGACTGCAGTTAGCTTCATCATCCCTCCAGTGCCGCGGCGACTGCGGCCACCGAACGCTTCACCGATGGAGTCCGAAACGGAACCGCAGCGCCATCGAGCTTGGCCATCGCTCCACCCTCATCGCGTACCACAGCAATGAAGTACTGCTGCTCAAACCCATCGTCGGTCGCGAACACGCGAAGAAGCGCTGACCCGCCGTGGGGCGCCAGGTAGACCGCCTTGACCACGAACGCACCGCCGGGCCACGTTTCCTTCAACCCAACGAGGCCAGCAACGGCATCCGGCGTGACCGACCTCAAGATCCGTACATGAGGCATCGTTCCCTCCGCGATGCGCAGTGTACTCCCTTTCGGTCCCCGCTCCGCCCGAAGCCGCCAAATCCGCCGCCCCTGTCGCCGCCACTTCGCCTCGTACCGCGAACCCGGGCCGACCTCCGCAAGCTCCACAGGGCCTGTGACATCGAACCCCGCCGCCCGAAGGTCCTCCGCCGTGTCCTCTGCGTAGACGAGCACGTCCGTGGTCAACTCGAACGTCCCGCCCGGCGCGAGAACCGTGACCAGCGTTCGGGTGAAGTCCTCATCCATCACCCGCCGTTCGGCGTGGCTCCGCTTCGGCCACGGGCAGGGAAAGTGGACGAACACCCGCGCAACGCCTTCGTCGGGGAAGAGCTCCCGCAGGGCGAACCGGCCGTCCGCGAGCGCGAGGCGGACGTGCTCCGCTCCGGCGCGAGCGAGCTTGCGGCCCGCCTTCGTCACACAGGTCAAGCTCGTCTCGAACCCAATCCAGTTCCAATCAGGGTGTTCCTGTGCTACCCCAGCGAGGAACTCCCCGTTCCCAAACCCGATCTCCACGGCCAGCGGCGCAGTCCGGCCAAACGCGGTAGCCCAATCGGGCGGGATGTGCTCCCACCGCTCCGGCGTCACCAGGTACCGTGCGAAGTCCACAGGGCGAGGATACCCGGTTACACTGGCTCCGTGAGGTCAACGCGATCGGGCTTGCGCTGGCGAGATGTTCCGAAGATCGACGTCCACGCCCATGTCGTCCTCCATGAGCGGCCGGATACGGATCTCGTGCTGAACACACCGGGCCAGATGCTGGCCGTGATGGACGAGCACCGCGTCGAGCAGGCGGTCGTTCTTCCCATCAACTACCCCGCGTACTTCCCTCTCACGGAAGAGAGACAGCGGGACTGGCTTCAGGCGAACAACGATCGCCAGGCAACCCTGATGCGCGAATCCGCGGGGCGGTTCGTCGCGTTCGCCGACTGCGCTGTGGGGGAGACGTACGCGCCGCAGCGGGTTCTCGCTGAACTGGAGAGGGCTGCGGGAGAGCTGGGGCTCTGCGGGTTAAAGGTCCACCCCTCCAACCTCAAGGTCCCTGCCGACGATCCTCAACTGTTGCCAATCGTGCGGGCCGCGGCCCGGCTGGGGATCCCGATCGTCTTCCATTCCAACCCGTGCGCCTACGACCGCCCGTTCGACCTCTCCGCGCCGGCCCGGGTGTATGAGCTCCTCACGGCGTGCGACCTCGTGGAAGAGGTCGTGGTCGTGATCGCCCACCTGGGAGGGTTCGGCTTTCACGAGGTCCTCGGCGGATTCGGGTACGTGGACTTCTCCGGGACCCTGCTCAGCGTGTACGAGCTCTATGGGACGGCGTTCGCCGAGCGGCTCCTCCGGGCGATCGGTCTCGACCGGGTTCTGTTCGGGACCGACTACCCGATCCACCCCTACGAGCAGTACTACGCGGTCCTCGACCGGATGAGGTTCACCCCAACCGAGGTAGAGAGGATCGCTTACGGCAACGCCGCCCGCCTCCTCGGCGAGGCTTGACGAAACCTACCTCCCGGGCTTGCGGGGCTCGATCCTCGGGGCCGCGCCCGAGGCGACGAGATCCTTCCCCCGCTCGGCGAGCTTGTACTTCTGGACCTTCCCCGACGCGGTCATCGGGAAGTCCTTGCCCACGATCACGTACCGCGGCACCTTGAACGCCGCGATCTGGCGGGCGCAGAAGTCCACAACCTCCTGGGGGTCGAGGGTATGGCCGTCGCGAGGAATGATGTACGCCATCCCCACCTCGCCCATCACCCGGTCCGGCACCCCGACCACAGCCACGTTCTGGACGCCGGGGTGGGTGAACAGGACCTCCTCGATCTCCGCCGGGTAGACGTTGAACCCGCCCACGATGTACATGTCCTTCTTCCGACCCACGATGCGCACGTACCCCTCTTCGTCGAGGGTGGATAGGTCCCCCGAGTAGAGCCAGCCCTCGTCGTCGATCACTTGGCGGGTGGCATCGGGGTTCTTCCAGTAGCCGAGCATCACGTTGTACCCGCGACAGGCCAGCTCGCCAGTCTCTCCGAGGGGCACCGGCTGCCAGGCATCATCCACCACCCTGACCTCGATCCCGGAGAGGGCCTTCCCCACGGTCTCCACCCGCTTGTCGATCGGGTCGTCGAACCGGGTCATCGTGATCACAGGCGACGCCTCGGTGAGTCCGTAGCAAATACAGACGTTGCACCCCAGGTCGTCCATCGTCCCCCGCATCACCTCCACCGGGCACGGCGCGCCGGCCATGATCCCCGTGCGGAGGCTGGACACGTCGTAGGGCTTCCCGGCGGCCACCGCCTTCCGCTGCTCGTCCAGTTCCAGGACGAACATCGTCGGGACGCCGTAGAGAACGCTCACCTTGTGCTTCTCGATCAGGGCGAGGGCCTCGTCGGCCTTGAACACGGGTACCGGGACGATGCCCGCCCCCCACGTGACCGCACCGAGGATCCCCATCACACACCCGAAGCAGTGGAAGAAGGGAACCGCGAGGAGGAACACGTCTTCTTCCGAAACACGCATCACCTCCGTGATCTGGCGGGCGTTCTCGGCCATGTTGATGTGAGAGAGCATCGCCCCCTTGGGGTGACCGGTCGTTCCCGAGGTGTAGAGGATGAACACGCAGTCCTCGGGCCTCATCGCCCCCTGACGCCGAGCGAGTTCAGCCTGAGCGGCCTTGTCCTCGCCCAGCTTCAAGACGTCGGTGTACGGGCGCAGGCTGGGAGCCGCCCCGCTGACGGTGATCGCCTCCCGGAGGTGGGGGAGGCTTGGCCGCACCTCAGCGAGCATCGCCGCGTAGTCGATCCCGAGGAACCCTTGGGCAACGAACACCGCTTTCGCCTCGGCGTTCCCAAGGATGTACTCCACCTCATGGGTCTTGTAGCGGGTGTTCATCGGCACAACCACCCCGCCGGCTTTGGCGATGGCGAAGTAGGCCGCGATCCACTCCGGGATGTTCGACATCCAGATCCCGACCTTGTCGCCCGGCTCAATCCCCAGCTTCACCAGACCCGCCGCGAGCCGGTCCACCTCTGCGGCGAGGGCACGGTAGGGGATCGTCTGGTCCTCGTCGAACACGGCGGGCCGATCGGGAAACTCCTGGGCGGTTTCGTCGAGCACTCGGGACAGCGTGCGCATCCGTCTTCCTCCTCTGGGTCGCCCGAAGTGTAGGGAAAGCTTGGCCGGGGTGCCAGCCCATCACAGGCGAACCGCTTAGAATCCAGCTGTGGCTGCGCAGCGAACGAATACCGCCCGTTCCGGCACGCCCGGGCCTCTGCAGCGGTTCAGTCCGCTGGTGCGGGACTGGTTCCGGGCTGAGCTCGGTGCGCCGACCCCGGCCCAGGTGCTCGGCTGGCCGTCCATCGCTGCGGGGCAGCACACCCTGATCCTCGCCCCCACGGGGTCCGGGAAGACCCTCGCCGCGTTCCTGTGGGCGCTCGACCGCCTCCTCACGCAGCCCCCCCAGCCCTCGCTCCCGTCGGTCCACACCCTGTACCTGTCGCCCCTCAAGGCCCTCGGGTACGACATCGAGCGGAACCTCCAGGTCCCCCTCCAGGGAATTCAGGCCCTCGGCCGCGCGCGGGGGATCGCACTCCCCGAGGTCCGGGTCGGGGTGCGCACCGGAGACACCCCGACCTCGGAGCGGCAACGCCTCGTGCGTCGGCCGCCGCACATCCTCATCACCACACCGGAATCCCTTCATCTGATGCTCACCTCCCCCCGGGCCCGGGGAACGCTTGCCGGAGTGAAGACGGTGATCGTGGACGAGATCCACGCCGTGGCAGAGACGAAGCGAGGGACGTTCCTCTCCGTTCTACTGGAACGCCTGGAATCCCTGACCTGCGCTTCCCAAAGCAGCAGCCCTCGCCTAGAAACCGGCAACCGAGAACCGAGAACCGTTTCTCCGTCGTTCCAGCGGATCGGCCTCTCGGCGACGATCCGACCCCTCGACGAGGTGGCGCGGTTCCTCGGCGGATACGGGGACGGAGGCCGGGAGCGTCCGGTGGCGATCGTCGACGCCGGGCTGCGGAAGGAACTCGACCTCCGGGTCGTGGCTCCGACTCCAGACATGAGCGCCCTCCCCGAAGGCTCGATCTGGCCCTCGCTCTACGCCCGGCTCCACGAGCTGATCCTCGCCCACCGGGCGACGATCGTGTTCGTCAACAACCGCCGGGCTGCGGAGCGGATCGCGGCGGAGGTGAACGAACTCGCGGGGGTCGAGCTCGTCCAGGTCCACCACGGATCGGTGGCCAAGGAGCGGCGGCGGGAGATCGAGGAGAAGCTCAAACAGGGGGAGATCCCGGCGATCGTCGCCACGGCAAGCCTGGAGCTGGGCATCGACATGGGGCTCGTAGACCTCGTGGTGCAGGTGGAATCGCCCCACAGCGTGGCGCGGGGTCTGCAGCGGGTGGGTCGCGCCGGGCACCTCTACCGCGCCCCGTCGCGGGGACGGCTCCTCCCTAAGACGCGGGCCGACCTCCTGGAGATGGCGACCCTCGCCCGCGCCATGCGGCAGGCCGACCTCGCCCCAGTCCACATCCCCCGGGGCTGTCTGGACATCCTCGCCCAGCAGATCGTGGCCATCGTCGCCGAAGGGGAGATTCAGATCGACGAGCTGTTCCGGATCATCCGCCGTGCGTATCCGTTCCACGATCTACCTCAGGAGGCCTTCCTCTCCGTGCTGACGATGCTCGCCGCGCCTGGGGTCGGGCCGTGGTCGGTGCGGCCCCGCGTCGCCTGGGACCGGGTGCACGACGTCCTCCTCCCCCTCCCCGGAAGCCGGCGCCTCGCCGTGACCTCGGGCGGGGCGATCCCCGACACCGGGCAGTACGCAGTGCACACCGAAGCCGGAGACCGGATCGGGGAGCTCGACGAGGAGTTCGTGTACGAGGCGCGGGTCGGCGAGGTGCTCGTCCTCGGCCTCAACCGATGGCGAATCCTCGACATCACCCACGACCGGGTCGTGGTCAGCCCGGGGGAAGGTCCGGCCAAGGTCCCGTTCTGGCGGGGCGAGGCCTACGGCCGGGACCTCCACCTCGGACAGCGGGTAGCGGAGATCTCTCGGGAGATCGAGGACCGCCTGGGGAACCCCGACCTCGTCCCGTGGCTCCGGGAGGCGTGCGCCCTCGATCCGGCGGCTGCCGAGAACACTGCCCACTACGTCGCCGTGCAGCGGGAACGGGGAGCGGTGCCCACCGACTGTCGGCTGGTCCTCGAGGGTTTCCCCGACGAGGCGGGCGGGCTGCGGCTCGCCCTTCTCACCCCCTATGGAAGACGGTTCCACCTCGCGTTACGCCTGGCCCTCCTCGCCCGGCTCCGCGAGGAGACGGGTCTCGAACCCACGTCCCTCCACAGCGACTCAGGGATCCTGCTCCGACTTACCCAGATCCCGTTCGAGCGGGCCGTGGCCATCATCCGCGACCTTCGTCCGAGAGAGGTTGAACGCCTTGTGGTGGCCGAGCTCTCCCGGTCACCCCTGTTCGGTCTCCGGTTCCGGGAGAACGCGGGACGAGCGCTCCTCCTCCCCCGCGATCGCCCCGGAAGGCGAACCCCTCTCTGGCTCAAGCGTCTGTCGGCCCGCGATCTGCTCGAATCAGCCCGCAGCCGCCCTGGGTTCCCCCTTGTGACGGAAACGTACCGCGAGGTCCTTCAGGACTTCCTGCCCATGGACGGCCTGCGGGCCTGGCTCGAGAGGCTGGAGCAGGGCGAGATCGAGGTCTCTGTGCGACAGAGCAGCGCCCCGTCGCCGTTCGCCGCCTCCCTCCTGTGGGAGTTCCAGGCGGCGTACCTCTACCAATGGGACGAGCCGAAGTCCGGCCCGGTCCCAACGGGCCTCGCGGTGGAAGACTTGTTTCCCCTTCTGGACCGTGACATCGCCGACGTCGTAGACCCGCGCATCGTGGGCCGCGTGAACGGAGAACTGCGCGGACGCGGAGAAGGCCGGTGGGCCCGCACCGGCGCCGAGTTGATGAGCCTTCTGCACCGGCTGGGCGATGTGGGCGAGGACGAGCTTCCCGACGTGGCTTCCCCAGATGCCCGGGCTGCGCTCCCCACGCTCCTCGCTTCCGGCTCCATCGCGAGGGTTGAGTTCCCCGGCGGCACGCCCTCCGTGCGGTTCGTGCTCGGGGAGGATCGTCCCCTCTACCAGGCCGCCCTGTCCGGAGATGAGACGGCCCAGGCTCAGGTCGTGGGCCGCCACGCGACGAGTCAAGCCTTTGTCACCACGGCTTCCCTCCAGAAACGATACCCAATCTCCAAACGGGTCATCTCCTCCGCGCTGGCGCCGCCGCCGTTCATCACCGTCACCTGGAGAGGAGAAAAAGCTTGGACCCGTCGCGAGACGCTGGAGCGGCTGCGTCGACTCTCCCTTGCCTCCCGCCGCGCCGAGGTGCGCCCCCAGGGGCCTTCTGCCCTCCAGCGGTTCCTCCTTCGCCACCAGCACCGCTCAGCGGAGCGCCGGCTCCACGGCGAGGAGGGGCTAGTTCAGGTCCTGACCCAACTCCAGGGGATCGCTCTCCCGTGGGCACTGTGGGACGGGGCGATCCTCCCGGCGCGGGTTGCCGAGTACACGGTGGCGTGGACCGAGAACCTCCTACGAGGGGGGCAGTTCGTGTGGTTGGGCCGACCGGGGATCGGGCGGGAGCTCGTGGCTGCGTTCGCCCACCGAGAGAACGTGGCGTGGCTCGCGAAGGCGTATCCGCTGCCGACAAGCGAGCTCACACCCGAAGGAGCCGCGCTCGTTGAGCAGTTGGGAAAACGGGGGCCGAGCTTCCTCGTCGAGCTCGCCGGCGACGTCGGCCTTCCGGCAACGCGGTGCGCGGCGGAACTGTGGGAGCTTGCCCGCGCCGGGCTGGTCACGAACGACGGACTGGCCGCCCTTCAGGCGGGCCCGCCACCCCTCACGCCGGGTAAGACCCAGATCTGGCGCGGGGGGAGCGGGCGGTGGTCCCTCGTTCCTTCATCTGCCGGGGGCCCAACCGAGGACGAACGCGCAGCACTTCTCCGGCTCCTCCTCGCGCGGTACGGGATCCTCTCCCGGAGCGTCCTGGCGTGGGACGGGGCCACTGTCCCGTGGGGCGACCTTTATCCGCTTCTGACCCGGCTTGAGTGGCGAGGGGAACTCGTGCGGGGGGTGTTCGTGGAGGGGCTCGCGGGCGCTCAGTTCTCTCGGGAAGAGGTGCTGCGCGATCTGAAACGTCTGAGTTCGGGATGGGATATCCTTCCATCCACTGATCCGGTCGTCCTCTACGGAGCAGGAGCGCCGTTTCCCCTCCCGCATCCAGACGGCCCCGAGTTGCGGTTCCGGAGAGGATCGGGTTCATACCTCGTAATCCAGGATGGCCATCCCCGGGTGGCGATCGAGGGTCACGGCGAACGTCTGCTTTCCCTCGCGGATCTCTCCCCGGATGAACTCCGCACCGCGTTGGCCCTTCTCCCCACCCTCCTCGCGGGGCCAGTGCGGCGACTCACTGTGCGCACCTGGAACGGTGCGCCTGTGCGGGGCAGCGCGGCCGAGCCGTTCCTGCACACACTGGGCTTCACACCCGGACCGAACGAACTCACCCTCTACCGCGCGTACTAGACCGAAGCGCTCGCCTTGGACTAGGCAGATGTTGGCTTTGCGATGGTGGCCCTGCTACGGAATCTGGCGCAGGACCTCCTCTGTTCGCGCTCGGAGCTCACGGAGGCGCGCCTCTTGGGAGCGCAATTCCCCCAATCGAGCTGCGGAGACCTGTGTTCCGTAAGCCGCTTGCAGTGTCTTCTCCTTGGCCGAGAGGATCGTGAGCGCCTGCTCGTAGTGGGTGCGCGCCTCCTCCCAGAGGTAGCGCAGGCGAGCGATCTCCCCCAACTGGAAGTACGCCCACTCGTGCCTTCTATCCAGTTCCAGAACCTGCTCCAGCCGATCCTTTGCTTCCATGTAATCCCCATCCTGAAGGTCCGCGATCGCCAGCAAGTACAGCGCCTCGATCTCCATCGCCCGTACCGGGATCGTTCTCAGGAGCGCGAACAGCAGCTCCCGGGCCTCCGCTGTGTTGCCGAGCATCAGTTCTACGGACGCCAGCTGAATGTACAAGGTCTCGGGGCGATAGCGATCGAGACACATCCGCAGCGCGGCCCGAGCAGCCTCCCAGTCCCCAACCTGAACATGAGCTGTTCCCAACCAGTAGAGGCTGACGCGCGGGCAAAAGTCGAGCTCCACGGCTCGGGACAACTGGCGGCGCGCAAGCTCCCCATCGCCGTAGCCCAGCGAGATCTGCCCCGCAAGGAGGTAGGCATCGCCCGCCATGTCCCGCACCGCAATCACGGACACGACAAGCGCGAACAGCGATAGGCCCACCGTGCCCCACTTCAGCCCGCGGCCCCGGAGACGAACCGACAGGTCGCCCACCGGCCCATAACGGGGAGACAAGGAAAGAGCGAGCAGAACAACAAACACCAAGCTGGACGCCGGAAGGTGGAACGGGAACGTGGGAACAGCGTGGACGAGAAACGCGATCAATCCCCCGCCAAGAAGCAGGAGCTCCAGCCTCTTGCGCGGATCGCGCTGCGCGCTCACCCGTCGCAGCCCGAAATACCCGACCAGTCCGAGACCCGTGAGCAGCACGAGCAACCCAAACGTGCCCATCTCGGCCCCCACCTGCACGTACTCGTTGTGCGCCTGATCGGCAAGCGGAAACGGGAACGCGTACGCCTCCCCTCGCGGCGACGCCAGAAATGGAGATTTGTACGGAACGAAGTGGATCTTGTACCCTCCCAGTCCGATTCCGAACAGCGGCCGGTCGCGCCACATCTCGTACCCGACCCACAGGTCCCAGGCCCGAACTGCTCCCGACTGGCGCTCCCAGAGCTGCTTCACAACCGGGAGGGGGGTAGTGACAGGCAGAAGAAGCACCACGGCGGCGAGGAGCAACCCGATCGCGGGGATCCAGAGAAGAGCGAACCGGCGAAGCAGCTTACCGACTCCCCACAAGGCGCCGAGCGCTGCACAGAGCACCACGGCGTACAGGAGACCCGGAACACCGAGGACCCCCACCAGGGACGCGAGAACGGTTGTCGCGGCCACCACCCACCTCGGCCACCCCCGGACCCGCACCTGCCAGAACCCCACGCCGAAGGCCACGAACGCACATCCCGCCGCAACCCCCAATCGCACCCCCACCTGGCGGGTGAGCAGCATGATCGCCAGGATGAATCCGGCCGCGATGACAGCAGGAATCCATGTCCACAGCTTTTTCAACCGCAACAGAAGGACCCCCGCCGGAAGGAGGAGATAGGACAGAAACCCCGCCAGGAACTGCCGGTTGCCGAGGGTAGCGATCATCGTATCCGCCGCCGCAGGCGCCAGACCCAGGTGTTGAAAGAGGGCGAACAAGGCGTTCCCGAAGCCCGCCAGCAGCAGGGCGCCCAGAACAAGGGTGATCCCCCGGTCATCCACCTCCGTGTTCACGACGAGCAGAAAGATGAGTCCGAAGTACAGAATGAGGTTCGCTGACTGGAGTACCACTCCGACCGGGGTCCTTCCAGAGAGTGACAGCAAGGCGGCAAGCAGCAGCGCCGGCAGCAAGGGGAACAGCCAGGACAGCTCGACCTTCACCGCGCGACGGGGGAGCGACTCCACCCCCCACAGGACGAGGAGCAGCGACACGAACACCAAGGTGTAGATCGTTTTCGCGTACCCGTACTCCGTGTTCCACGGAGAGAAGAAGAGAGGCATGGAGAACAGGAAGAACAACAACGCCCAGAACCGCACACGCCCGAATCGTCCTGCAGATGGCGCCGAAGTGACTACGCGTCGTCCCTTCCTCCCTTTTGCCGGAGGCATAACGGAGTCTACCCGGGTTCGGTATCCGCGGGCAAACCATGGACAATCCGCCGCATCGCTCCCCACCCTCCCAGGGCACGTACCAGCAGCAGCGCCGCCGCCCATGTCTCGGGACGGGTCGCGCACGCGTGGGCAAGCCGCGACGGCTCATCGATGTCCCCCTCCGCCGCCACCAGACGCCGAATCGACGATCGGTCCAGCGAAGCGACGACCCGATCGAGCTGACCATCGGTCAGGGCAAGGAAGGCTCCTCGCGCACGAAGCCCGAACGCGATCTCCTCTCCCACCTCTGCCCGCCAGCAGGTCTCGTACCGCACGAGGCTGTGGGGACCCTGAGCTGCAACCTCTCCCGCGATCCGGGCCGATAGGGCGCCGAACAAGAGCCCACCCCCGGAGAGAGGCTTCACCTGCCCGGCCGCGTCGCCGACGAGCAGCATCCCTGCCCCCACCGTGCGCGGCGAGGGACCGATGGGGACGAGCCCACTCTCCCGTCGCAGCACCCGGCAGTTCGGACAGCGTCTCTCCAGGAACCGGGATAACAAGGCCTTCGCGTCGCGCCGCGCTGAAGTGAGCAGCCCCACCCGGGCCTCTCCTTCTCCGGCCGGCACGACCCATGCGAGCCCCCCCGGGGCGACTTTCTGCCCCACGTGCACCTCAACCCCTCCGCCATCCAGGGTTGGGGGCACGACAGCAGCTTGTACCCCAGCCAGAATCTCCGCAGGCGAAGGGAGCCCCTCCCACCGGCGGACCGCGCTCATCGCCCCGTCCGCTGCGATCAGCACCTCGAACTCGACCGAACCGCCGGTCGTATCCAGCACGTGACCGGTCCGGCCCACTGCCCCCACCGGGGCCCGTACCACGGCCCCTTGGTCTGCTGCCCGATCGAGGAGCCAGCGATCGAAGGCCGATCGGTCGATCACGTAGCCCTTGGGATGACGAGATACGAACTCGACAACACGCCCGCCCGGCGCGTGAACACGCAACGCCCGGATCTCACGCAGCACGAACTCCGAAGGAATCGACAGCAGGTCCAGAAGCCGCGAGCCGACGAGCCCTGTGCAGCGAGGAGGACGCTGCGGAGAACGCTCGACCACGAGGACCCGTGCCCCGCGTTGGGCGGCCGCGCGAGCGGCCACCGCCCCCGCGGGCCCGCCACCCACCACCACTACGTCGTACCGTTCCACAGCCCCATTCTGCGGGATGAACCGGCCGCCTGTCACGTCGTCGCACCAGACCACTCCTACAACGGCCGAAAGGTTGTGTAGCGCGCACCTCCTGTGCGACGGCCTTTCGTGGTTTCCGTAGCGTCGCAGCTCGTCTGCGACGGCTTTCTCGCCGAACGGACGAACCGACCAACCGTCAACCGCCGTTCGGGCCGTCGGGCATGAAGCCCGACGCTGCGAAACCGCACTGCCGTCGGGGAAAAGCCCCGACGCCACAGAGCCCTAGCGTGGGCCTCGACCCTCAACCCCAGCCACAGCAGACGGGACCTCATCCAGGCACGCCACCGTCCGATCGGGTACGTGCCACGGGGTGGGCGGCTGCTGGTCAGCGTACGGTCCGCCGAGAACGCGGACCGTCTTCATCCCCAGGAGCTTCGCCGGGTAGACGTCGAAGTCGAGCCGGTCGCCCACCATCACCGCTTCCTCCGCCGGCACGCCGAGCCCGTCGAGGATCATCCGGAAGAAGAGCAGCGCGGGCTTGGCGACGCGCATTCCCTCCGACACGTGTCTCCAACGGAAGTGCCCCAACAGCCCCGCTTCATCGAGAAAGTCAAGGGCGGCCAGCGGTTGATTCGCGGCGATGCCGAGTGCGTACTGACTGGAGAGCGCGGGGACGACCTCTCGCGCTTCCGGACGGACGAACACGCCACGCGGGTTCGTGAGGAACGTCCGTCCATGCTCCCGGAATGCGTCGCAGATCCGCCGGAACCCCTCGACGTCGGGACGCACGAAGCTCCACACCGCCGCAAGGTGCGCGTTCGGGTCGCAGCGGGCGATCGCCGCCTGCACCGCTGCGGAGAACTGGTCGGGCCGAACAGCCATCCCTTCTGCCCCGAGCGCCTCGACGAGGAACGCCTCCCAGCTCGCGTACTCCGCGTCCTCGTTCAGGACCGGCCCACCCAGGTCGAGGAGCACGGCCCGCAGGGTCACAGCTTGTACCCGATCTTCCGGAGAAACGCCCTTCGCCCCTCCTGGTCCTTCTCTCCCTCCACGCCCCTCGTCCTGACTCCGTCCACCACCCCGAGAATGCCCCGTCCTTGCTCCGTCTCAGCGAGGATCAACTCCACCGGGTTCGCCGTGGCGCAGAAGATCCGGCACACCTCCGGAACGAGCTTGACCGCGTTGAGGACGTTGATCGGGTACATCCCGCGCATGAGGATCAGAAACGCGTGTCCGCAGGAGAGGGCAAGCGCGTTCTTCCTCGCCAAGTCGGTGAGTTCGGGGTCGGTCCCCGACCATCGCACCAACGCCGGGCCCGACGCCTCGCAGAACGCGATCCCGAACTTCGCCCCCGGCACAGCGGTCACCAACGCCTCGTGGAGGTCCTCCACCGTCTTGATGAAGTGCGCCTGCCCGAGGATCAGATTGCTGTCCTCCGGCTTCTCAATCCGCACCAGCTTCAGCTCCATGCCTCCTCCTCTCCAACACCGGGGTCAGACCTTCATTCTTAGGGTCATCGACGCTATACTCGGACCACCATGGCACGGTCACTGCGGTTGGAGTACCCAGGCGCGCTGTACCATCTGACCAGCCGCGGGAACGCCCGCGAAGTCATCTTCCACGACGACGCGGATCGCAGGAGCTTCCTCGACACGCTGCGCGACGTAGTCGCCCGCTATCGCTGGGTCTGCCACGCGTACTGCCTGATGGAGAACCATTACCACCTCGTCATCGAGACCCCCGAGGGTAGCCTATCCCGGGGGATGCAGCTACTGAATGGGGTGTACACCCAGTGGTTCAACCGCCGGCATGAGCGAACGGGCCACCTGTTCCAGGGGCGGTTCAAGGCCATCCTCGTGGAGAGGGAGAGCTACCTGCTGGAGCTCGCACGCTATGTCGTCTTGAACCCCGTCCGTGCGGGTATGGTGCAAACGCCCCACGACTGGCCGTGGAGCAGCTACCGCGCCACTGCCGGCCACGACGGGGTTCCGTCCTTCCTCACTGTGGACTGGCTCCTGTCGCGGTTCGGAACCAACCGGGAGGCGGCGGTCCGTGCCTACCGGCGCTTCGTGCAGGCCGGGCGTGGGGTGAACGTGTGGGACGATCTTCAGGCGGGCTGGCTATTGGGGAGCGACCGATTCGTGGATGAGCTGCGCCCTCTCCTGCAAGCGAAGCCTGCCGACCCGGAGTACCGGAGGCGCGAGCGGCTGGCGGCGCGGCCAAGCCTGGCCGAGCTCTTTGCGGACGTGAAGGACACGGAGACCCGCGACGCGCGGATCCACGAGGCCGTGCGGGTGCACCTCTACACGCTGAAGGAGGTGGGTGAGCACGTGGGCCTGGTGTACTCCACGGTCAGCGTGATCGCGAAGCGGGTGGACGAGAGGAAGAGACCCTAAAAATGAAGGTTTGACCCCCTGCTCTTCGGTTTACCACACCGTGTGTACTCCGTACTCGGCGATCTGCGGATCCCCAGTCACGATCGCAAGGTCCTCCAGTGCCGCCTGGGCCACCAGGAGGCGGTCAAAGGGGTCGCGATGGTGGAGAGGCAAAGCACCAACGCGCAGGGCATGGGCGACAGCCACCGGCAAGCCTTCGATTCCGTTGAGGGCCATCTGCTCGGGTACAAACCGCTCCAACTCGTCCGCCACCTGTAACCGACCAAGTCCCGCTTTGATTACGATCTCCCACCCACTGGCCGCACTTAGGTAGAGCGTGTTGCCCCCGTCGGCGATGACTCCCCGCGCCATCCGTGAAAGCCGAGGATCCGCGATCACCCACCACAGGAACACATGCGTGTCCAAAAGGAACTTCATCCCTCAAACTCCCGCAGCACAGACTCCGGTAGCGGAGCCTCGAAGTCAGGGGCGATCGTGACCCGGCCCTGAGCGGTTCCAGGAACCCGTCGGCTCGGCCGCTCCCCCATCGGGACCAGCCGGGCGACGGGCCTCCCCGCTTTGGCGATGACCACCTCTTCTCCGCCTTCCACGCGAGCGAGAAGTCGGGAGAGGTGAGTCTTGGCCTCATGCACGTTCACCCGCAGCGTCTGGGTCAGACCTTCATTTTTAGGGTTTCTCCAGGCATGCGACCGCCGAGCCTAAAAATGAAGGTCTGACCCCCGACGATGCTCCCGGCTCGGTCGGGCCCACCGGGCGACACGGATCGCGAGTATGAGGATCAGCGTGCCGGTCACGGCCCCGGCAAGGTTGACGCCCAGGTCGTCCCATGCTGCTGTGCGTCCGGGGACGAGAAGCTGCAGCGTCTCCAGGACTACTCCATACGCGAACGCCCCGGCCACCACCAGGAGCCGCCGAGCGCGCCTCCCCCATGCCCACCCCAGCAGTGCAGCCAGGACCGCATAGCCGCCGAAGTGGAGGGACGTCGTCTCCGTGAACGCCAACGCGCCCTCGATCGGATCCGGATACGTTCGCCCCAGGCTCAGGTAGGCGAGGCATCCCATCCACACCAAAACCACGACACACCGAACTGCCTTCACCTGTGGCCACCTTCTCTCCAACAGCAACACCACGCGGTTATCGCCAACGACCATCTCGCAACCAGGCGCTCCGGCGCAGATCCCGCCGCTGCGGACCCTTGACAGGCGTTACGCGCCTTCAGGTCGGTACGTAGGGACCAAAGCCTGTAGCGCGCCGCGGATCGCTGGTTCATCGCCGTTCTGTGCGGCAGCCACGAGGGCTTCCAGCTTCGGGGTCAGTTCAGAGTCACCCGGACCATCCCCTCGCGCCACGTGGATCTTCTCGTGCCGCGATTTCACCGTGCCCTCTTCCGCCGTAAGCAGCTCCTCGAACAGCTTCTCTCCGGGCCGCACGCCGGTGAACACGATCGGGATATCTCTCCCCGGCTCCAGCCCCGACAGCCGGATCAGGTCCTCCGCCAGGTCGACGATCCGCACCGGCTCCCCCATGTCCAGGACGTACACGAACCCGTTCTCCCCCAACGCCCCTGCCTGGAGCACAAGCTGTGTTGCTTCAGGGATGGTCATGAAGTACCGCCGCATCTCCGGATGGGTGATCGTCACCGGCTCCCGCCGCCGGATCTGCGCGCGAAACGTGGGCACCACGCTCCCCCGGCTGCCGAGCACGTTCCCGAAGCGCACCGACACGAACACCTGTCCTGGCCCCGCCCTTCTCGCCGCCTGCTGTACCAGGTACTCCGCAACCCGTTTGCTGGCCCCCATCACCGAGGTGGGGTTGACCGCCTTGTCGGTGGACACGTTCACGAACCGTTCCACTCCATAGCGCAGGGCCAGCTCGACCAAGTTGCCCGTGCCCACCACGTTGTTCAAGACCGCCGCTGCCGGGTTCGCCTCCATCAGCGGGACGTGCTTGTGCGCCGCGGCGTGGAGCACGACCTGAGGCCGGCACGCTCGGAACACGGGATCGAGATCCCCAGGCTCGCGCACATCCGCCACCACCAACCGGAACCGAGGTCTGGGCTGGATCCCCTCCAGTTCCGCGCCCAGCGCAAACAGGCTGTTCTCGCCGTGACCAACGAGCACCATCTCCTGCGGTCCGAACCGCCCCACCTGCCGCACGAGTTCGCTCCCGATCGAGCCCCCGGCGCCCGTGACCAGCACCACCTTGCTCGACAGGTAGGCCGCGATCTCCGCGAGGTCCAGCCGCACCAGCTCGCGCCTCAAGAGGTCTTCCAGGTCCACCTCGCGCAGCTCGCCGATGGACACGCGGCCGGAGAGGATCTCATGCAGAGCGGGCATGATCCGGAAGCGGATCCCCGCCTCGCGCGCCGCCTCCACCACCCGCCGCACCACCTCACCCGGCGCCGAAGGAATCGCGATCAAAACCTCATCAGCGCGCACCCGCCGCGCCACCCAGGCCAGGTCGCCAAGTCCTCCCCACACCCGGAGCCCGGCGAACTGCAGGCGTTGTTTGGGGAGGGCGTCGTCCAGATACCCGACGGGCGCCAGGCCCGCCTCCGGGTGGCGGAGCATCTCCCTGGCGAGCATCGTGCCGGCCTGACCTGCGCCCGCGATGAGCACCCGTCGGGCGTATCCAGCCGATCTCCGGCCCGCCCGCTCGTGGATCAGGCGAGCTGCGAACCGCGCGCCTCCGAGCAGGAGCAAGGCAAACGCTCCGGCGATGGCCGGCACACTGCGCGGGACGAGCACGTTGCCCGTGAGGCCGACACCGACGAAGAAGAGGGTGAGCGTGCCCAGTCCAATGGCCGCAACCAGCCGCAGGAGATCGCGCGCCCCGATCGTCGACCACGATTGCCGGTGGAGCGCGAACCCCCAGATCACCACCGCCCGAACCGGCAACCCGATCAGCAAGTAGGCGATCACGCTGGGAACGTGCTGCGCGCGGATGGTCTCCAACCGCAGGAGGTAAGCCAGCGGCACCGTCGCTGACCAGAGAACGAGGTCGACGAAGAACCTCGCCCACGCCCGGCCAAGAAGGCTGAGACTCCGCCTCACGCCTTCACCCTTCTGTCCCGTACGCTACCCTCTCTCCCTGCGTCCACCGGCTTCCCTGCCGCCGCCCACACGGGGGCCACAGCGGCATACCGCACACAACCGCCTCTGCCCATCCATCCCCGCAGTCCCACCGGCCACATGCTACAAGCCACACGCCCGTCCAAGCGCGTCCACCACGCACTCCACCTGATGCTCCGTCATGCTACCGTGGAAGGGGAGCGCCACCGTGCGCCGGGCCGCCTCCTCCGTGACGGGAAGCATCCCCTCCCGCGTCCCCAGCTGCGCGCGGGCATACGGCTGCAGATGCACTGGCGAGAAGTAGCCGCGGGACGGGATGCCCTGCTCGGCCAGTGATGCCATCACCGAATCGCGATGCAGGCCTTCCGCCAGCGTCACCACGTACACGAACCAGCTCATCCGCACGTGGGGTCGCACCACCGGGGGCCGGGCGCAGTCCAGGCTTGACAGTCGCTCCGTGTACCTCGCCGCCACCCGAGCCCGGTTGGCAAGAAGACCCTCGATTCTCCGCATCTGAGACACGCCGAGCGCAGCCGACATCTCCGTCATCCGGTAGTTGTACCCCAGGCGCTCGTGTTCGAGCCAGGAACCCATCTCCCCTCGCCCCTGGTTGCGCATGCTGCGGCACAGACGAGCGATCTCACCGCAAGCCGTAACGATAATCCCGCCCTCGCCGGTGGTGATCTGTTTGTTGGGGTAGAACGCGAATGCCGCCGCATCCCCGAACTGCCCGAGCTTGCGGCCCTTGTACTCCGCGCCGATCGCCTCGCAGGAGTCGTCAATGACCTTCAGATCGTGCTCAGATGCAATGCGCGCAACCTCGTCCCACTCCGCCGGGTGTCCGAACACATCCACCGCCATGATCGCCTTCGTGCGAGGCGTGATCTTGCGTTCCACATCCCCAGGATCCAGGTTGTACGTGTCGGGCTCGACGTCCACGAACACCGGCGTCGCGCCTTCGTAGAGGATCACGTTGGCACTGGCGGCGAACGTGAACGACGGCACCAGAACCTCGTCTCCGGGCCCGATCCCCAGCGCCCGCACCACCAGGTGGAGGGCGGTCGTCCCCGAGCTCACCGCCACCGCGTGGTTCGTCCCCACGTACTCGGCGATCCGGCGCTCGAACTCCTCCGTCTCGGGACCCAGCGCCAGCCGCCCCGAGCGGACCACCTCGGCCACCGCCTGGACGTCGTCTTCGGTGATGTCCGGTGCGGACATTGCGATGTGTTCACGAACTCGGTCCATGGTACGCCTCCAAGAACGCTTCTCTTGAGATCCCCGCCTGTCGGAGCACAGTTTTCAACGTGCCTGCCTTGTAGGCCTTGTGATTCGGGATTGTCATGGGGGTAGTGCTTCCATCTGGGTTGAGCCGTTGAAGAGCGATATGCTGTGCTTCCCTTACGACCTCAAACCCCAGCCGTCCCAGGGTAGCCAGCACCCTCTGCCTGGAAGCGTCTCGAGGGAATCTAGACATTCACAGCAACTTCGGCCTCAGCAAGGAAGATATCCTCGGCGGGGACCGGTTCCCCAAGGATGTCTGAGCCGAAGGTTTCGATATGAAATGCGATCGCGTGCTTGACGTTGTCCAAGGCTTCCTCGAACGTCTCCCCGTCGCTGACGATGACTCCGCGAAGCCCGAGAGGGTAAGCAACATAGCCATCCTCAGTCTTCTCCACGACAACCTTAAACCGTTGTCTCATCGCGTATCCCCTTGAGGCAGTATAGGACCGCCGAGCCGTGCATACCACGGGGTCAGACCTTCACTTTTAGGGTTCCCCCGGTCCCGTCCCACGGGTACCAGGACGAAGCTTCAACTCCAGCTCTCCATCCGCCTGGCCCAACTCCAGCAACAGGTTTTGTCACAGCGCCTTTCATCGGAATCGGGAATCCGAAGAATGAAGGTCTGACCCCGCACCGGCCGCAATCGCCCGTGCCGGGACCCCGGCCACGGTGGTGCCAGCGGGGATGTCCCGGATCACGGCCGCCCCGGCGCCGACCACGCTCCACGCCCCAATGCGCACGCCGGGGAACACCGATGCCCCCACCCCCACGAGCGCCCCTTCCCCGACACACACACTGCCAGCCAGGTTGAGCCCCGGAGCGAGGTGAGCGTAGTCCTCCACGAGGCAGTCATGGTCCACGTTGGCACCCGTGTTGACGATGACGTGAGCCCCTAGCCTCGCCTCCGGCTGCACCACTGCCCCGGCGAACACCACCGTCCCCGGCCCTACGACCGCCGAGCGATCCACATACGCCCGCGGGTGAACCACGGGGATCCATTCCCAGCCGGGCAACCTCGCCGCCAGATTCCGCCGCGACCGGTTGCTCCCAACGCCAAGCACGCCCCGTGCAGGGGCCATACGCAGCGCATCGTCAACCGTGCCCAGCACGCGAACACCGAGAACCTCCGTTCCCAGCTTGCGCGGGTCGTCATCGAATAGGCCCTCCACCGCACAACCCGCGACGAGAAGAGTGCTCAGCACCACCTTGGCGTGCCCCCCCGCTCCGAACACGTAGGTCCCCATCTAACCCTTGCCTCCCACGAACTTGGGGGCCGTTGCCTCGCCCCGCGCGCTGACCCCCTTCCCCCGCAGAACCCGGAAGACCGTCCGAACGAGGATCCCCAGATCCACAGCCAGGCTCACGTGATCCACATACCACGCATCCAGATCGAACTTCTCCTCCCAGCTGAGCAGGTTCCGTCCGCTCATGATCACCGGCCCAGCCATGCCCGGGGGGACCTCGTGTCGTCGTGCCTGCTCGGAAGTGTAGAGCGGGAGGTACTCCATGAGGAGCGGCCGGGGGCCGACCGCGCTCATGTCGCCCCGCAGCACGTTCCACAGCTCAGGGATCTCGTCCAACGAGAGTTTCCGGAGGAGGCGACCCAACCAGGTCAGCCGTTCTTCGTCCGGCAGAAGCTCGCCGTTCTCGTCCTGCCTGTCAGTCATCGTGCGGAACTTAAGCATCATAAACGGCTGTCCGTGAAGCCCAGGCCGCAGTTGGCGGAACAAGACCGGCGAGCCCATGGTGAGGCGAATCGCGCCCGCCACCACCAAAGCCAGCGGCAGGAGAACAATGAGCGCGAGGCTCGCGAGGGCAAGGTCCAGCGCCCGCTTCCCGAACCTGCTGTACCAGCCGTGGGCCGCCATGATCCGATTCTACACCTCCCTGCCTTCGCGTCGGATGGGAGACCCACAGGACGGCCGTCTGGCGCCCGGCGCTGATTCCAGAGTCCCTGTAGCGGCGGGGCTTGTCCCCGCCGGACCTTCGTCGCACACAGGGTGCGACGCTGCGGAACCTCCGAACGGCCGTCGCAGACAAGTTGCGACGCTACAGAACCTCCATTCCGTGCAGCGGCGGGGGTGCCCCCGACGGCCTTTCCCGCAGCGGGCTTCATGACCTGTCACTGAACCCCTGGACGACCTCCGGTCTCCTCAATATGGAGCTGTGCGGCCTCCTGCAGATTGAGGAGCGCGTCCTCTCGGTCCTCCCCCTGGGTGTAGATGTCGAGTTCAGGACAGTAGACCGAGAACCCTCCTTCCTCTATCAGCTCCGCTGTGACCTCGATCACACGCCTGTTCATGAGCAGACACCTCCTGGTCCAGCTTAGCCCGTGGTTGGGATCTTACCCTACATCAAAAGTGCGGCAGGCAAGCGGCGCCTGGCCCCGCCGAGCAACGACCCTGCCGGGCAAGGAGCTACAGCCCGAGGAGGATCCGCAGATGGTCTTCCACCTCAGCCAGTGTCCCCGGCCCGACGCTTCCCCACGCCTCCACCAGACGCTCTTTGGCCACCGAGCGCAGATCTTCGCACTTCAGGAAGCTCCTGCGCGCCAGCCCTCCTTCAGGGGGGAGGACCTCAACGTGAAGCGGGATGCCGTTCTCCTTGGTGGTGAGCGGGATGACGTGCACCAGTCCCGCTGGCCCGTGGTTGAACTCATCCACCGAGATCACGAGAGCTGGACGCCGTCCGGCCGGCTCGTGTCCTCGCACCGGGGAGAGCTCCACCCACCAGATCTCGCCTCGCGACGGCGCGCCCACAGCTTAGTCCTCCCATCCATCGGGGAGAGCCTGCTCCCAGGCGGCCCTCTCGCGCTCCTCCTCCGCCCCAGGCCGTCTTGTCCGATCGCAGGGCAAGGAAGGCTGTGTTGGCCTCTTTGAGGAGAAGCTCGCGCCGGTACCGCTCCACAGCCTCGTCAACAAGATCTTGGAGCTTCCTGCCGGTCTGAGCAGACAGCCGCCTCAGCGTCTCCCGCGCCTCACTACTGATCCGCATCGTGGTGCTGGCCACTCAACCACCGCCGCGTCACATTCCAGTCTACGCATCTGTGGCGGAATCGCCAACAACAGACTGACACCCCGGACTCCCGACCACGGACTCCGGACTCTCGACTCTGGACTCCTGACTCTCAACTACCCTTCCCGTTCAATCCCCAGGCTGTTGATGAGCGCGCGATCCACCTCGCGCATCCTCTCCGCGCCGAGCTTTCCTACGTGCCTTCCCAGTCGCGACTGGGCAATCGTCTGGATCTGTTCACACTTGACGGTGCTGTCCTGCGGAAGCCCGCTCTCTCGCGCCTCGATCATCACGTGGAAGGGGTAGGGACGGCGAGCGCGGCTGGAGATGGCCGCCACAATCGTTGTGGGGCTGAACTCGTTGCCGATGTCGTTCTGGAGGACGAGCGCAGGCCTCACCCCGGTCGGCTCCGATCCTCTGCCCGGCGACCAGTCCACCTCGTAGATGTCCCCGCGGCTAATCATCGCTCAGTACAACGGGGCTTGTGATGTTCAGTGCTTCCTCTGCTTGCGCGAGGTTCTCCCTGGCGAACTCCCGATAGCCTTCGGCCATGAGGGCATGCAAGTGCTCCCGCTTCTTCTCCGCGAGAAGCTCGGCAAGCACGCCGCTCCTTGACGCTCCTTTGCCCGCCGCCACAGCGTCGGCAAACTCCAGCAGCTCGTGAGGCAGGCTGATCGTCACCTTCAGCGTCCGCATTGCCTTCATACCATCACCTCATATGGACAATACCACACGTGCCTATGACCTGCCAGCCATAACGCCTATGCCCCCTTGAGCTATGCCCGCACAGCACCACCGCTCGATCCGTGTGGACTCAGAACCCGCGAATCGCGATAGTCTTCCCGACTTACCACAGGCTGCACGCCACAAGCTACCAGTGGACCTTAAGAATGAAGGTCTGACCCCGGAGCTCCTAGGCTTCCTGTCACCCAGGCAAGTAGTGCCCGTAGACGCCGGCCATCTCTTCCAGAACCCGATCAAGACCGTAGGCCCTCACCCTCACCCGGGCCACCCCGCCCATCTCCTGCCGCAACCCATCATCCCCCAACAGCCTGGTAATCGCCTGCGCCAGCCCATTCGCGTCTCCTACCTCAACCAACAGCCCGGTAACACCGTCTTCCACAAGGTCACGACTCCCACGGACATCCGTGGCAATGACCGGTTTCCCAGTTGCCATCGCTTCCTGTATCGATCTCGGTAGCCCCTCCCGCCGAGAGGGGAGCACGAACACATCGCTTGCCGCCAGTATGAGTTCCACATCGCCGCGATGCCCAAGAAACTGGACATTGGCCATCCCAGCCTGCACCACCTTCCTCTGAAGGGCCTCCCGCAATGGACCCTCGCCCACCAGGAGCAGCGTGGCGTTGGGGAACCGGCTGGCGACATGCGGCCAGGCCGTGATAAGCTGAGCTTGGTTCTTGTTGGAGTTGAACTCGGCCACACACGCAACGACAGGATCTGTGCTATCTAGTCCCAAATTCTGTCGCAGTACCCGTGCCTCAGCGGGATCTGACGAGAACCGCGTCAGATCAACGCCGACCCCATGGACGAAGAACAGGTTCGCATGTTCTCGAAACCCCATACGCTTAGCCCGCTCCAGGTCTTCCCGGTTCATCACGATCAGGCCGTCCGTCCATCGCGCGGCAAGCCGCTCCGCTGGGTAGTAGAGAGCCCAATACGACCAGGGCGCGCCACGGTAGAAATGAAGCCCGTGCGCGGTGTACAGGACCGGCCGCTGTCCCGCCCTGTGCGCCGCGAAGCGGGTTACCCAAGCAGCCATGGGTGTGTGAACATGAATGAGATCGAACTGGACCCTCTCAAACAGAGCCTTGATCGCTCGATATGCGCGAATGTTGTCCACTCTCACAGGCGAACGAGCGAACGGGATGTCATGGCAGATGACCCCGGCAGCTTCCACTTCATCGACACGTCCCTCCGTCGGCGAGGCCGCGGCGTGGACCTCGTAGCCCCACTCCTGCAACAGGCGCATGAACGGAAGGTGGAACGCGGCGAGGTGCGTGAACACCGTGGCCACAAACAACACCTTGCCACCGCTCGAGACCATCCTAGTCAACCCACACCCCCTTCTGGGTCAACAGCTCGCGGTACAGGTCCTCCCATAGATCCACCACATGATCGAGGCTGAAGTTCGCTACGATGCGGCTGCGAGCTGCCGCAGACATGCTGCTCCGCTCTTCAGCCGACAGATCCATGACCCGCAGCATGGCCTGAGCCAGGGCTTCCGGATCCTTCGGAGGCACGAGGTACCCGGTCACCCCGTTGGCAATGACTTCCCGATTGCCTCCGACATCGGTTGCTGCCGCCGGAAGTCCTACTGCTTGAGCCTCCAGAAGCACCATCGGCATCCCCTCCCAAGCTGAGGACATCACGTAGGCATCCGCGGCGTTCAGTAAGCCCGGCACATCTTGACGAATGCCCAGGAACCGTACCCTCTCAGCTACACCGAGGCTACGCGCAAGCTGCTCCATCTCCGGGCGAAGAGGGCCATCACCAACGATCAGCAAAACTGCGGCAGGCCGTTCTCTGGCCAAGCAGGCAAAGGCCTGAAGCATGTTCGGGTAGTCCTTCGGCAACATGAGGCGACCCACAGCGATCCAGACGAACAGCTTGTCAAGGTTCATTGCGTCGCGAAGCGAACAGCGCGCTGCTGGATGAGCCCGGTAGCACTCCGTATCCACTCCGTTGGGTACTACGCGGATTCTGTGTTTCGCCGCGGCACGCAGAGATACATAGCGTTCAAGCCCCGCCTGACTCACCTGGGTTGTCAGATCACAGAGATGATCTGTTAGACGGTACGCTAGCACGCGCAGACGCCCAGAACCGAAGCGCCCTCGCTCATCAACACTATGAGCGGTGCACACCACAGCTGGAACATGGACAAGCGGACGCACCAATCTCACCAAGAGGTTCGCGTGCACCATATGACCGTGGACAACATGCGGTCTCCACTCAGTGACGCGCTTCCTCAACCTCCATACAACCCGCGGATCTGGGAGCTTGCATCTAATCCCAAGAGACGTCACAAGAACCCCTGCCTCCTCGAGCTCCTCGACATAGGCTTCCGGAGGAGTAAGGCACACCACGTGTACAGCCCAGCCGCGCGCCCTGAGTCTGATCGCCAGACACGTTACCTGAGCCTCAGCACCGCCGCGTGCGAGACTCGTGATCACGAGCATAGCCCGCCTCACGGGGACCCCCGCAGCACCCTGTGGAAGAAGTCAACCCGCTGCTGCTCCTTCACCGTGATGTCGAGATGGGAGACAGCTGATCGGGGAACCCGCCGCCCCTTCCACTCAGACACGAAGTTCTCAATCCTGTCAGCGCTCTGTAGGATCGCGTCTTCGGTGTTCGGCAGCTGTAGGATGAACGGAGAACCCAGGGGGAAGTCCGTGTCCCCACATGCCATGATGCAGGGAAGCCCATGAGCCAGGTACTCCCGGACCTTCAAGGGGCAACCCTCGCTTAGACGTTTGCGATGCGCTGCCAGCGTGCCCAGCGCGATGTCCGCCTGCGCCAGAAGGCCACGGTATGCCGAGTACTCCTTAACACCGTGAAGAGCGACGTTGGGCAGCTCGTGGCATGCACCGAGGTCTCTTGGACCGATAACGTCGAAGTGCCATTGAGGGAACAGCTCTGCCATCTGGGCGACTTTGTCGACACCGTGCCAGGCCTGACCCGCCGCACCCATGAACACGAGGTGCGGGTCGGCGTTCGACGGCGGAGGAAGCGGGTCGTAGTCAGCAAGAGCGATCCCGTTGCCGATCACAACACGGGGCTGGGTACAGCGGGCGAAACGCGTGGAAGCGGCCAACTCGTGAGTCACGAACACAAGCCCGGCTGCCCCTCGCAAGAGCAAGGCGCGGGTCTGACGGTTGTACCAGCAGCGGAGCCCCTTCTGCAGACAGTACTCGGCAAGATCATCCGTGTTGATCTCAAGGACCACAGGAGAACTCCGCAGGAGTACCCGCAACTGGGGCATCCAGAGGTCATATCGGTGGTAGACAACGTCTGGACGTCCAGAGGTAACGGCCTGTACCGCCTCACGCCATGCACCCATCCTCGAAAACCGGCTGTAGGGATGATGACTGATAGCCGTCTGCCCCAACGACGTCCTCCACTCGCTGACAACCTCGGTTCTGCAGACAAGATGAAGCGACACTTCCAGCCCAAAGGACTCCCAGGCTCGTATTTGAGACGCAACTTTCTTGAACACACCACTCGAAGAGCCCTCATTCCAGTGGAGGAGCACCGCCACCTTCATGCTCTGACCTCTCGCGTCAGCGGCGGCAGGCTGCCAGCCACAAACCCCATGCCGAACCAGACGAACGGCCAGATATACGAACGAAACAGAGCGACGTTCAACAGCGTGAAGAGCAGTACGGCAAGACAACTGCTTCCCAGCAACGCATCCCTGCGGCAGCGCCAGCTCCTCGCGACAGCGGACACAGCCAGCCAGATGGACAGAGCGAAGGGGCCGATCCCGTACGCCACCCAGAACGACAGCCAGTTGTGCATGTACGATCCAGGCCCCGCTTCGACAGCCTCCGCCATGAAGGAACCAAGTAGCCAATGCCTCCCCAAGTCAACGAAACCCTGCTCCTGGAGCGCCGCGCGGACCTGCTGCGAGGCATCGGTACCTGCAAAGAAAGCCTGATAGCGCTCCACCAACCTGGCCAGGCTGCCAGGCAGGCGCCCCAGCACATCTGTTCCGGGCTGCCACACCGCAGCCAGGAGGACCAGTGCAAGGGTCGCTGCATAGACGAGGATGAGACCATGCCGCCATCTCCCCCTCGCTCTGTTCCACAGGATCACCGGTACCACCAGGAGGAACACAAGAAGGCTGGCTCGCGAGTAGGTGACAAGCAGCAGAACTGCTGTCCCAATGCTGAGGCCAACGGCTACCACGTACCTTCGATGCCTGGCTGTGCCAAGGAGGAGCAGGGACACAAGCACCAGTGAGTCGCCAAGCGCAAGGTAGTTGTAGAGCTCTCTGGTAGAAGGGTTCTGGAAGAGAAGGAAGAACTGACCGTGAAGGTGGAACGCTCTCAGCACCCCAACCAGAATGGTAGCCGCAAGAACCAACCACACAGTGAAGAGCCACCTTCGCGCAACGACCGGACGGTGCAACAAGGCGAACGCCAGAGCTTCGCCGCCAAGCAGGAGCAACCAGGAACCAATCAGGGTCGCGCCTAGCGTACCCATCACTGGCGTACGGCCAATCTCTGCCAGGACTGAGGGAAACCAGATGAGCTGGAGAACGGATACCCAAGCGAGAAGAACGTACGCTAGGCCGAGGAGGAATGTACGCAACGGAAACAGGCCAGTCAGAGCCAGAGCACATCGCGACACGAAGGCGATAGCCGTCAGTAAGCCCAGTAGGAGGCCAAGCTCGAACCTGGGAAGCACTTCGAGGAAGACGAAGTAGCCGATCGCTGGCACTGCAAGGAATAGACAGGCCAACCCAGCCACCCAAGAACCGTAGCTGCGAGTCAGGCGAAAGCCACCTTCCAGGCCGGTCATGGCTTGCGGGGTTCCCCGCATCTGGCCGGTCGGCCACGGGGCACTGGGCGGTCCTCGCCCCTCTTGGCAACACAGACATCCTGCTGCCCAGACGATACGGGCTCAGGTCTTTGCGCACGGACTGCTGGCCGCGGGATCGTGCCAGGTCGCTTACTCTGACCCAGGCTGCGGCCACGCGCTGTTGCGCATGCAGCGCCCCGGTCAGGATCTCGCTGGTGGACAGGTGATGCGCCAGATGCCGATCCTCCAGGAGCCCTAGTCATGTGCCGCGCTGGCAGCCGGTGCGATGACAACACGGGTCACCCCCTCGATCATGATCTCATAACCCAGCCGGCCAAACACATCAGCTTGGAGATGTACAGCGTAACTGGCTGCCCCATCTTCCCTGCCGACGGCCAGTGAGTACACATCGGACTCCCCGAAGTGCTTGATGGTCACCGCAAGAGGAGTACCGGACACCGGCGTCAAGAGGAAGTCGCCGCTTGCCCCGTCAGCGCTAACCGCCACAGTGCTATCCCCTTCGCTCGCAATGTATGTGCAGATCGTTGCGCGTACCGTGGAGAAACGTCCTAGACGCACGTCAACGGCCGAAACAGACCCGTGGACACTGATGGATCCTTCGATCCCGGCACCGCGAAGCACAGGTGCTCCCTCGGGGAAACTGAGCTTCAGGACCTCGACAGTGCCCGGGGTGTCTTCCCAACAGACGACAGCCAGATCCCTCCTCCCAGTCTTGCCTTCAAGGACAACGCCGGACAGGTGAGCAGGCAGGTCCACGATGCTTGCCCGATCCGCAGCCTGCTCAACATCGCGACTGACAGCGCCGGGGTACAGTACCATGCCCAGATCGAGGAGACGCACTCCAGGGGCTGCTGCAACGGAGTTGAGCGAAGCGGTAGACAGGATCACGGCGGTGTCGCGATACTCAGGGCTCCTGGCCCAGTTGTAGCCAGGCGGAAGAGGCGGATACTCCTCCCCTTCGGGCTGGATCATATGATTGATGCAGACCTTCGCCGGACCGTCAAGCACAACAGCACCAAGGCGACCGTCGATGCACCACCAGCTCATGGCGTCGTGCTTACCGATGAAGGAGACGAGAGAACCGGTCCCGATCGAACTTGTGAGCACATGCTCGCCTATCACGCCTCTGCGCGTGTAGAAGTACAGAGGGATACCCGTGAAGTCGACGACAACATCAACCAGAGCCTCGAGACGCGTGAACGCAACAACCGGTCCATCATGGAACGAGAATAGGGCCATCTTCTGACATACTGAATCATTCCATACACGCTCGCCAGCGGTGCTGAAGCCCGTCTCATCGTACTCGAAATTGTAGTCGTACTCCTCAAACAGCGTACCAGAGGAAGCCGAAGCACGCGGGGTGCCGTCTACGGATACGACTCCCGTGAGGGAGTTCTGGTGGAAGTAGACAAGAGGCTCTGACCACCCGCCATCAACTGCAGCCTCCGGGCTGAGTCTCTGAGGGACTACGAATCCCGCGAAACCACCACGATTGCGACAGCTGGCCCCCCAGGAAAAGGAGACCCACTTCTCGTCGGTCCTGTGGATGAGTGCATGCTGATGTGCGTAGTATGCGACACCGTTCAAGCTCGCCAGCGCCTCGCTCAGCGGAGCCATCGGCGGCGCGGCTTCACGGAGATGAGCATGCGCAAGGTAGGCCAAGGCTGCCACCCCCCACGAGGAGCGGTGGTAGTCGTACTGCTGCACTGCCTGCGTGTGTCGCTCCATCAGACCAGCACAGAGTATCTCAAGCGCGGCCGCCTGCGGATCCTCAAGAACCGTGCTGCCATAGGCGAATGCCAGCGCAGGGGTCCCTCCATAGTACGAATCGTACTCCGCGCCATGAGGGTGAGCCAGATCCCCGCTGTCAATGAACAGCTTCTTGGCCCACCCCAAGACGCCATCGTAGTTGTTCCCCGGATAGACGTACGTCTCAGGAACGGTGTGACCAGTGAACTGGGCAAACAACTCCACCATCAGCCGGGCTTCGAAGACATCGTGAATGCCATACCAGAGCTGGGCATGCCCATGATGATCGCTGGAGAAGTCATCGTAGAGATTCCACCCTCGGTAGTACGCGCTTAGGGGCTTCCCCCCGACAGCGTCTGCACGTTGAGCGTCAGAGGGCCTGCTTACGAGATCTACACCTGCCTGCTCAACCGTAGCCATGAACGCCGGGTGGTCCGGATGTTCGGGAAACATGTATGCCGCAGCAAGAGTGGCAGTGAGATCCTTCTTGACTTGGTCATGATTCCCCCCCTGAACCGGATCCCATGCGTATGGCGGGAGATCACGCACTGCTGCTCCTATAGCTACCTCGCGGACGAGTCTCCTCGTATCCGCATCCAGATGGTCCCACAGGAGCAAGGCAGCGAGAGTGAGATAACCGGTAGCATCCGCACGACGCCCAACACGGCGGATCCATTGCTCCCCTTCAGCAAAATCCCGAGGCGTCCCTGGCAAGTAGGGGAAGGGCGTTCGTGTGTAGGCGCTTGTGAGACAACACCAGCGTATGGCCTGTACAGCGCGCGACAGAACCGTCTCACGCGGCACCCCTTCCATTCCGAAAGCCTCGGCCCGTGTGTGGGTAAGCAGAACCGCATATGCTAGGGCAACCATCCCATTGCCTGGAATCGTGATGATGGTGGCGTAGGCATCGTAGGCCCAATTGCCATAATCTCGGAAGTCGAAGAAGCCAGCGTTTGGCGCGCCGTTATCCGCTCCTCTCCACAGAGGTTCAAAGAAATCGACCGCACTCTCAAGGATTCTCAGGTAGGCCTGCATCACGTCAGTCTCGAAACTCGGCGGGCCAATACCCACGGGATACTGCCTGTAGCCCGCTGATCGTTGGCTACAGGAGATCCCGCCTAATGCAACACCGCAGCAGCAAAGGAGCGCAAGACACTTGATGCCATAGGCGAGTGTCGAACGCCGCGGGTGTTCAGTGCTCACCGAGACTCCTCCGGCTCGCGCTTCCTCACATGGGATGCGAGTGCCCATAGGTTGAGCAGGAAGAGGGCTCCGTAGGCCAAACAGATGGCCGCTGAGTACGCGGTAACTGCATGCCAGGCACTCCCTCCGAGCTGCCTTGCCCCCAGGAGCGCCCCTACCACCAGCAGCAACCTCCCGAAGTCCCAAGCGAGCTGAAGATCCTGTCTCTCAATGATGTTCAGGGTCTGAGAGAGGGGCGTGATCGCGAACTGCAGAAGGAAGGCTCCCGCAAGCAGCTGCACGTACGAACCAGCCTCTACCCACTCGATCCCGAACACACGCGAGAAGAACCACGGCCCCGCTACCCCAAGAACGCCCATTGGGATCAACCCCAAGACCAGAAGCCGACCGGCTGTCCTTGCGAAGATCCCCCGTAACCGCGCTTGGTCCTCTTGCACAAGCCTAGATGCAGTTCCCACATAGACCTGAGCTACCGCCTGTCCCAACAAGCTCATGGGGATACCCACAACCCTCTGACCCAAGAGGAACCACCCAGCCACAAGAGGGCCATAGAACGCGGCCAGGAGAAGAGCGGGGAGTTGTAGACCTGCGCTGTTGAGCAGGCCCGAGAAGCTGGAAAGCTGTGGGAACCGCCTATACCGCCATGCCACGCGGCGCAGGGCTTCCGGCGACATGGTCCTGAGATGCTCTCTCCCGTCCCGCCACGCATGGATGGCAAGGGTAGTCACCCCTGCTCCCTGCCCGACAACTTGCCCGAAGATCAGGCCAGCAGGCCCGACAGCTGCAAGGCCTAGTAGGATGTGTGTAGAGGTAGCCCCAAGGCCCTGGTAGAGCTTCGTCCGCGCGATGCGGCCGAATGCCTGTCTGCGCACCGCCCAGTAACTGAGGACCTGGTAGAACCCCACCATTCCCACCCCCACTGGCAGGAGCCACAGATGCTGCCTGAGTGCTGGGGCGTTAGCCCAATCCGCTATGTGCCCCCCAAGGAACTGGACTCCGACCCCCATGAGCAAGGAAACAGCCACGACAACGCCCAGGGAGAACGTCACCAGAGCGGCTGCATCCGCATCATCCTGGGGCAACGGGATTGCCAGTTCGTATCTCAGAGCAGCAAATACCGAAACCATACCCAAGATGGACGAGAAGACCGCCAGAATCCCCAGATCCTCCGGGCTGTAGAGGCGCGTGAGGATCGGCGATGCGAGAGCTACTACCGCCTGCCCCAGAGCCGTCCCCCCTGCCAGGACTGCGACGCTCCGCCCGAACCTCCCTCCCGGGATGAACCGTCGCAGCGCCTGCAAGGCGTTGCAGAACCTCATCTCGCCAAGATCCGCCAACCTATAACGGCACCGGGGGCGAGTTTGATGAACTGGGGGCGGGCACCGACCACATTAGCTAGTCGCATGGCGACTTATAGTCGGGAGTCGGGAGTCAGGAGTCCATGGTCGGGAGTCGAGAGTCCGGAGTCCATGGTACGTAGTCCAAAGACATCTGGTCCGAATCCATTGTGGATGCTCCAAGCGAGCAAGCGATCATCGGTAGATCTCGCTCCTGTGCGCGACGGTTCTGATCACGATGACATCCTCTTCCACGGTGTAGACAACCCGCCAATCGCCCACCCGCAGCTTGAACGTGCCCTTGAACTCGCCGCTGAGAGGCTCTGGAACAACCCTGCCAAAGCTCCGGGAAAGCCAGCTGACCCTTTTCACGACCCTCTCCGCCACCCGGTGATCCAGACCCTCCAGGTCACCCAGAGCCCCGCGGGTCCACCTAACTTCCACCGAACCGCCTTTCGACCTCCTCCTGGTCTACAGGTGCCAGGTCCTTCAACCGCTGTTCCAGTCTCCGCTTGAACTCCGCTCTCAGATCTAGACCAGCGTCCGGGTCTCCCAAGATCTCCAGGATCTTGCGTTCGATGAGAAGCTCCAGATCCTCTTCGCTCAGCGCACCAAGCCTACGCATGCTGCCACCTCCAGGCTCACTTCACCCCCGCCCGCTGTGCCCCCATTGTAGATCATCGGCCGACGACCGTCGGGAGTCACGAGTCGAGAGTCCATAGTCAGTAGTCATGAGTCATGAGTCATGAGTCCATGGTGCGTGGTCCGCTGCCAGCATGTGGCATGGGGCGAGTGGCCCGTAGCTTGTGGGAAGGGCGTGGTCCCGAGTCGAGAGTCAGTGAGTCGAGGATGTCAGCGCGCACGATGAACGAGCCACCGCTCGATCTCTGCGATGAACCGAGGGAAGGAACGAAGCGCCTTCCGGTAGTGCTCGTACACAAGCTCGGGGTCGAGCTTGAGATACCCGTGGACAAGGATGTTCCGGAACCCACCCAGCCCTCGCAATTCGGCGTGCAGAGTTGGGCTGATGACGTCCCTCTCCCGGAGACGCTCGATGATCTGCTCGTACTCATCTACGGAGATCTGAAACGCCCCGACCAGGATGTGGTTGCCGATGTCGAGAAGGGCGGACGATCCCACCTCAAGACCCCGCTCGACAATCCATTGCGTGTCGGCATCAACCCGATACTCGTCGCGGGTCATCCCAGACCGCTCCTGTAGCCTGGCGACGATCTCGCCGAGCTTCGCGAGCCGCTCAATCACGTTCTGTTCTCGGAATACCATGCCCGTGCTCTCCGTCTGAGGTACTCGCCCTGGACAGCCCTCAGTCTGGCGGTGTCCAGGTACCTCCGGGACACATCGGCCTCGAAGTCGTTCAGCGCCGCATCGCTCTGCGCGTAGAGCAATGTGCCTGTGGTGATCACCTCGAACTTCAGGGTCGGCGGGGCGCTGTTCAGGAGGAGAAGGTCAACCCGCTCGGTCGCCAAGGCATCGTGCACGTCCACGAGCAGTCTCCTGAAGGCCTCGTACAGCACCTCGCCCCTCCCGTCGAGCAGGACGGCGATGTCCACATCGGAACCGGGCTGCACTGTGCGTCGGGCGCAGGATCCAAACAGGTAGGCGAGGACGACGCGCTCGCGCTGCATGAGCTCCCGCAGCCTTGCCGTGGCGTCTTCAATGGAGAGCTTGAGGCCGGGCAATGCCCCACCCCTAGGTCCGCGACGGAACTCCTTCGTCCCCAAGACCGCCTCCTCTTCCTGACTTACTCCTCGGCGACGTGATGCCAGGTCGCCTCGGTCTTCTTGACCATTCTACAGCGATCGGGGCCGCTCGAATCGAAGACCCGCGTCAGCAGGCATCGAGTCCCGAGTCGGGAGTCTATGGTCCCTGGCAAGTGGTTGGGGTGACACCGTGAGACCCTCATTGGCTGGCCACCACGGCCTGGGCCCACTGCACGACACCCTCAGCAATCGCCACTGCCTCCGCGTACTCCTCTTCGGTCACAGGTTCCGCCAGTCCCGGGTAGCGGGCGATCACCGCGTACCGGGTGATCCGGCCTGCTTGGGCCACCTCTCTCGGCACAGAGAGCCCTTGCTGCTGCACGAGCGCGAGCAGCGCTGTCAAGTCGTGGATGTACGGGAACTCCACGCCAAGATGGATGAGGACGGCCTTGATTGCCTTCTCTGCCGCTTGCTGGGCCGCGAAGGACAGGTCTTCCAGGTACACCCCTTCCAGTCGCGCTTGTGTCTTGCAGGAGGTTGCTCCGCGCCCTGTTCAGCCACTCGATGGGGTCACCGGGAGGTCGCTGCTTCGCGTTCATAGATCACCCTCCCCTCGCGGATGGCGGGCTTGATCACGGTTGCATGCACATCGCGATATCGCTCTATGTCCTCAGGGGTGACGACGATGATGTCGACGGCTCTCCCAACGCCCGAGAAGCCCATGTAGATCTCCTCCGTCAACCGTCCGCGATGAGGAACGCCAGACTTGACCACCAGAAGATCGAGATCGCTGTTCGGCCCCATCTCGCCCCGAGCTGCGGACCCAAACAGGATGATCTTGTCTGGATCAGCCACCGCTACGATCCGCCGGACGATGTCATCCAGTACATCTGTAGACACGGCTCGTGAGGCCAAGAACGATCACCCCCATCGGGACCAGCTCTTCCATTCTACCCGCAAGGGGTGGGTCGACGAGTCCTGGGTCGGGAGTCGACGAGTCGAGAGTCGGGAGTCAACGAGTCGAGAGTTGAGAGTTGAGAGTCACGAGTCGAGAGTCCGGAGTTGCGAGTTGGGGAGACGGAAAGCGCGTCCTACATTCCAGGTGGGACGTTCTACGTTCATCGTTCGGCGTTCGAGGTTCTGGGTCGAACGGGGGGCAGCTGGCCATGAAACGCTATCAGAAGGTCGCCGTGCTATACTCATCCTCCACAGCAGCCTTGGCTGATGCATCACCGGCCTGGCCTGACAAGTTCACACATGGTCAAGCAGCTCGAAATACCAATCCCGGTTGATCCCCACCGTCTTGAGATTCGTCAAGATGTGGGTCACTGGAACCTCTCTCGGTCCCTTCTTGATGACCACAGGCCTTCTCACGCCCGTCTTCGTCAGGATCATGTGATCCCCCTTCTCCCGCTTGACGACGAACCCATCCAGCTCAAACACTCGTACCAGCCTGTGATACTGAACCGGCGTGATCCTTCGGGGTGTCATCCTTATCGCGCGGTGAGGAGTTCGGCTGCGACCGGTTGGCGAGGTAGCCACTGGTCATCCCTCTTCTCGAAACCTGCCTCTTCCATCACCTGCTCAAAGGACCCCATGCTCTCGCACTCCTCCAGGAAGGCCTCGACGGCTTCCTGAAGCGACGCCTTTGCTTCATCCAGTGTCTCTCCGAAGCTTGAGACATCCAGCTCCGAAGCACGAGCCACGTAGAGGTCGCCTTCCCTGAAGTACTCCGCACGGAACACAATCTGGTGTGCCATACCGTTCACCTCCTCTACAGCCACGTTCGGAGATCATCACCCCTCAATACTTCCCACTCGGCCATTGTACGCGGCTTCGGAGCCAGCTGCGGCTGTGGGTGGGGTCCTTGATTCTCCTAGGGTCCAGGGTGCGTGGTCCGGAGTCGAGAGTCGGGAGTCCAGAGTCGGGAGTTCGCTTGTCATGGCTGGCTGCTTGCGCTGAAGAAGGATCTGGCGGATTCCGCGACGTAGGACTGCTCGTCGTCGGTGAGCTCGGGGAACATCGGAAGCGACAGGGCCTCCTGGCTCGCGGCTTCGCTCTCCGGCAGAGCCCCTTGCGTGTAGCCAAGATGCGCGAAGCACTGCTGCAGATGCAGCGGCAGCGGGTAGTAGATCTCGGTCCCGATGCCCTGCGCCTTGAGGTGATCGCGGAGCGCGTCGCGCTTACCGTCCGCCACCCGGATGGTGTACTGGTGGAAGATGTGCGAGCATCCGGCCGCCCGATGGGGGAGGGTGATCCCAGGGATGTCCGCAAGCAGGGTATCGTACCGCCGGGCCTTCTGGCGCCGGGCTTCGGACCACGCTTCGAGGTGCGGCAGTTTGGCCCGCAAGATCGCGGCCTGCAGCGCGTCGAGCCGCGAGTTGAACCCCACGAGCTGGTGGTAGTACTTGGGCTTGCTCCCGTGGACGCGCAGCTTCCTCAGCTTGTCGGCCAGGGCGTCGTCGTCGGTGATGATCATCCCTCCATCCCCGTACGCGCCGAGGTTCTTGGTGGGGAAGAAGGAGAAGCAGCCGAGGTGGCCAATAGCGCCGGCTCTGCGGGCTGGTCCGGAGTCATGAGTCAAGAGTCCGGAGTCATGAGTCGAGAGTCCAGCGTAGGTGGCTCCGATGGATTGGGCGGCGTCCTCGATGACGTACAGCCCGAACTCGTCGGCCAGGGCCATGATCGCGCTCATGTCGGCCATCTGGCCGTAGAGGTGGACGGGGATGACCGCCTTCGGCGAAGTCCGGAGTTGAGAGTCACGAGTCGAGCGTCGAGCGTCGGGAGTCGCGGGTCGGGATTCCGAGGTGAGGATGCGGCGGATATCCGCGGGGTCCAGGTTGAAGGTGTGCGGGTCGATGTCGCAGAAGATGGGCGTCGCCCCCACGTTGTGGACCACGCCCGCGGTGGCGAAGAAGGTGAAGCTGGGCAGGATCACCCCGTCGCCGGGACCGATGTCCAGCGCCCGCAGCGAGAGCAACAACGCGTCGGTGCCGCTGGCCACGCCGATGGCGTGCTTGGCCCCGCAGTAGGTCGCCACTTCCTTCTCGAGAGCCTCGACCTCGGGGCCGAGGATGAACCACCCGGACTCGACCACGCGCTGGATCGCCGCGTCGATGTCGGGCTTGATGGATGCATATTGGCGTTTCAGGTCAAGGATGGGAATCCTCACGTCGCTTCGCTCCTTTCGAGTCGAGAGTCATGAGTCGAGAGTCTGGAGTCAAGAATCGAGAGTCTGGAGTCGGGAGTCCAGAGTCGAGGGTCGGGAGGGAGTAGATCATATCTGGTTTCCCTTGAGATAGCGGATGAACCCCGAGATCAACCGAGACACTTCGTCTGCCATCTCGTAGAGCCGACCCAAGTCCTCTCGGCCTAGGTACCCGAGGTCCGCGGCAACGTACAGCTGGCTCTGGACTTCGGCGGCTGAACCACGCGCTGTGTACAGGAACTGGACGAACTCCTTGTCTGTCTGGCGGGCGAACCCCTCGGCGATATTGGAGCTGATCGACACAGCCGCGCGCCTGATCTGGTCACGAAGACTGAAGTCTCTAGCGAAGGTACCCCGGCTCGTCACCGTGTAGACCTCCTTGGCGAGCTCTCTTGCCTTCTTCCAGCCCTCGATCTCCTCGAAGCGGTTGATCTGCGCCATCTACCTCATCTCCGGACCACCAAAGCATGACTCGCGACTCATGACTCCTCAACTCCCGACTGACCTCGCTTCGATGTCCTCGAACCGCTCAGTCGCCACCATGCCCTATCCTCGTGCACCTCGGTCAAGTGTGGTCTGCCAGCCGGTGCAGGACAGACTGCAGCCTCCCATCTGAGATCTTCCCCAACGGACCTACGAAAGCCTGCTCCTCCACAGTCAGCAGCTTTCCCAGACGGATCAACGAAGAAGCCCTCAGTCCCGATGCTTCGAAATCGGCATCGCCTGGCCTGATGGTCTCATCTCGGCCTTCCACCTTGTGCCGCAGCTGAGAGGTAACCGCGGAGACCAGCCAGTCGTCATAAGGACCCGGCAGCTTGGCAAGAAGCAATACGGGTCTATGCTTCCCGCTGTGGAGATCAGCTTGGGGGAACCTGATGATGGCTATCTCGCCAGCTGTGCGGTTCATCGCTGCGGTTTGATGTCGTCTAGGGTGTAGTCGATCTCGTCGGGGTCGTTCCAGAAGGCGAAAGCCCCTGCGCGCAGAGCGAGGTCGCTCCACTTGGGTTCTTCAGCCTGGACTCGCCTTCTGCGGACGAAGGCAACGAAATCGAAGACCTCCTCGAGGATCTCCTCAGGGAGGCTCTCGATGTCCTTGAGGAGCCGTTCCTTCACGCTCATACTCCACCTCCTCCTGGTGCCGTCTACCTTGTCTCCAACCCCTGTTCACCCTATCACAGCTGAGCCGCACTCACCACGCACGATGGTTTACTGGTTCGCTTCCTCCAGTGCAACTCGCTCATCCTGTTTGCGGTAACGCCGACCACAAGAGGAACATAGCGCTCGTTCGGCTTCGAACTGGAGGCGGACGCCACATTGACACGCCCAGCCGATCTGGCGGGCGGGGACGCCGGCCATCAGGGCGTACGCGGGCACGTCCTTGGTCACCACCGCGCCGGCGGCGACGAACGCCCACGCGCCGATGGTCGTCCCGCACACGATGGTCGCGTTGGCGCCAATGGACGCGCCGTGCTTCACAACGGTCGTGGTGTAGTCCTCGGGGCGGTTGCGGGGGAACGCCGACCGCGGGGTGCGCACGTTGGTGAACACGCAGCTCGGACCGCAGAACACGTAGTCCTCCAAGACCACGCCTTCGTAGACGGATACGTTGTTCTGGATCTTCACGTGGTTCCCGATCTTCACCCGGTCGGCAACGAACACGTTCTGTCCCAGGCTGCACTTCTCCCCGATCTCTGCGGTGCCACTGACGTGGCTGAAGTGCCAGATCTTCGTACCCTTCCCAATCCTGACGCCTTCGTCCACATAGGCCGACTCGTGCGCGAAGTGCTCGCTCATCGTCCCTCCATCTGCCGCGTGGCTTGCTCCAAGACGCGCACGACTTTCACCGCGCTCCGTCCGTCGCTCACGGGGCGGGAGTGATCGCGGATGCACGTCAGGAAATGCTCCATCTCCAGTGTCAGCGGTTGAGCGGATCCGTGGAACGCGGTCTCCTCGCCCTCGTCCACGGGCTTCAGCCCGCCGCCGATGCGCTTGCGATGCAGGGTGACGGTCTGCGTTCCCTCGTCGTAAACGAGCATTCCCTCTGACCCGACCACGGTCAGGCGGCGGCGCTTCTCGGGCCACAGCCACGACACGTGCACGTGGGCCCGGACGCCGCCTGGGAACGCAAGATGGAGGTAGGCGTCGTCGGCAATGCCGGGTTGCAGCGCGATCTGGCCGGCAGCCTGGGTGCGCTCGGGCGCCTGCCCGACGAGGTGGAGGAGCACGGCCACGTCGTGTACCCCCAGACTCCACAGGGCGTTCTCCACCGTGCGGACCGTGCCCAGGTTGAGCCTCTCCTGGTGCAGGCTCCACAGCTCGCCCAGGGCCTTGGAGTCAAGGTATGCCTTCATCCACCGCACGGCGGGCTGGTAGAGGAGGAGGTGCCCCACCATCAGCACCCTCCCGCGCTGTTCGGCGAGTTCAACGAGCTCCTCGGCGTCCCGGCTACAGAGCGCAATCGGTTTCTCGACGAACACGTGCTTCCCAGCGAGGAGGGCTTCCTTGGCGAGGGCGACGTGGGTGGCAGCCGGGGTGGCGATGGCGACCGCCGACAGCTTGGCCGCGAGGAGGGCGCGGTGGTCGGCGTAGAGGGGCACATCGGGATAAACGCCCTGCATCTGCTCGCGGAGGTCGGGCCGCACCTCGGCGATCCCTCCCAACGCCTTCAGCTCGTGGAGTGTCCGCGCGAGGTTCTTTCCCCAGCCTCCGGATCCGATCAGACCGACGCTCATAGCAGGATTATCCTATCGCGGTTCTCTCGTACCGGGCAGGTCGCGTTGCGGGTGTCGAGCACGTGCCGGGCGTGCTTCACCACCCAGGCGTAGTCGATGCCGGTGTGATCGGTGAGGATCACGACCAGATCTTGCGCCGCAATGAGGTCGGCCGTCAGGGGGACGCTCTCCATGCCCAGCCCTCCATCACGGAACGCCGGCACATGGGGATCGTGATACACAACCTCGGCCCCGTCCGCGCGGAGCAGGTGAATCACCGACAGGGCGGGGGACTCGCGGAAGTCGTCGAGGTCCTTCTTGTACGCTACGCCCAGGGCGAGGATCTTCGCCCGGGACGGCGCCACGCCTACCTGGTTGAGCACGCGGTGGACCTTCTCGCGCACGAACTCCGGCATCCGGCGGTTGATCTCGCCGGCGAGGGCGATGAAGCGCGTGTTGAAGTTGAGCTCCTTGGCCTTCCACTCGAGGTAGTGGGGGTCCAAGGGGATACAGTGCCCCCCCACCCCCGGTCCGGGCCAGAACGGCATGATCCCGAACGGCTTGGTGAACGCTGCGCCCAACACCTCCCACACGTTCAGGCCCATCCGGTCGCAGAGAAGCGTCAGCTCGTTCACCAGGGCGATGTTCACGGCGCGAAACGTGTTCTCGAACACCTTGACCAGCTCCGCGGCCTTGGCGCTGCTGAGCGGGACAACGTTCTCGATCGTCTGGGCATAGAACGTCTGCCCCACCTCGAGCGACGCAGGCCCCACCCCACCGACCACTTTGGTGGTGTTCTTCGTGGTGTAGCGCTTGTTGCCCGGGTCCACGCGCTCGGGGGAGTGCACGAGAAAGAAGTCCTCGTCCACCCGCAAGCCCGATGAGGCGAGGATGGGCAGCATGACCTCCTCGGTGGTCCCGGGGTAGGTGGTGGACTCCAGGCTGATCAGCTGTCCGGGCCGGAGCTTGCGGGCAACCTCCCGCGTAACGCTCTCCACGTACGTGAGGTCCGGGGTCAGGTTCTTGGTCAGCGGCGTAGGCACGCAGATCACGATCACGTCCATCTCGGGGACGCGGGCGAAGTCCCTGTCAGCGTGGATGAGTCCCCGGGCAACGAGGTCCCGCAGTTCCTCGTCCCGCACGTCGCCGATGTAGTTCTGCCCGGCATTGACCTGTGCCGCACGCCTCGGATTCTGCTCCACGCCGATCACGCGAAACCCGACTTTGGCCTTCTCCACGGCGAACGGAAGGCCGACGTACCCCAACCCGACCACGCCCACCACCGCGGTGCGGTCCCGAACCTTCTTCAGAAGCGCATCCTGGATCGCCATCAGTCCTCCTCGGAGACCATTACGTGGATCGATAGTATGCACCCGTTCGCAGCTTTCTCGCAACGGCGATTCCTCGCCACCAACGGGCGACTCCCTACCCGTTACTCCTGGCGGGGGGGCTGGACTCCGTGTTGGGCGATGAGGTCAGACGATCGGCGCCCGGTGCCGGATCCCTCCTCATCCCGTGGACGAAGAACACGAGCAGGACCCCCAGGAACAGCCCCAGCACGCCCGCCACGGCCAGGTTCATCTTCAGGCTCGGCTTCAACGGCCCGGAAAGGGCTAATCCACGCACGGTGGTGATCGGACTCGGGGGCGCAACGAGGACCTCGCGCAGCGCGGCTCCCTCTTCGTCCAAGGCCACAAGACCTGTCACGAGGCCTGCCCACCCCGCGATCCCCGCCACGTACGCTGAACCGAGCCGGTCCATCTCGTCGAGGGCCACTTCCGCCACCTGGAGTCGGCTGTAGAGAACGTCCAGCTCTTTCTGAACGAGGTATCCCCGTACGGTCGCGTTGGCCCCCACGCTGAGGCCGAGTTGGGCCGGGTCGTTCTGCACGCGGGAGATCTCGGCCCGCAGCCGGTCGCGGGTAGCCACGGTTGCCTCCCTCACACGTTGGAGTTCCTCATCCCACGCTGCCCGACGTGACTGCAGCGCCGCTCGCTCGGAGCTCAGCTCGGCCAACCGAGAGGTCGCTGCTTCGGCAACCCCGGCCCGAAGATCTTCGTGAAGCGCGGTGAGCACTCGGTTGAAGACCTCGGTCAACTCCGCGGGCGCGACGGTGCTCTGGGCTGCAAGCTGGATGAACGCGCCTTGCGCCTTTGCAGTCAGCGCTGCAGGCAGCCACTCCGCGGACACGGCGGCTCCTCGAACGGCCCGGCTCAGAAGCTGGGGATCTTGGACCCGTTCGATCACCCACTGCACCGTCGGCGGGGTGTACGCCGTGGGCATCTCCGCTGACCTGACCACGGCCAGAAGCGCCTCAGCTCGGTACTGGGCGGGAGCACGTAGGGTCAAGACGACGGCAAGGGCAACGGCGACTGCTACCACCCCGACGAGGATCCACTTCCCTCTCCACAGGATGCACACGTACTCTCGTAGATCAACCTCGTACTCGTCCATCGGTCTGTCCACCCCCGCGTTAAGCGAAGTGCTACTCCTTGAGATCCCACAGACTACCCTGAACAGGCGATCGGGGGCAAACGCGGCTGCTCGAGGGGCACAGGGTGAAGGCTGATGAAAGGCCGTCGGGGACAAGCCCCGACGCTACAGGAACCATCGAATCGACGGCGGGCATGAGGCCCGCCGCTACGGAATAGGGACCCGGGGTCTGCACCGTCGCACCTTGTGTGCGACGGCCGTTCGGCGCCTTCCGCAGCGTCGCAGCTCTCTTGCGCAGCCAAAGGGTCAGCGCGGTGCAGCGCACAGGCTGCTACATCAGAGGGTTGCGACCTCGGAGCTGGGAGATGAGCGCATCGTAGTCGGCATGGCTTCCGATCCAGAACCACACGACTACCTCACCCTCGACCCAGCCAAGCGCGCGGTGGTACAGCCCGATACGGATCGAGTAGATGGGCTCCGTGGGGTGGACGCGGCGAAAACGCAGGCTTGGGTGACGAGGGTTCTCCTTGAACAGTGTGTAAGCCCGTCTTGCTGTACGATGGGCTTCCCCGGGCAGGGCTGCGAGGGCCTGCCGGAAGCGATGGCTGGTCCTCGACTTCACAGCGCCGATTTGTCCAGCGATCGGGTCTTCTTCGCCCGGAACTCGTCCCGGGCCTCGCCCGCGAGTTGCCTGAGTTCAGGTTGAGACAGAGCAAACGCCTCCTGCCACCGCTGCTCCGACTGGATCTCCTCAAGAATCCACTCCGCAAGCGCACGCTGATCGTCTTCGGGCAGTCTGGCTGCCTCGCTGAACGCTCTCTCCAGCAGCTTGCTCGCCACTCTCCCACCTCCAGTCTGATTCTACAGCCTGGGGCGCTACGCCACCGGCGCAAAGCGGTGACACGGTGGACGCTCTCGCGGAACAAGAGTGAGAGGGAGTCTGGAGTCGAGAGTCATCGAGTCGCTGACTGGGGAGCCGAGAGCCCGTAAGGGCGGTGAGGTAGGGGTGGAGGGAGCCAGCTCGCCGCCGGGCCTGCCATAGGGACTCTGAACGCTGACCCTTCTCTCCCACTGCTCTGCAACCTGAAACAGACTCAGGGCCTCGTGGACGATCCAGACCGGCCGTGTCCTGCCGAGCTTGGCCTCCACGGCATCGGGGGCGGCCTTGGGTCTCCCCAGCACCCGACAGCGGCATGAAGCCCGCCGCTACACAACCACCGTGGAGGTCCGACGCTACCGACTGCGGGTCATCCACCGCCAGGCGGTGTTTACGATGACGTCGAGCGGCGCGACTGCGGCTCCCAACCCAGGTCGCGCTTCGCCCGTGAGGGGTCGGCGACATGCGCGGCGGGGTCCCCGGCCAGCGCCGGCCTCTACGAACCTCGGGTACCCCTCCCGTACACCCGATCCTAGGCCCGAGGTCTATGCGGATCGGCCACACGCGCTTCTCTCGTAGACCCAGACCGTCTCTTCGTGAAGGTCCCGCCCGAACCGACCGCGCTCAGGGAGGGTCGCCCACTCTTCTTCCGTGTACACCACAAGCTCTGCCGGAACGGGAAGCTCGGTCAGGTCCCACACGTTCGCTCGTCGGTGGAACGGAAGGCCGCTCTGCGCGACGACGGCCACAAGATCGAGGTCGCTTCCCACCCCCCAGTCTCCCCGGGCGTACGAGCCGAAGTAGCCGATGCGCAACACCTCCGGACGGTCTCGCCCAGCGGCGGCCGCCCATGGGCGCACCGCGCGGTCGACCTCTGCCTTGCTAGGCCATCTGAGCACGGACGAACGCAAGGATCTCACGGGCATGGCGCAGCGCCTCCTCGCTCTGCAGGGGGCCATAGTGCTCGTAGGGCGCCCCGGTGGGATGGGCATTGGGATACCGCGATGGGATGTAGAAGTTGTCCAGAACGCGCCCCCTCTCGATCAAGTCTTGGGACGGCTTGGCGGAACGTGGTAGCTCCGCCAGGAGTTTGGCCACCACGTGTCCCCACGCTTCCTGGCCTAAGTGTAGATGCAGACCCTTCACGGCCTTCTCCGCTGCCTGGTGGGAAGCAAAGCAGGCCCACTCGTGGCGTCCTCCCCGATGCGATTCCTCGGCATGGAGAAGATCGCGCTCGGCTTGCGCAAGCCAGTCTCGGGCACGGTTGGTCATGATCTCCACCTGCTTGCCATTCTACCGCGAACGCGGCGGCGAACAGCAGGCCCGCCGATGAACCCGCCCTGCGGCCGTCGGGGACAGGCCCCGACGCTACAGGGACCATCGAATCGACGGCGGGCGTGAAGCCCGCTGCTCCACAACCACCGCGGAGGTCCGACGCTACGGAATAGGGACCCGGGGTTCGTAGCGTCGCACCTTGTGTGCGACGGCCGTTCGAAGCCTTCCGTGGCGTCGCAGGCAGGCCTGCGACGAAAGGCCGTCGGGGACAAGCCCCGACGCTACAGAGGGCGGAGCATCCACCGCCATGCGCTCTCCACGATCGGGTCGAGCGCGGTGAACTGCGGCTCCCAGCCGAGATCGCGCTTCGCTCGGGACGGGTCGGCGACGAGGGAGGTCGGGTCCCCGGCCCGGCGCGGGGCCTCCACGGCCCGGATCTCACGCCCGCTCGCCCGCCGGCAAGCCGCAACGACCTCGCGCACCGTGTGCCCGTGGCCTGTACCGAGGTTGTAGGCCGGCGCTGCCCGCCCCTCCTCCAGCGCCCGCAGGGCGAGGACGTGGGCCCGGGCGAGATCCGTCACGTGGATGTAGTCCCGGACCGCGGTCCCGTCCTTCGTCTCGTAGTCGGTACCGAAGATCTGCACCTGGGACCGCTTCCCGATCGCGGCTTCGAGCACGATCGGGATGAGATGGGTCTCGGGATCGTGGATCTCGCCGATCTCGCCCTCGGGATCGGAACCGGCGGCGTTGAAGTAGCGCAGGGAGACGTGGCGCAGCCCGTGGGCGACCCCGTAGTCGTGAAGCACGCCCTCGAAGATGAGCTTCGTCCGACCGTAGGGGTTCTTCGGCTCCTTGGGGTGGTCCTCGGGGATCGGCACCCGCACAGGATCTCCGTACACGGCGGCGCTCGACGAGAACACGATCGTCTTCACCGCAGCCTCGACCATGGCGTCGAGAAGCGCCAGCCCACACCCGACGTTGTTGTAGTAGTACTTCGCGGGGTTTTCCACCGACTCGGGGACAGAGGTGTGTGCGGCGAAGTGAACCACCGCCTGGATGGGGTAGCGTTGGAACGTGCGTCGGAGAAGGCCGGCGTCGGAGAGGTCCCCGTGGACGAACTCGCGGCACAGGACGAGCTCGCGGTGGCCTGCCGACAGGTTGTCCAGCGCCACCACCTCGCGCCCGTCGCGCAGCAGTTCCTTGATCGTGTGGCTTCCGATGTACCCCGCCCCGCCTGTGACCAGGATCATCCTTCCTCCTCTAGACCGGCTTCCGTCAGTCTGGCATCCCGAAGGATGCTTCTCACGAGTTTGGGATGGAGGGTCCGCGATCCATGAACGGGCACGGTGACTCGCTTTCCCTGTGCGTTCCGGTAGATGCGGTGACTCCCTCTTTGTCGCACGAACTGAAAACCCGCACGCTCCAGCGCCGCGATGACCTCGTCCGCCTTCCAGCGTGGCGTTCTACGGCTCAAACCGTCACTTCCACTGAGGTCAAGCTGACCGACTCCACAGTGGGTACTTCCTCTCCACACGCCAGCCTGTCTTCCACGTGAAGAAGGATGGCCTCCCGGATGTTCGCCAGCGTCTCCTCGTACGTCTCCCCCTGGGTGTAACACCCCTGCAGCTCGGGGCACATCGCCACATACCCGTCCGCGTCATGCTCGACGACCACGGAGAACCAGAAGCGCTTCATCTCGGACACCTCCTCATGGACTCGCGTGTTCTGCCGACTGAATGGTAGCCCACCCGTGGTCACTGAGGAAGAGGGAGGTGCCCGATGGATCGCCTCGCACCGCCGCTTCCCGACCAAGCACAGAGCCCTGGACGGTCAGGCCCTCGACACGTGCTCCGTCCATGAGGATGCCGTCGGCGACCTCGGCGGCGCGGACCACGGCCCGCGGCCCGACCGCTGTGTTCGGGCCGACGGTGGACCGCTCGACCACCGCCTCCTCGCCGATGACCACCGGCCCGATCAACCGGCTCCCCACGACCCGCGCCCCACGCTCGACAACCACCGGCCCTTCGACCGTCGAACCTGCGTCTACCTCGCCCTCAACCCGTGGCTCGATCTGGGTCAGGAGGAGGCGGTTCGCCACGAGAAGATCCGCCGGCCGCCCCACGTCCTGCCACCACCCCGGAACTTCGTAGGGGAGGACGGCGTGGCCGCGGTCAATGAGCCACTGTAGGCAGTCGGTGAGCTCGAGCTCGCCGCGGAACGAGGGCTTGACCTCCCGCGCTGCCTGGAACAGGAGCGGGGTGAACGCGTACGCGCCGACGATGGCGAGGTCGCTGGGCGGGTCCTTCGGCTTCTCCACGAGGCGCACGAGCTGCCCGTTCTCGACCACCGCCACCCCGAACCGACGGGGATCCTCGACCCGGCGCAGGGTGACCACCGCCGCTGGTTTCTGGGAGCGGAACAGGTCCACCACGCCCGACACCCCGCCCTGGAGGAGGTTGTCGCCGAGGTAGACGAGGAACGACTCGTCCCCCACGAACTCCTCCGCACAGAGGACGGCGTGGGCGAGGCCTTTCGCCTCGGGCTGGACGACGTACGCCACCCGGAGCCCGATTCGGCCCCCGTCGCCGAGGATCTCCCGGAACTGGGCCGCCACGCTCGGGCTGACCACGATCGCCACGTCGCGGATTCCCGCCTCCCGCACCGCCTTCAGGGCGTGCTCGACCACCGGCCTTCCCGCCACGGGGAGGAGGTGCTTGGCCTGGGTGTACGTGAACGGCCGCAGCCGCGTTCCCTCGCCTCCGCACAACACGACGGCCTTCATAGCGGAACCCATTCTAGCCAAATCCCCGATCCCCCGCGCCCGAGGGTACGGCTACGCTTGGCCATTATGACGCGGAGAGTTCTCGTGTTATCGGTCATCGTGGCGCTGGCGTGGGCGGGAGGGGCACAGTCGGTAACGGACCTCGCCGCGGATGCGGAGACCCTGTTCCCCGTCCGGTACGAGCCACAGAACCTGGAGCGGCTGATCGCGATCTACGAGGTTCTGCTCTCCACGGAGCCGGGAAACGTGGCCGTTCTCGCGCAGCTAGCCCAGCTCTGGTACGAGCGATCCACGCTCGTACCGGAGAAAGAGAAGGAAGTTGTGCTGCGCACTGCCGCCGACTACGGGTTCCGCTCCCTGGGTCTGTCCGGCCTCGACGAGGGTTTCAGCCTGTCCGATGACGGGCTGCGAACGCTGCTCGCTCGGGCTACAGACCCGGCGACCATCCTCTGGACGGCCCACAGCCTGGGCCTCCTCCTGAGCCGGATGAACCCGTTGTCGGCGATCCCTCACCGCAACAAGATGCGCATCATGTACGATCGGGTGATCGAGCTCGACCCGAGCTACTGCGGCGGCTCGGCGCCCCAGGCCGTGGGCGCGCTTCTCGCCAACCTCTCGGACTACGGGTTCCTGTTCGGGGTGAAGCTCGCCGACGCGAAGTTCAACTTTGAATGGGCGATCCTCCTCGACCCCACCTACCTCGAGAACCACGTCGCCTACGCCTGGGAGTACGCCCGGCGGGCAAAGGACCGCGCCCTGTTCGAGGATCTTCTGCAGCACGTTCTGGACGCTCCGATTGGCGATTGGCCGTTCTGGAACCGCCATGCCAAAGAGAAGGCCGCCGAGTACCTGGCGGACGTGAACCGGCTGTTCAGGTAAGGAGCGGTTGGCTCTGCACTCGACCGGCAGAGCCAAGGCCGTCGCACACAAGGTGCGACGCTACGGAAGGCTCCGAACGGCCGTCGGACACAAGGTCCGCCGCTACAGACCCCGGTCCCCGCTCTCGTAGCGGCGGGCTTCATGCCCGCCGGCCGTTCGTTACAGAAGGACCGGACTCAGCCGAGGGCGGGGAGCACGGCCCGCGGCCCATCGCCGGCCCCCACGACGACGAACGGGATTCCGTATGCCTGTTCAAGGGGCGCGGGGGAGACCACGTCGTGGGGGGGGCCCTGAGCGAGGATCTCGCCCTGGGCGAACAGGGCCACTCGGTCCGCGTAGAGCAGCGCGTTGTTCGGGGAGTGAGAGGTGACCGCCACCCCCAATCCGCCCTGCACAAGCTCGCCGGTGGCTCGGAGGACCCGGTGCTGGTTCGCGGGATCGAGGTGGGCGTCCGGCTCGTCGAGGAGGAGGAACGACGCCCCTTGGGCCAGGCCCCGCGCCACGAGGACAAGCCTTCGCTCCCCGCCGCTCAGGGTGTAGTAGGGCCGGCTCCGGAACTCCTCCAGTCGGAGCTCGGCGAGGGCTTCGTCGGCAGCGTGACGGTCCTTGGCACTTGGCTGGCTGAGCCAGCGGACGTAAGGGGCGCGGCCCATCAGCACCACCTCCCACGCCGTGAAGTTGAACGGCGGCTCGTGGAACTGCGGAACGTACCCCACGGCCCGGGCCCGCTCCCGTGGCGAGAACGAGGCCAGCGGCCGGTCGTCGAGCATGACGTGGCCACTCTGCGGTGGCCGGAGGCCGCCCAGGCAATCGAGAAAGGTGGTCTTCCCACTCCCGTTCGGCCCGAGGAGGAACGCCGTCTCCCCGGACCGGATCTTGAGCGAGATTCCCCGCAGGACAGGGCGTCCGGTGACGTAGGCGTATACCAGGTCCTGGGCGATGAGCCTCATCGCCACCCCCCCCGCTCGCGCAGGAACCGCAGGAACAAAACGAGGAACAGCGGTGCGCCGAGAAGGCCGGTGAGGACGCCCAGCGGGATCTCTGCCGTGAGGAGCGTCCGGGCGATCGTGTCGAGGAGCACGACGAGCGCTGCTCCCAGTCCCGCCGCCGCGGGGAGGAGCCGAGCGTAGTCGGGCCCCACCACCGCCCGCGCGGCGTGCGGCACGAGCAGTCCGACCCATCCCACCATCCCGCTCACGGAGACTGCGGAGGCCACGAGCAGCGTACCCATCCCCACCACGAGGAACCGCGTCTGTCGCACCCGCACGCCGAGGGCCTCGCCCTCCTGGTCGGCGAGGGTGAGGAGGTTCAACCGCCACCGGGCGAGGAGGAAGAACGTGAGCCCAACCCCCGACGCGATCCCCAGCGGCAGGAGGTCGTGGACCCGCACCGACCCCAGCCCGCCGAGGAGCCAGTAGGTGATCGCAGGGAGCGTTCCCAACGGGTCGGCGGTGTACTTCACGATCCCCAAGACAGCGGACAGGAACGAATCCACCAGCACCCCGGCGATCACGAGGACGAGCACGCCCGCCCCGAA